>JALZUI010000001.1 GCA_023301545.1 Akkermansiaceae bacterium
CCACCCGCCTGGACACCCTTCTCCCAGATGCTCACACCGCCCGCATACAAAAAGGGCTCAAGCTCTTCGGCCAACAAATGAAAGGCTACGAAACAGAGGAAGCCTTACTGATTGGATTTGAGACCCGCACAAGCTCTCCTGTCCGCATCCCTCGAGATGAAACAACCTTAATGCATCCAGAGGTCACGGGCCTCTTCCCTTGCGCTGAAGGGGCGGGATACGCCGGTGGAATCGTCTCCGCCGCAATGGATGGCGTTAAATGCGCACTGTCTGCAGTCGAAAAATTCAATACCTAGATCTCCGGTATTGAGTAACACACGCCACAACATCTACGAAATTGGGCCAAAATTAGCTAATTTCGGTAAAATATAAATTTTACGTGCAATTTACTTCAGACTTGTTAAATACCTTAAGTAATAATGCGTAGATTTATTGGAATTTTTTTATTTTTGATGAGTATCACATGGTGTGAGGCTCGACACTTCAGCACCGTCGTCATCGACCCTGGCCACGGGGGCAGAGACGGAGGAGCGTATTGGGGAGGAGTTAAAGAATCCACCCTTAATCTCATAGTAGCGCAAAAGCTCGCTTATGAACTCAAGTCCAGAGGGATAAAAACGGTCCTCACTCGCAAATCTGACATTACTGTAAGTAAAAGCCGTCGCTGCGAAATTGCCAATAAATACCCAAATTCAATCTTTGTCAGCGTCCACTTTAACGCCCACACGAACAAGTCTATCAAGGGTATAGAAACCTTTTACCTCAGTAGCGAGGGGCGCAAAATCGCATCTCAAGTACAACCTAGACTCATTAGTAATCTCAAATGCAAAAACAGAGGGATCAAACAACGTAGCCTCCACGTCCTTTCTGGAACAAACTCTCCTGCCGTCCTCGTCGAGCTCGGCTTCATCAGTAATTCCGCTGAACGCGCTCGCTGCAGTACCCAATGGTATAAGACCGTAGCTGCTCGCGTCATTGCCGATGGCCTCATGAAGTACCGCAAGCAACCTTAATTCTACCTTCGTGCTTGCTATTAAGCCTGTAATTACTATACATACACGCCCCACGATTAAAACAATGGACGCGAGGCAAAAAGCAGCAAAACAAATAGCAGAAAGCCCTCAGGACTTTAAAATCTGCGAAGGATGTGAATCAATCGTTATGATCAACGTACAAATGTGCCCGAATTGTCACGCCTACCGTTTCAACCAATCTGAGGCAGACATCATTAAACATGCCGAAATTTTAGGATCTCGCGAACAGCAATCCGTCACCTCAGAAGATTTATCATGATCGAGTTATTAGAAATCGAACTCCACGAATTATCAGAATTCGGAGACCAGCTCCAGGGAGAGATCCACCCCGACATCTTTGAACTAAAAGATGACGAAGGGAAGGCCGTAAGCGGACTTAAATACGACCTATACGTTCAGCGCTTCGAAACTGAATTACTCCTCCAAGGTAAGCTCTCTGCAGAGTTTGAGCTCGAATGCGTACGTACCCTGCACCCCTTTACCAAGACGATTGCAATTAAGGAATTTACGGTTTCAATCGAGATCGTAGAAGAAGTCGTAAACCCCACCGAACAGCTCCGTGAGGAGATTATGATCCTCTTCCCAACCTACCCTGTTTGCGACATGGCAGACGAAGAAATGACCTGTTCTGTCGAAGAAAAGTATTTAGCACTGGACAAGGACCAAAAGAATGATCTAGAAGACCAGTCCGCAAATGCTCCTGA
Source organism: Akkermansiaceae bacterium (assembly GCA_023301545.1). GTDB lineage: Bacteria > Verrucomicrobiota > Verrucomicrobiia > Verrucomicrobiales > Akkermansiaceae > WTJZ01. Next base: position 1,739 of record JALZUI010000001.1, read on the forward strand.
TGATCGATGGGCAACATTAGATCAACTTGATAATTTGTAAAAACTCTAACCCGTAGAAATTATGGCAGCTCCAAAAAGAAGAACTTCAAAGTCAAAACAGAAAATGCGTCGTGGTGCAAACCGCTGGCGTCGTCCACAACTTGCGACATGCCCTGAGTGTAGCGCAAAGATCCCTGGCCACATTGCATGCCCTTCTTGTGGCAGCTACAAAGGCCGTCAGATCCTAGAGGTTGAACTCTAGGTCGACTGGACCTCAATTCACATACATTAATACCTCCCTCGTGGAGGTTTTTTTGTTTCTTTTTACCTTTTAAAAACATCTCTCTGTATTGTTTTTTAGAGAGAACTCGATTGCACCATTAGAAAACTAGTTTATTGGTATTACTATGTCTGAAATTTGCTGCATGATCACCGATAACGGGTCTTACCGCCCAGAGTCCACAATGAGCCTCAGAAGCCTCGCTGCGCGCCTGGGTGCTGCAGTAGGTTACAAAATTCACGCGGTCTCCCTGCTCCACTCAACGAAGATTGCAGCCGAAAAATTAGAAGGAACCCCTGCCGAAATTTTCGAGCCCTTTATAAAAAAGATGAGAAAAGAGGGTTACAACAAATTCCATGTCACTCCCATGTTCTTCGGCCCCAGCGCCGCCATCAAAGAATACCTACTGCAACGCGTCGAAGCGCTCCAGCAGAGCAACTGGCCAGAGCTGGAAGTACTCGTAGCGCCCTGCGTCGTTGAGCCCCTCGACCCGAAAGACACACGGATGGCTCAGATTCTAGTCGATCACGTCTACAAGACCCAACAAGAACAAGGCTACAAAACCCCCTCCGTCGCAGTCGTAGATCACGGCGCACCACGTAAGGTCGTCACCGATGTACGCAATCACCTAGCAGCGCAAATGCGCGAGCTACTCCCCACAGAAACCTTTCCCCACGTTAACCCGTGCTCAATGGAAAGACGCGAAGCGGATGAATACGCCTTTAATGAGCCCTTACTGGAAGCCGTCATCGGACAAGAAGGGTACCGCAATGAAGTCATTGTTTCCATGCTCTTTGCTTCACCGGGAAGGCATGCTGGTCCCGATGGAGATGTCTGGGAAATTTGTGATGCCGCGGCCGCTCAACATGAGGGACTAAGTTGGAAAATGACTGACCTCTGCGCCCGACACCCTGGGCTCATAGAGATCTTGTCTGAGCGCTTCCAACAAGGCATGAAGTCTGAACCTGTATGCTGGGAAAACGTGAAGCACCTTTACTAAACTCTGAGTGCCCCTTTTAAAATTAACAATTCCCCTTAATTTTACAGATCTGGCGTTGACTACAGCAAAACTATAGTTTTGTATGATTTTAATGAATTTCAAAAACATCCTATTAATGCTCGCGGCTACAAGCATCACTGCTTCAGCCGAACTCAAACTTGCGACCGTAGATGTAGCAAGCCTCTTCGACGGCTACTATAAAACAGCTCAAACGCAAAAAGTCGTAAATTTAGAAAAGGCTAAAATGCAGAAAGAGAATGACGAAAAACTCAAAGTAATCCAAAATTACAAATCCAAGCACGATGATCTTCGTAAAAAACTTGAAGATCCAAGTCTTGGAGAAAAAAAGAAAGTTGAATTTTTAAAAGAGTTTGAACAAGTAAGACAGGCTGGCACCGCTGCCGAACGTGAACGTATTGAATATGTACAGCGTCGTAGCAAGGCCCTCAACGAAAAGGCGTCAGAAGACTCCCGTGCTATCTTTTCCGAAATCAATGCAGAAGTCGTTGTTGTGGCCAAAGCTGATAAGTACGACTTAGTAATTGACCCAAATTCTGTCGGAGGGAAGGGCGTACCAATCTTCCTCTACTGTAATGAGTCTTTCGACATCACTGAGCAGGTCAGCCAAAAGCTCTCAGCAAAAGCTCCTAAATAAGCTCTGTGACCACCGTCCTATCAGAACAAGAGATCGCCACCTTAGTTGAGGGCGATCTTTTCATATCTACCGGAGCCTCTATTTCTGGGATTAACTCCCTATCGGAAGCAACTCTAAATGAAGCATCCTTCCTCGGGAACGAAAAATACTACCAAGACTTTCTAGGCTCAAAAGCAGGACTGGTCTTGGCTCCAACTATCCTTAAGGAAGCCCCAGAGGGAATTGCCATTATTCATGTAGCCAACCCCTCCCTAGCCTTCGCAACGATCGCTGAAAAGCTGGCCAGCAAAGCACAAGAAGTTACGTACGCCGTTTCCGAGCACGCTCATATTGCGGAGAGCGCTTCGTACCCTCAAGGCGAAGTCGCAATCATGCATGGAGCCATTATCGGCGAAAACGTCAGCATCGCTGCTGGCACTGTAATTCACCCTGGAGTTGTTATTGGAAATGGCAGCTCGATTGGGGAGAATACCGTAATCTACCCCAATGTAGTAATCCGTGAGAATTGCCAAATTGGCTCACGGGTTATCCTTCAACCAGGTTGCGTAATTGGATCAGATGGATACGGCTTTGAACTCGTGGACGGCGCGTATAAGAAAATCGCTCAAATTGGAATTGTCATCATTGAAGACGATGTCGAAATCGGAGCGAATAGCACCATCGATCGCGCACGCTTTGGTAAGACCGTCATCGGACACGGTACAAAACTGGATAACCTCGTACAAGTCGCTCACAACGTAGTCACAGGCCCGCACAACCTGCTCGTTGCTCAGTCTGGACTAGCGGGAAGCACTACCACAGGAGCATTTGTCACCGTTGGTGCGCAGGCTGGAACCGCTGGACACCTCCATGTTGGGGACAACGTCGTTATTGCCAGTCAGTCAGGTCTTGGAAAAACCGTTAATGACGGAGGGTATCACCAAGGATCCCCTGCTCGCCCAATTGGCGAGACTAGAAAGTCACGCGCAATGGTAAACCGCCTTCCCAAGTTACTCGACCGGATCAAAGCTCTTGAGGCCAAAGTTAAGGAATTAGAATCCTGAAAAAATAAACTC
>JALZUI010000002.1 GCA_023301545.1 Akkermansiaceae bacterium
ATCCAGAAAGACTCTAAAAATCTGGTGAATTGCCTGCCTCGATGAGGGTTAGCACCAAATCTACATTTATAACACGTCTTCTTTTTCGGGGGCAGGTCACCTCAGACTCTAATTTCTTTTAGTATGCTGTCATCGAGGCCCGGTAGAGAATAAGCCGCTTTTTATGCGGTGCTATTTCCCACTTCTTATCATTACCGAAAAGTGATGGCTCTTCATATAAAACAGGGCTTTTCTCTGCACTGATAGCAGGGTCATGTTCAAAGAGTTGGTTTGGAAATATGAGGGTGACCGCTTGCATCTTTTCTAATCTACCCGACGTTCTTCTAACGCAAATGAATCAAAAATGGCAAGTAACAGGAGTTGATCTCGCATGGGGAAATAAAATGCCTGATGCTATAGCTACTGGAGCATTAGTGAAGGACGGTGAGCGGTGGATCTTATCTCATATAAAAGTCATCTATGAGCATTGTTCCGTGACAGAAATTTCGACCCTCTTACTGAATTTAAATGGGAGAGACCTATCTCATATTATCGCTATTGACGCCCCTTTGATTTGTCAAAATAACACTGGGTCACGCCCTGTTGATAAAGAATGCTCATCTCTCTACCGAAAGTATGAAGCAGGATGCCATCCCGTAAATTTGAACTTAGTAAATCGACCAATTGAGATTGCAGACCGACTTAGAGAACAGGGAGTAATCATTTCTAAAAACTGGCAAGACCATGGATCAAGAGCAATCGAGGTTTATCCACATCCAGCAATGATTCATTGGTTTGGAATCGAAAAGACGATCAAATATAAAAAAGGACGAGTATCTGAGAAGAAAGCCGCTTTTGGTGAATACCAAACCCATCTTAAGAATTGGTTAGAGAAATCTCCTTTCCAAATTAAAATAGATGAAGACGTTTCTACATTACTAGATGCCCCATGGAATAAAGCTGCAGAAGATCAGCTTGATGCCTTCTTCTGCTTACTCATTGCTTGTTGGGAAGTAATTTATGAAGGGAAACAGTCTCGAACTCTCGGTAATAATGAGACTGGGTTTATCGTAATCCCTAAAAGTTAGATTCTTGCACCTCATCTATTGGGAAAGAGAGTTCTTAGATTATGTTTTGGAGAGGATTAGGAATTTAAGAACCAAATCATCAAGCTCGCTTGGAGTGACCGTGTGACCTTCGAGTGAATCGAGAATAAGTGGAACTCTCGAGGAGGTTGGGAGCAAATTAAGTATTGTTCAGAAAGGGGTCGTAAATCGAAAGGCTAATATTGCGCTTGCGCTGTTTGCATTCTGAGCGATTTTAAACGATGCTGATTATTGCAGAAGAATTAGAGCGATTCGATAAACTTAAGAAGGTACAACTTGCGACCAGTTTACCGGGCGTAAAACCAGCCTGCTTAGTCGGAACGAAAGACTCTTCAGGGCTAGAGAACCTGTCTCTTTTTTCTAGTATTACACACTTTGGTTCATCGCCATTAATTTTGGGAATGGTCACTCGCCCTGACACAGTTGCTCGGCATACATTGGATAATATCCTAGAAACCAAGGTCTGGACTCTCAGCCATATTACGCCTGAATTTTTATCTCAAGCACACCAATGTTCTGCTAAATATCCCAAGGAAGTTTCTGAGTTTGTCGCCACAGGATTGACACCAGACTACCCCGAACCAGAGTTTCATGCTCCTGCCGTCCTAGAAGCTAGAGTAAAGATGGGGCTTTCGCTTAAAGACATCATCGATATTCCAATCAACGGCACGAAGCTTATTTTAGGTCAAGTTGAATGGATTGATCTCATGGAGGGGGCATTAGAAACAGACGGGAGCTTAGATTGGGAAAGTTTAGGAAGCCTTGGGTCTACCGCACTTGACACGTATTTCACCGTTACAGAACACGCCCGTCTCGCTTATGCCCGACCATAATACCTTTCCCGCGCTCGCTCAGAGAAAAGCAGAGCACGTTCCTTCAAGTCATCGTGTCGTGATGAAACAGTCATGGAAAGAACTCCTTTTTCTACATTGGGCATACGATGCTCAGCGTAGCCCAGGCGTCTGGTTCTATGCTCTAGATTGCGATCAATTACGGCCATGATAAAGCGTGCTATTTGGTGGATAAAACGAGATTTTAGACTCCTCGATAATGAAGCATTTTCTCAAGCCTTAGAACAAGCAGAAGAAGTGCTTCCTCTGTTTGTTTTTGAGAGGGATTACATCGCTCAACCTGATATTTCACCTATGCACGTTTGGGCCTGGCAAGAAGGGCTACAGGACTTAAAAAAACGATGCCAACCTTTAGGTGGAGATATTCTCATCTCTAAAGGTCATCTGCTAAAAATACTGACCAACATTAAAAAAGAATGGGATTTCTCCTCTCTATATTCTCATGAGGAAACTGGAAACGGATGGACGTATCAGCGAGATATGGCTGTTCAGAAATGGTGTTTAGAAAATGGAGTGAATTGGGTAGAGCCCCCGCAAAATGGAGTGATCAGGAGACTCAAAAAACGTGAGGATAGACAGCCTATTATTAGAAAGCGTATCTTTGATTCAGCCGTCATTCCAACCCCTCTTAACCTTAAATTCCCAGAGCAGTTTCAAGCCCTATGCTCAGCACGCCAAACACCGAAGTTAGAAGAGTTTTTTGATCTTAACAATTATCCTGACATTCAGTGGGATCAGTTACAGAAGGTTTCAGAAACACAGGCTCATCATGATTTAGAAAGCTTTCTGACTCACAGAGGAAAATGGTATTCAGGAGGAATCTCTTCACCTAATACCGCCTTCACCTCAGGCTCTCGGCTTTCCGTCCATCTTGCATGGGGAACACTTAGTTTGCGCTATGTATTCCAGAAAACTCACGAAAAAGTAAGTGAGAACAAGTCTTTAGAAAAAAATGAAGACATCAAGCGCTGGGCGAGAAGCCTTCGTGCCTTTGAATCTCGGTTGCATTGGCATTGTCATTTCATACAGCGACTAGAGACGAGTCCACACATGGAATTTAAGCCTCTGAATAGAGCGTATTATGGTCTAATTTACGATAATGATACTAATAAATTAGAAGCATGGGAGAAAGGAATGACTGGCTTTCCCATGATCGATGCTTGTATGAGATGCCTGAATGCGACGGGGTTCATCAATTTCAGAATGCGCTCCATGTTAGTAAGCTTTGCGTGTTTTGGGCTTCATCTTGACTGGCGAGTCATTCATCCTCATTTAGCACAAGTTTTCCTCGACTATGAAGCGGGTATTCATCTCTCTCAACTTCAAATGCAAGCAGGGATAGTAGGTATAAATACCATTCGAGTTTACAGCCCCACGAAGCAGATTTCAGATCAAGACCCTGAATGTATTTTTATTAAGAGGTGGATTCCTGAATTGAGAGATTACTCCCCAGAGCAAATTCTCAGCTACGAATCAGTCATCCTTGGGGAATATCCCGCCCCCATCGTAGATTTCAAGACTGAATCAAAGCGAATGAAAGATCAGGTTTTCTCCATTAGAAAAAGCCTCGAAGGGAAAGTAGAGAGCAAAAAAGTGCTCGAAAAACACGGCTCTCGAAAAACAGCAAAGAGAACAACTGTAAAGAAAGCAGAGAAGCATAATGATACCAATCAGTTAAAACTATTTTGATTTTAACAACTCTTTGATGACGATAGCTAGAAAGGTCGTCTTTTGCTTATTCTTTAGCCATTTAGCCTTTAATGAGAGTCTGCTTAACTAGACTGTAAAGTTCTTCAAGAGCTTGCCACGGTTCAGGTAAAAATTGCCAATAAGAGTAGGTGATTTTGCCCCCTTCTGTAAGAAGTTCAACGGTGTAAGTAATCCCATCGCACCCTAGATCTTGAGAAACAGGTTGGTCAGGATCAATAGTCTTAAGAAGTTCAATCACATCTTTTACATCATGGGCGTTAGGCTGGAACGTTTTAACAGATTCCTCACCATAGCCAGGATAGGGTTTTTCATCGACGATCATTTCATATTCGCCTCCTCTTATGGGTGAAAGTGTTATTTTACGCTCTCCTTCAAAGGAAATCTCTTCTGTGATAATTATAGTCATGGTGCGTGTGTGAAATATGTCTCTCTCGCTTAAGGGGCATCTATCTCAAAAGCTTAGCACTTGAAACTTCCATGCTTTCTTTACCTAACAGCTTTAGATCACCCACCTGTACTTATATTCGTACTTCGTTTAGTTAACTGGTTGTAATGGGTTGAACTCACTTGTTGTGCCTTATGGTAGTAAGAACGATTTTTGCGCTCAAGTGGAAAAGGAGAAACCCTTGCAAGATATACTTACAAGGGTTTCATTGGTTACGGGAATAGGATTTGAACCTATGACCTTCAGGTTATGAGCCTGACGAGCTACCTGACTGCTCCATCCCGCGGT
>JALZUI010000003.1 GCA_023301545.1 Akkermansiaceae bacterium
TAGTGCTTAATAGTCAAAAATTCACAATCTTCATCTTGAATCCAATGTTTTTGCAATAATTTAACGCAATCGGCGCTTATGCCTTGACTGCTACATGGCCTTAAAACTAAGATAGATAACTTCTCTAACAACCAATTACTTCATGGCTAACTTTCAATACACTGCTCTAGACGCTCGAGGACAAGAAACCTCAGGCACAATTGAAGCCGCTTCTGATGCTGAGGCGGTAGATGCACTTAAGCAACACGGGCTTTACCCGACCGCGGTCTCTGTGGCCAGTAATAAAGAGGTCGCTAAGGCTAAGACTAAGAGCAAAAAAGAATCAGCCCAAAAAAGTAAGGGTGGAAGTACGAAAGGCGCTGGCAAAAAGATCCCGCCAAAGAATATCATGACTCACACTAGGCAGCTCGCTACTCTTATTGGAGCAGGTCTGCCACTCATTCGGAGTCTCGAAGTTTTAGAAAGACAAGAGCCTAACGCGGCGCTTAAGAACACGGTAAACTCTATCGCAGACTCGGTCTCTAGCGGAACCACTTACTCTGAAGCGCTTTCTCAGCATCCGAAGGTTTTTAATAAGCTCTTCATCAACATGGTGAAAGCGGGTGAGCTTGGTGGTGTTCTGGAGCTCGTCTTAGATCGTCTCGCTGAGTACATGGAGAAAGCTGACAAGCTGAAAAATAAAATCATGTCAGCAGCGACCTATCCGGTGATCGTATTGATTCTCGCCGCTCTTATTCTCCTCTTCCTCATGATCGTGATCGTTCCTAAGTTCACCGCTATGTTTGCAGAGATGGGGTTAGACCTTAACCCATTTTCTAAATTTGTATTCACTACCTCGGACTTACTTATCAAGCCTGAGCTTTCACTCATCCCACCAGTGCCTAACGTTCTATTCTTGATCGTATTCGTAGTTTTATTTGGGATCATTTTCGTGGCTTGGAAAAAAACTGCAGGTGGCAAAAAAGTCTTTGATAAGGTGATCTTAAAAACACCTCTTCTAGGCGATATCAGCCTCAAAAGCTCTGTCTCACGATTTGCGAGAACCCTAGGTACGCTTGTGACATCGGGTGTGCCGATTCTCCAGGCCCTCAACATTACTCGTGAAACGACCGATAATGCGGTCGTCGCAAACGCTATCGGCGAAATCCACGATAATGTAAAAGAAGGGGAAAGCGTAACGCAGCCTATGCGTGCTACCGAGGTCTTCCCTGACATGGTTGTCAGTATGGTGGACGTAGGTGAAGAAACGGGTCAACTGCCGGACATGCTTCTGAAGGTTGCTGACGTTTACGAAGACGAAGTTGATAACGCTGTCACAGGTCTTACTGCTATTGTTGAGCCTCTTATGATTGTGTTCTTAGCACTGGTCGTAGGTTGTATTGTAATCGCCCTCTTCCTCCCAATGACACAAATCATTGAAGAACTGCAGAAGTAAGAACGGTTCAAAAGCCACAACGCGCCAACCCTCAAAAAATATGAAATCTACATATACCCAGCATCGAGGTTTTACCTTAGTCGAACTACTAGTAGTGATTGCCATCATCGCTACACTTTCAGGACTAAGTGGCGCGGCCTTCTTTGGCGCTAAAAAGGCCTCTGATAAAAAGCAAAACTCTACCTTTATTAAGCAATTAGAGTCTAGTCTCGAAAGCTATAAATTAGACTTTGGCGCATACCCCGAGTCCGCCACCGACCAAACTGGATCGGAAAAGCTCTACGCCTGCCTTTTTGGAGGGGCTGATCCCGACGGAACAACTACTGATAGAGAAGGAGTAGATACCGTGTACGCGCCTTACCTAGACGTGGATAGCCCAAAATCAGCAGCGCAGGACGATGGAGGTACGATTAGTATACTAGATCCCTACGATAGGCCTTATTTGTACCTTGATAGAGCGAGCAACCCGACGACCAATAATCCAGACTTCGACCTTTGGAGCCAAGGACCTAAATTGGACGAAACGTTCGAGGATGTTAACAATTGGTAGTTTGACCTTAGAGCCTCTCATCTGAGAGGCTTTTTTGTAGCTTAAGGCGAGCTCCTCCTTAGAGCTTTTTCCTGCTTCATACAGAATTTCAGGACTCTTCTTGACCCATACGCATCTTTATTCTTAGCTACACGTCTCTTAGCGTCGAGTATTCGGAGGCTGAGCCTATATAATTACGAGGCAATCCCTCGCCGAATCTCAACTAATACATTCTAATTCCTATGAACGCCACTGTTGTAAAACACCCAAAATGTCTCACTGACATCTCTGTTACCTTCCCTGCGGAGGAAGTTACTAAAGAAACCGCTTCTATTACTAACGCTTATTCTACGAAAGCTCAGATTCCTGGATTCCGCCCGGGTAAAGCTCCTAAGCGCGTTATCGAAAAACGATACGGCAAGGAAATCGAAGGCGAGTTGGAACACAACTTCCTTAATAAAGTTCTACAACACACGGTTAAAGAAGAGGGCATCAACTTCCTTAATATTAAAGACCAGAACTGCACTCACGAAGAAAACGGTGACCTGGCGGTTAAAGTTTCTGTTATCGTTGCTCCTGACTTTGAATTGCCAGAGTACAAGAACGTAGCAATTACAGCTCCTAAAATGGAAGTTACTGATGAGGTCCTAGAAAATGAGATCCTCAACATCAGACGCCAACAAGCGCAATACCCTACCAAAGAAGAAGGCGGAGTAGAGCAAGATGACATCGCTGTTATTTCCTACACCTCTACTTTTGATGGGAAGCCTAGTGCAGAGAGTTTTGAGGAAAGCCTCGCTCCGTATGATGCTCAGGAAGACTACTGGATCAAAGCTGGCGGAGATCACTTTCTCCCTGGTTTCTCAGAGAACCTTATTAGCATGGTTGTAGGAAGTGAAAAAGTGATCGCTCACACCTTTGCGGACGATTTTGCTCTCGAAGCACTGCGTGGAAAAACTCTCGATTACACCGTAACGGTTAAGGAAATCAAAGCTGAAGAGCTCGAAAGCGAAGAAGAACTCGCCAAGAAGATGCTCGGTGAAGAAGGTACAGTCGAAGCCTTCCGTGAGCAGGTGAAAAGCTATGTTGAAGGACAGCAGGCAAAATCACTACAAGACATCAAATCCAGTGCGATCCTAGAGAAAATCGGTGAAGGGCTAGAGTTTGAAGTTCCAGAGGATTACCTCGCTTCAGAAAAGCAGAGCCAAGCTAACGGTCTCATCCAACAAGCAATGAGCTACGGTATGGGCGAAGAGGAAGTTGCCAAAATGCAGGAAAATATCCTAGAAACGGCTACTGCGAACGCTGAGAAATCACTCAAAAACCACTTCCTCCTGCAGAAAATTGCTGAGGAAGAGAAGATGGAAGTTACCTCTGAAGAAATCATGCAAAAGGTAGCTATGCAGGCTTACCAGAGCGGGCAAGACCCACAAAAAGCGATTAAGGAACTTCAGAAGTCAGGCAATGATTACCAAGTCCGTCAATCGATCCTAATGGATAAAGTCGTTGCGTTTTTAGTAGAAGAGGCTGATATTACAGAAGAAACAGAACAGAAGTAATCCATGATACAATATCCTCACCAATCCCCAACTGCAGGCTCCGCTGAAGTTAAGAACAATTACTTCATCCCTACTGTCATCGAAAACGATGGCCGTGGTGAACGTGGCTATGACATTTACTCGCGTCTCCTTAAAGATCGCATTATCTTCATCGGTACAGGTATCGATGATGGCGTAGCGAACTCTGTAATCGCGCAAATGCTCTTCCTCCAGATGCAGGATCCTAAAAAGGATATTCACATCTACATCAATTCTCCTGGTGGTTCCGTTACTGCGGGCTTAGCGATTTACGACACGATGCAATTTATCACCTGTGAGGTGAATACCTACTGTATCGGAATCTGTGCTTCTATGGGCGCGGTTTTACTCACGGCAGGGACCAAAGGGAAGCGCTTCTGCCTTCCAAACTCTCACGTCATGATCCACCAGGTTTCTGGAGGTGCTTCTGGTACCGCTATGGACGTGGAACGTACCGTTGGCTTCATGTACGACCTTAACGACCGCCTTCACGGCATCATTGCTCACCATACTGGCAAAGATAAGGAAGAGCTCATTAACGATGCCGCACGTGACAACTACATGTCCGCTCCTGAAGCGGCCAAGTATGGACTGGTCGATAAAGTATTAGAGATCAACAACCTCCCTACTCCGGATAAAGCGAAGTAGGCACGGGCTTTAGACCTCATTATCTCCTTCTTATGGCAAAACCTTCTAATCTAACGATGTGTTCCTTCTGTGGCAAAAGCCACTCTGAGGTACGCAAGCTCATTGCAGGGCCTGGCGTCTACATTTGTAACGAATGTATTTCTGTCTGCTCTAGCATCATTGATAAAGAGTTCAAAGATAAGGACGAGGTCGCCAATCCTAATCTCAGTGTCGAGGAGCATGAAGTGCAAGACTTCAAGCCGATTGAGATTTTCGAGAAATTAAATGAGCACGTTATTGGTCAAGATACGGCTAAAAAAGTTCTCTCAGTTGCCGTTCATAATCACTACAAAAGGATTTTTGAAGACTCCTCTAACGTCCCTAAAGAGCTCCGTGATGTTGAGCTAGAGAAGTCAAACATTCTCCTCTTGGGTCCTACAGGATCGGGTAAAACGCTTTTGGCTAAGAGCCTGGCGCGTGTGCTGGACGTTCCTTTTGCGATCGTAGATGCGACCACTCTGACCGAAGCAGGTTATGTAGGGGAAGACGTTGAAAACATCATTCTGCGCCTTCTCCAAGCGTGTGACTTTGATGTCGAAAAGGCCGAGCGCGGAATCATCTATGTTGATGAAATCGATAAAATCGGCCGCAAAACCGAAAATGTTTCAATTACGAGAGACGTTTCTGGAGAAGGGGTGCAACAGGCGCTTCTCAAAATCCTAGAGGGAACAGTCTGTAACGTGCCACCTCAAGGTGGGCGTAAGCACCCTCAGCAGGAATACATCCAAGTTGACACCAGCAAGATTCTTTTCCTCTGTGGAGGAGCCTTCGTTGGGATTGAAGAAATCATTCGCCGCCGCGTGGGACAAGGCAGCCTAGGCTTCCAAAACGTCGAGGCCAATAAAAGCAATGCAGAGCTAGAAGACTTTGCCCTCATGGGGAAAGTACAGTCTGGAGACCTAATGCACTTTGGCCTTATTCCTGAGTTCATCGGTCGTCTTCCAGTGATCACCTCTCTCAATAAGCTAGGCCAAGATGAGTTAGTGCACATCCTCACTAAACCGAAGAATGCGATCCTCAAGCAGTACCAAAAACAACTGGCGCTTGATGATGTCGAACTAGAGGTTACTCCTAAAGCTCTAGAGGCCTTAGCTAAGCTTGCTATTGATCGCGGCACAGGCGCTCGCGCCCTTCGTTCACTCTTTGAGGAGATGATGCTAGAGGTCATGTTTGATATTCCCTCAGACGAGGCTGCTACTAAAATCGTGATCGATGAAAACGTAGTGAATAGCGAAACGAAACCAAAGGTAATTAGAGACACCGAGGCCGCTTAATTGAGTGCTTTACAGGACGCGTCGAAGAGGTTTTTTTGTGCTCTAGCATGCGGAATATTGAATTGAGAACGAAATTTCTTCTCATTTCCTCTTAATTTTCCTAGCATTATCATATGAGTGAAAATGTAACCTCAATCGACAAAGCCCAATCGGACAGTTCTAGAGTCATGGAACGCGCTAACGAACTTCGCCAAGCCGCTGCAGAGCGAGGCCAGGTTCTTCGTGATTCAGTATCGGCCCAGGCAGAAGAACTGAAGGCTACTACTGCGACAAAAGTAGACGAATTTAAGGAGGTTTCTACCGCACGCGGTGAGCAAGTTAAGGAACAGGCTATCGACCAACTGGAGGCTACTAAAGAGAAGCTCAGTGAAACGAAGGCAGAGGTCGAAAACTTCATTCTTGAAAAACCAAGAGAAGCGGCTGCGATTGCCTTTGGCACGGGTCTTCTTCTCGGACTCATCTTCCGCCGCTAGTCTTTCTCCCTAGTCTTAGTCTCAAAAGTCCTCATGAAGATTCAGGAAACAGTCACTGGAGCCCTTCAAGACGTGGCTTCGATCAAACAAGAAGTGCAAGAGCTGGCTAATATCCGCGCTGAGCTTCTCCGTGTCGAAGCGGCAGAATATGGGGGCTATCTCAAGAAGAAAATGATTACCCTAGCGGGTCTTCTACTGACTGGTTTTTTCTTTCTTTGTGTCCTAATTATGGCGCTCATCGGAGCCCTCGGCACGTGGCTTAAGAGCTCTTTGCCTGAATCACTTCAACCCTACAGCTGGCAACTCGTCGCTAGTGGGGCCTCGCTTCTTTTCCTCATTGTCGTCCTTATCTGCTTGGCCAAGCTCAAGCGTAAGCCGGCTTCCCGTCCTTTCTCTCACTCGCTCCAAGAACTGCAAAACGACAGCACATGGCTAAAAACTCTCACACAGAACGAAAAGAGCAACTGATCTCCTCTCTCAAACAAAAGAGAGTCGCCATCAGTCAAAGCACCAACCACCTCCAAGCGTCGGTTGCGCGTCCTGTTAAGGGCCGTCAAATTCAAGCGATTCCCGCTATTGAAGTCGCCCAGCAAGAAGAGAACCAAGTGAAATCTGCGAGCGGGCTGGCATCCTTTCCAGCCTTACAACAGCTTATTGATCTTGCGACTGATAAGTTTCCCGCCTTGGGGTCACTCGAAAAAACGGTCAAGCTCCGTAATGCCCTCGCGCAAAAACTTCCCAGCAAAAAAGTGGTCAAACCAGTTCTTCTCGGATTAGGAGCCTCCTTCATTGTTATAAGCCTTCTTAAGGCGAAGAAAAAGAATAAGGTAAAGGTCAAAAAGGAAGAAGCAGATATCCTACAACGAGCCACGAAACCAGCAGCGGCCCTTCTCATCTTAAAAACGCTTCTAACAATCAGCCAACCTGCCCTCAAACACGTAGTAACGAGCGAGGTTAAAAAGCGAGTAGGAAAATAATACCCTGAAACCAATCTGCGTCCATCTACGGGGAACCAGTACAGAAGAACCAAAAAAATCTTGCTCTCTGGCGTACAAAAGCCAGATTAGCGACATGAGTACTGAGCCAGAGAAACTTGATTTCATCCGCCAAATCATTGCCGACGATCTCGCATCGGGGAAACATGAGACTACGGTTACCCGTTTCCCCCCCGAGCCTAATGGGTATCTCCATATCGGTCACGCTAAGGCGATCTGCCTCAGCTTTGGCATCGCTCAAGAAAACGCCACCACGGGAGCTCGCTGCCACCTACGCTTTGACGACACGAATCCCGCTAAGGAAGAAACGGAATATGTCGAAAGTATTATTGAAGATGTAAAATGGCTTGGGTTTGACTATGGAGACAACCTCTTTTTCGCCTCAGACTACTTTGACTTCTTTTATGACTGCGCTGTTAACCTGATTGAGAATGGAAAGGCGTATGTGGATGAGCAATCTCCTGAGCAAATCAAAGAAAATCGAGGGAATGTTACCACCGCAGGAACGAATTCTCCCTTCCGTGATCGTCCTGCCGCCGAGTCTATCGAGAGATTTGCACAGATGAAAGCAGGTGAGGTCGCAGAGGGAGCAGCAGTTCTCCGTGCCAAGATTGACATGGCATCCCCTAACATGAACCTTCGTGATCCGATACTTTACCGTATCATGCACGTCGACCACCATCGCACCGGAGATGCCTGGAAAATTTACCCCATGTATGATTTTGCTCATACGCTAGAGGATGCTAAGGAAGAAATTACGCACTCCCTCTGTACGCTCGAATTTGAGCTCCACCGCCCGCTCTACGAATGGGTAGCGGAACATAGCCCCATTCCTGCGCACGCACCGCGCCAGATCGAATTTTCCAAGCTCATGCTTACGCATACTGTAATGGGCAAGCGGAAGATCCGTGAAATGGTTGAGGAAGGAATTGTCGCTGGTTGGGACGACCCTCGCCTACCTACGCTTTCTGCTATTCGCCGTCTGGGTTACCCTCCTGCTGCGATTCGTAATCTTTGTCAGGAAGTGGGAATCACGAAATTCAAGGGGACAACTGATATTGCCGTGCTAGAGAAAGCAGTCCGGGACGAGCTTAATAAAACCGCTCCACGCCGTATGGGAGTGCTCAATCCTCTCAAGATTGTCATCACTAACTTTGACGAGGGACACCCAGACGGGGTTCTTTATTGCGAGGCTAAGAACAACCCTGAAGACGAAGCAGCGGGGACACGCCAAGTCCCACTTAGCAAGGAACTCTATATCGAGCGTGACGACTTCATGATCGACGCCCCTAAAAAGTACTTCCGCCTTAAGCCTGATGGAGCAGTCCGTCTCAGAGGCGGCTACATCATTCTCTGTAAGAGCTATGAGCAAGACGCTGATGGCAACGTCACAGTTGTCAATGTAGAGTACCTTCCTGATACTATTGGAAAATCAGCACCAGAAGGCATCAAATGTAAGACCGCCATTCACTGGGTCAGTGCCGAACATGCCGTCGATGCTGAAATCCGCCTCTACGACCGTCTCTTCACTAACGAAGCTCCTGATGAGGTCGAAGGAGGCTTCCGCGAGTGTCTTAACACAGAATCTCTCACCGTGATTCCAACGGCCAAGCTGGAACCTTCCTTTGCTGAAGCTCCTGCAGAATTTTCCTGCCAGCTGGAGCGAATTGGCTACTTCACTACCGATCGCCACGATCACGAAGAAGGTGAAAAAATTGTGCT
Organism: Akkermansiaceae bacterium; assembly: GCA_023301545.1. Classification (GTDB taxonomy): domain Bacteria; phylum Verrucomicrobiota; class Verrucomicrobiia; order Verrucomicrobiales; family Akkermansiaceae; genus WTJZ01. The sequence continues at coordinate 8,693 of JALZUI010000003.1, forward strand.
CAACCGTACGATTACGCTGAAAGATTCGTGGAAAAAATAAAAGACGTAAAAACTCTTTATCTCTAGCTGATTTTACGTAAATTAAGAGACTATGAATCAAGCCAACCTCTTTCGTTCTAAATTAGAAAGCGCAGGTGCGAATGAAGCAGCAATTAATTGCTTCATTCGAGCCTTTGAATTATTAGAGCAAGGGACGGATTTTGACTTGCCAGAGGCGCAAATTCAGCCAGCGCTAGACGTTCCTCAGATGGAGGACGTACTTATTGCGGACCCAGAGCTACAAGCCAAGTTAATGGGTGAAACAGTAGTGATTAAACTCAATGGCGGGCTAGGGACGAGCATGGGTCTCCAAGCGCCCAAATCGCTCCTTAGGGTCAAAGAGGATCAGAATTTCCTCGATCTCATGGTTCAGCAGAGTGATTTCCTCCGCCAGAGGAGCGGGAAGCATGTCAATTTCTTGTTGATGAATAGCTTCAGCACCAGTGAAGGGACAAACTCTTACCTACAAAAACACCCTGACTACGCAAAGGCTGAAGAGCTAGAAATGCTTCAGAATTTCAGCCCTAAAGTACTCCAAGAAACTCTAGAACCGGCATCTTACGCCAAGAACGAACAGCTTGAATGGTGTCCTCCTGGGCATGGTGATATTTACACCGCGCTATCGGGTACAGGTTGGCTTGACCGCCTGCTGGCGCAAGGCGTCAAATACGCCTTTGTCTCTAATAGTGATAACCTTGGCGCGATTTTGGACCCAGGGCTTCTAGCGTATTTTTCTAACTCAGAGCAACCCTTCCTAATGGAGGTTACCCGCCGCACTCCTTCTGACAGCAAAGGTGGACACCTCGCTAGACGGGCTACTGATGGCCAATTCCTCCTCCGTGAAGTTGCGCAATGTCCTGATGGTGACCTCGATCAGTTCCAAGACATCAATAAGCACAAGTTTTTCAATACCAACAACCTGTGGCTTCGTCTCGATGTCCTTAAGGAATTGATGGATGAAACAGGGGGCTTCCTTCCGCTGCCTGTAATTACTAATAAAAAGACTCTAGACCCAAGAGACCCTAATTCTCCTGGCGTTTATCAGCTAGAAACAGCTATGGGCGCGGCTATTGAGTGCTTTAAAGGTGCAGGCGCAGTTTGCGTTCCGCGCAGTCGTTTTGCTCCTGTTAAGAAAACTAGCGACCTGCTCGCTCTTCGTTCGGATGCCTACGAAATCGCCGAAAACGGACAGGTCATGCTTGTCGCTGAACGTCAAGGGACTCCTCCTACCGTTCAACTCAGTGGCCATTACAAGTTTGTCGACCAGCTGGACACTTTAGGGCTTCCTTCATTAAAGGGCGCCTCCAAGCTTACTGTTGATGGGCTTGTCACCTTTGCCCCTGGGGTTATTATCAAGGGCGAGGTTACTATCACGAATTCAGAGGAATCTCCGCTGGTCATCGCGGCGGGCACTTACGAGAACACGACTGTCAGTAACGAGTCTTGAGTTCATAAAGAACCTTCAATTCCCTTTTTTGGGAGTGACTTGTAGATCGCTTCCCTGCATAATTTATTCGATGTCGAAGATAGCGGGAGTACTAGGAACAGATGATGGACGGGTCGCGGAGGAAGCGCTCAAGCTCTTCAACGTCATGAAACCAGAGGGTTCAGAGGATTTCGGTAACGACCTTATTGAGGGACAGGCGGATAATGTGGACCACGCGGTTAGTATTATTTCAGAAGTGCTCCAAGCGGTACAAACCCTCCCGTTTTTTGGCGGAAAAATCGTCTGGCTCAAGAACGCTAATTTTCTCGGAGACGACCGCACAGGAGGCTCGGAACGAACGAAGGAGTCGGTGGAAGAACTCATGCGCGTTCTTAAGGCTGGGCTTGACCCAAACATTTCATTTTTACTCAGTGCTACCGCTATTGATAAGCGCAGAGCCTTCTACAAGTACCTGAAGAAGGATGTAGAACTGAAGCTCTACGACAAAATCGACATCTCCAAAGATGGTTGGGAAGAGCAAGTGGCAGGGCTTGTAGTTAACAAGGCTGCGCCCCTAGGCTTGACCTTTGATGAAGATGCTCTGGAGCTCTTTGTTCAGCAAGCAGGAGAAGACACACGGCAAATTACCAACGAGCTAGAAAAGCTAAGCCTTTACCTCCATCCTGAGAGTCATATTTCGATCGAGACCGTCCGCACGATGATCCCATTGAACCGAAAAGGGGTGATCTGGGAGATTAGTCGCTGTGTCGACAAGAGGGATGGAGAACGAGCAATTGAACTCGTAAACCAGCAAATGGAAAAAGGGGAGCAAGCGGTAGGCCTCCTCCGTGCGGCAATTATCCCCACCACTCGAAACACCTTTTTTGCGAAGCTGGCCATGCATGAAGCAGGGGTAGAACGTGCCGACAAGCGTAGTTTTAACGGGCTCATTCGTAAATTAAGTCCCACTGCCGTGAATGCTCTACCCAAAAAAGCTGACGGCAACGTAAATACGTGGGGGTTGGCGAACTGCACCTATGCGGCCAGTAAAAGCACTCTGGCAAAGCTCCGTACCAACCTCGATGCCTGCCTCAAAGCTGACCGTGCGCTAGTTACCACCGCGGCTGACCATCACATGGTTCTCCACCGCCTGATCATCGAGCTCACAAGCTAGTCGGGGCAATCAATGGTGGCCTATCTTTATGGCTAGGTCGCATCGTGATAAATCCCGATATATGCTTCTGCTCCAACAGATTCATTGTTATGCAGGGGCATGACCATTACGCAGGAAGTAGTTGTATTAGATACCCCCACTGGAAAAATGCGCTGTGAGGTTTATAGACCCGAGCGTGAGGGAGCCTTTGCTACCGTCATTTTTTATTCCGAGATTTTTCAAATCACCTCTCCAATTGCCCGTACGGCTGCCTTCGTGGCAGGTCATGGTTATGTCGTAGTTGTTCCTGAGGTCTTTCATGAGCTTAATGAAATTGGAACGGTTCTCGCGTATGATGACGAAGGGAAGGACAAGGGGAATACCGACAAGTTTACCAAACCTCTTACCGACCACGACAGCGACACCGCTGCTATCGTGGCTTGGGTTGACCAACAATCGTTCTGTAATGGCTCTCTGGGCAGTTATGGAGTCTGTTTAGGAGGCCACCTCGCCTTCCGTGCCACCCTGAACTCACGAGTTCAAGCAGCCAGTTGCCTTTACGCTACTGATATTCATAGCAGTACCATGCCTGCCGGTGACGCTCCTCAGACTATTGAGCGCCTCCATGAGATCGAAGGGGAGGTCATGTGTGTTTGGGGCCGCCAAGACCCTCACGTGCCATTAGAGGGGCGAAAGGCTCTCTATCACGCCTTCAATGAAACTTCCTTGAATTTTACCTGGCACGAGCTCAATGGCCAGCACGCCTTTATCCGTGACGAAGGCCATCGCTACGACCCCGAGCTCGCCCTCCTCTGCCAACGGCTAACTCTCGACCTCTTCGCTAGGGCTCTACGTTAAGGTGAACACAAAAAAGCACCACTGCTGCGGTGCTTTTTTAATGAGCTACGAGAAAAGGAATTAGTCCTCGTTGATCTGCCATGAATACTCTTGGAAGCTCAATGCGGGGTTACCGGAGAGCTTTTTGTATTTCTTGATGTATCCTAGAACTGTTCCATTAGGAGAAGCGGCTTTAAAGTCCTTGGCGTACCATTCAAATAGCTTGCTGACATTGAGGGACTCGCCTTTCTGATCCACTCCTTGCTTGGAGTTGATGAAGTTGACGGTTTGCTTGTGCAGTTCATCATACAGGTTCGTTCCTGTGAAAGCAGTTTTTGAGATCGGAGGGCAGCTTTCGGCTCCACAATTGACTACGAAGTGGATGCGAGCTTCTTTATACCGTTCGCGGATAATTCCGTGCTCTAGGTCATTAAAGCTCATCTGTTTGCCGTCTACCTTGATTCGTTTTTCATCAAAGAGCTTACTGTTATTCGCAAGGAGATTGTCTGTAGGGTAATGGTCTACAACCGTCTTAATCATCCATGCGTTATAGGCATTGATGTAATAAGCGAGCTTGTCCGCATCGGATCCAGAAGGCGTCTCACTGGTAATTGCTTGAATAACTTGGTCTAGCTGTGCGGTACCCTTGGCCTTGAGCTTCTTATATTTTACCCCGTCAGAGGTGACGTATTTGCTGAGAATGTCCTGGTAATCGTTCAGCCATGATTGGCCGTACGAGATAGAGAACATGAAGAGTCCAGCTATGGGTAAAATAAGTTTTTTCACACTAGATTAGCGTTTCCCGCATCTAGTTTTGTTTATCGATGTTAGTTAAAGCGTTTGAGAAAGCTTGCGCTTTGCTTCGCTGTGAATCCTGCTTTCTCTGCGTCGAGGCAGATAGATTCTCCCGAAACGATTTCACAAGAATGCACCTGATTGTACACCTTCACAGATAGAGAACTATTTGCTGTAGTGGCATGCTCTTCCGTGAAATGGGCAGTAAGGATTACAGGTTGGGCTCCAGACTTTTCGATTTTCTCTATTAACTCTTTTTCTAGCTCCGTATTCCCAAAGGACCTGTAGGGAACAGGGGTTCCGTCATAAGTTTTAAAAACGATCTTTTTACTCCGCGAATTACTCAAAATATCTGCGCTGCCCGCAATCTGGTTCCAACCTTTTGTTATCTCAGGGGACCAGCTGTAATGTGTGGTGGTCGGTTTATTTGACTCATTTAGTGGAGAGACCTGTTTCTTAGCTTTGAATAAGTCATTAAGTTTTTCACTGCTTATAGGAGCAAGCTTTAGCTCAGCCATGCCCATGCTTGTTACTAAAGTGGTAATGATCGTCGTTATTAGAAGTTTCATAATCTTTTACTCTTAGCGTTACGCTGAATCAGTTTTATCTTTTAGGTTAGATGAGGAGAGGCTTTTAACGGGCTCCTAACAAAAAAGAGCCAACCTTAAGGTTGGCTCTTTGATAAAGAACAGGACGAGGTGTGTTCTTAAACGTATGGAAGCGCGTCTGCTACTTTTTCGATCGCAGCGTTGTTTCCGATGAGCTCGGAGAGAGGATCGAATCTGCCTGAGACGAGCGCTTTTTGTGCTGATGCCGGGATTTCGATCGCGATGGTGGTGTCACCGTATGTTACGGTGAGGGCTTCAAGATCGATTTTGAGCTCGGTGTCTGGATTCTCTGCTACGAATGCGGAAAGCGCGAAGATGTCTTCACGAGAAGCACAAACACAAGGCATGCCAAGGGTCGTAGAGTTGCCAAAGAAGATCTCAGCGAAGGATTCTGCGATGATTGCACGGAAGCCATTACGGAAGATCGACTGCGGTGCGTGCTCACGTGATGAACCACAACCGAAGTTCTCACCCGTAAGGATGATCGATGCTTCTGCGTGCTTAGGGTCGTTCAATGGGTGGTCGGTAATGGTGTCCGTGTTAGGATCGACCTTTACGTCGTAGAACATGCCTTCGGCAAGGTCGTCAAAGGTGACACACTTCATGAATTTGGCAGGGATGATACGGTCGGTATCGATGTCGTTACCGGCGACGGCGACGGCTTTTCCTGAAATTGTTGTAATTGCTGACATTATTTAAATAAGGTTAGGGGTTACGCTACATTGAAGACTTCGCGAGCGTCGGCGAGTTCGCCTTTAACAGCGGCGGCGACAACCATGACAGGAGACATGAGGACGGTACGTCCGATCGAGCTACCTTGGCGGCCTTTGAAGTTACGGTTAGAGGAGGAGGCACAGATCTGATCGCCAATAAGCTTATCAGGGTTCATTGCTAGACACATGGAACAACCAGCGGCACGCCACTCGAAGCCTGCATCAGTAAAGATCTTATCGATGCCTTCTTGTTCACATTG
>JALZUI010000004.1 GCA_023301545.1 Akkermansiaceae bacterium
AGCGACTTGTAACCTTCTTGCTGTTGCGCTATTCCTAATGAATAACCAGTATATGCGGGGAACTTACCGTGAACACGTCGCAGCCCAAGCTCGGCTAGATGGCGAGAGTCTATATTTCCATTACCTTAAAGATCATAAAATCACCATACCAACAGAACATCAGCCCAGATCAGACAAGGTAACTAGTTTAGAACGTGATCTGAATTTGTGGCTTGAGGACTATATCACTCTATACCCTGCGTGTGTTACGCTTGTATTACCTTTAATATTCTTTGGCTTCTTTCTATTAAGAGATCGATTCCGAAAACGGAAGCAAAACAACGCAGCGTAGCGCAACACATAGTCTGCTGTTGATTTTTAATGACTTGGCTTCGGTTATCAGCCAAACAAAAAAGAGATACTACTAGACTATATTAAATATGAAAAATGTAATTATTTTAATAATACTGTTAATGGCAGCAACTTCTTTTTCTTATGCTGAAGAACAAAGTGATGGTGAGAACTTGTTTCATAGACATTTAAAAGAAGCTCGTAGCTGGTTGTCAGAACAAGAGAATGTTCAATTATCCAGGAGTCATTATAGCCCGAAATTTCGCGAGAATCTATCAATTTTAAGAGATAACGGAAAAACTATAGCAGTTGATTATTATTGGACTTTCTCAAGGAAGTTTTCTGGTGAAAATCAGGAAGGTAATTACCTTTTCAAAGAAAGAGATATTTTAATTCGGTACACCATAAGTGATAGATCTTTTAGGCTAATTTATTTCTAAGAATCGAATCGTAAATTAATCAGTAGAGTAATCGAACAAGAGCAGACTAGAAAGCAGCCCTTCTCTGTTTCAGATGCTAAACTTCCCCGCCTTCGATTTCATTTACAGACAGCTAATTCCTTCTTGAAACCAAACTCGTTCTCAGTACGATAAGGCACAACAAACGAGATCACCATTACAACCAGCCAATAAGCGAAGTGCGAATATCAGCACGGGTGAGTGATCTAATACTGTTAGTCTGAAAATATGAATACTAATCAAGAAGAAACGAAAGAAGTAACTGAAGCCATCTTACAGGTGTTCACAGTTTTACAAATGTTCAACTTTAAGGCTGGATGTGACATAAGGTTAGGCAGCTTCATGCATATGTTTGAAGAGGCTGGAGCTTCTTCAGGGACTGTAGATCTAGCAATTGGCTCCATGTTCAAGGCTAACTGGTTGATTTCGAATATTGCACAAGAAGTTCGTCCAGGTGGGCACACTCTGACAGCAGAAGGCTTTGCAAGAATGGAAGAGCTCCTAGGATGAGGTAACCTTATATAAAGCTGTTATCGCAATCATGAATATATCAAAAAATGCCTAACAAGCAGGTGCACCCAATCCCACACTCGCTCCGTGCTCCCGCCGACCTGTTAACTTAAACCTGAAACAGAATGGAAGCCTCGCCCTCGGTGTAGGATAGGTGACCATAGACGTAAGATTCATGAAAGATACACTACTACACCAAATTCAAGGCGAGGCGGTCAATAGCTCCTCAGACCTACCATCACTCTTGAGGAAGTGCCGAATTCTGGCGCAACGCCTCGGTAATCTTGAGTTTAAGTCCTGGGTAATTCAAGAGCTTGAAGGATATTCAACGCTCGAAGGACTTCCCGATTACCGGATTCTAAATCGTGCTATTCTACTCGGACATTATTTTGGTTCCTTTGGTACCGAGGTTAAAAACGTGCAGATCCCGATGTCTGCGATTGACGAACCATATAGAAATCAGATTGTTCGGTTCGATTTCACGCAGGGGGTCCGCGTTCTTGAAGTGCAAATCGACAATGCAACTAAGGGTTCGTTGAAAGTTGCAGTTCCGCCGGAAGCGCTAGCTGTGATTCGAAACCCGAACATTCGAGAGGACATGGAATTAGGTTCTGTCGTGAAGGTTATCAACACTTCTTTCATACAGGGTATTCTCGACACAGTTCGGAACAGAGTTCTCAATTTCACGCTAGAACTCGAATCGGAGGCGGGCATCGCAGGAGACCCTCTCGCTGATCTCCGCGAACGCAAGGCTGAAAAAGTGCAGCAGATTTTTAACACGGAAATTCGTGGGAACGTCGCGAACTTCGCAGCAGGCAGTTCGAACGTTCAACAGGCATTCGAAGTTGGTAAGGGTGATAGAGAAGCGCTCGCGGAGGCTCTTTCTGAAATAGGTCTGGATTCCCATGGTGTGGCCGAGCTTGTCGAAGCCGCTTCAGAGGAAGAGCCGAAGCAAGATGGCAGTTTCGGGAAGAAGGTGGCGGTCTTGACCGGCAAGGCGTTCACCAAGGCGGGAGAAGGCCTTTTGAAAGTTCCCGCTAGCGTTGCAGGAAATCTGATTTCTACGGCGCTTAAGGGATATTACGGAATCTCACAAGGTTAACAATAATAGATGAGAAGACCTCTTCTTTGGCTCCTTCGTTTACTATACCTTTGAGCTTTCTTGCTGCCTCCTTACGGTAGCACTCCTATAAAACGCCGAAGGCAATTTCTCATTTATTTTGTGTAAACAATAACTGCTCCTCCGTAATACTAATCATATGCCCCTCTCTACCTTTATCCGTACGGCCTTAGTGCTCTGCGCTACATTGACCTCTCTCGTCGCGGCGGAAGTGAAATCTAAAGTCAATTTCGACCAATTCCTTACTCAGCACGACATGAAATGGGACGTGCTACCACACGCTTGGATTGTCGCTCCTTATTCCGGAAACGGGAATATTGGGTTCACCTTCTATAACTTTGAGGGTGATCAAGAGAATGAAGTTTCCCTCGTCCTCGGCCGTCACGACTACTACGACCACCGCCTTCCAGAAGGCGATCGTCAGCATGCTTGGATCTACACCTGTCGACTGCCTCTAGGACGCTTTCAGCTCCAATCCGTAGGAAAGATCATCGATGCCGACCTGAACCTCGGCCTTTACAACGCAGAGCTCACGGGAACAATCAAAACAACCACAGGGTCGTACCAAATCAAGGGCTTAACCCACAGTACCACAGACGTCATCCAGCTCGTTGTCACTGCCGAAAATGGAGAACAGGTGAAGATCAAATGGATACCTGCCGATCCCGTATCATCAGTCCGCACCACTCTGGATAATGGAGGAGGCCCTAAAAAAGGAGCAACCTGGGACGGCATGAGAGCCGCTCCCTACCCTGCCCCACCAAAGCCTGAATTTGGCTCTAATAACTCTTACCAATACTGTAAGCAGATCCTCTATAAACACAGAGGAGAAACCACCACCGCTTGGGCCTTACAAGGCAGCCCCGATGCCGAACAAACCCTCCTCGCCTCCGTTCATCACTCTTTCCCCGAAAAGAACTCCTTAGAAACTGTTGTGGCTAATCTTCAACAAGGAGAACAGGCCATTGCCGAGAGCTCCTTTATTAGCTCTCACCGCGCTTGGTGGCACGCCTACTACCCACAAAGCTTCATCACGCTCAACGACCCCGAGAAAGAAGCGTTTTACTGGATCCAAATGTACAAGCTCGGTTCAGCTATGCGTGAAAACGGCCCTATCCTCGACCTCATGGGGCCATGGTATAAGTACACCTTTTGGCCAATGGTATGGGGGGACTTAAATGTTCAACTGCAGTACTGGACGCAACTCACCTCCAACCGTCTTTCCCTAGGAGACTCACTGCCTAACAACATTGATAAATACTCCGAAAACCTAAAGAAAAACGTCCCTAAAGCCTGGAAAAACAAAGGCGAACTCATGCACTTGGGTACTTGTTTCCCACAAGACTTCATCTCTAATAATTCGACCACTCCTCCAGACATGCTCTGTTGGCTCCTCCATAACTATTGGTTGCAATGTAAGTTCCAAGCCAATGAAGAACGCCTGCGGGACAATCATTTCCCGCTCCTCAAGCAAACCATGAATACCTATTTCGTCTGGATTGGGGAAGAAAAGCTGAAGGGTGAAGGTCCGATCACGCTTCCGGCCTCTTGGTCTCCTGAATACCCTGCCCCTTGGGACGAAGGGTGTAATTTCACGACCGGCTTAATCCGCTGGGCTGCACAGACCTTGCTCGATATCAATCATGATCATAAGCTAGAAGATCCCCTAGCGAGTGAGTGGCAAATGATTCTCGATCGAGTGAATGAATACCAGATCGACGAAAACGGATTACGAGTCGCCAAGAACACTCCCTTTGACATTCCTCACCGTCATTACTCTCACCTCCTCGCCTTCTACCCTCTTGCAGAACTCACTCCTGATGAGGAACCCGAAATGCTGCGTAAATCGCTCGATCATTGGCTAGAAGTCACCCGCCAAAAAGGGGCGCAGAACAAGGTGACCGCGATGCCAGTTACGGGCTATACCGCCACAGGTGCGGCGTCCATGTATGCTTGGTTAGGTGATGCCGAGCAGGCTTACTATTACTTAAACTTCCTTATCCATCACGAAAACGTCTCACCCAATACAATGTATGCCGAAGGCCGCAATCCAGTGATCGAAAGCCCGCTTTCATTTTGTACCTCCCTCCACGATATGGTCCTGCAGAGTTATGGACGAAAAAGTAATGTCATCCGCGTCCTTCCGGCTTGCCCCAAGGTTTGGCCTGACCTCGCCTTTGATAAGTTCCGCGCCCAAGGAGCCTTTTTAGTCTCAGCTAAGCGCAGTAAGGGAATAACGCAGTTTGTCCAGGTTGAAAGCCTAGCGGGCTCCCCCTGTATCGTCAAAACAGACATCCCCTCTCCTGTAATCTCAATTAATGGTAAGACGGTAACCGTGAAACCAAATGACAAAGGAGAATACTCCTTAGACCTCAACAAAGGCGACAAGGCTCTCTTCACCACCAAGCCTCTAACAGAAATCAGCGAAGACGAGCTCGTGATTGCTCCGATCGAAGTAGCCCCAAAAGATCATAACCTCTTCGGCTACAGCGAGAGAACCAAAAGGCTTCCTAGTCATACTAATTACAAGAAGAAGTAATTCCTCTAGGACCTAGGGTCAGGCTCTGTAGCTTCTGACTCTCTCCTGCGGATCTGAAATTTAATATTTGGCGCGATCATAAAGGTCGCGAATAGGATCAGGCACGCACCTATGATCGCAATCCACTGCGTCGGAATGAGGAGCGCCAATGGTAAGGCGATAAAAGGTGAAATCACACCACGGATACCGGTTAAGAACGTGTGCACACTCATATATTCAGCCACGTGTTGGGGCTGGGCTAATTTATTAATCCATAGCGACCAAGCGACATTACCTCCGCTTTTAGCAATCCCATGAATAGCCATCCCGGCTACTAAAAACCATATCCCATCGCCAAGGAAATAGATTAGAATTCCAGTGGCAAATATAAGATTAAGAGTGGCCCGCATCAGGTAGAAATTCCATTTATCAAAAGCCTTCCCCCACATCATGACAACGAGCAAATAAACGGCCTCTGGGACAAAGGTCGTGACCATGCCGATCGTGAATTCACTCAGGTCGTAACCGTACACCCGATTAGAAATATACTCTACAAACAACGAAATACAGAGAAGGTTCCCCAGCCCGAGGTACATCCAGGAAACGAGCAGGTTCTTAAACTCCTTATCTGTTTTAACATGACGAAAGGCCGCGAATAGATTGTTCGAAGTAGCCTTATCTAACTTAACTTCCTCAAAACGGAGTACGACCAATGCCATCCATATACTGGCGACCGAAAACAGCCCGAACAGAATGCGAAAATTATCCAAATCCTTCTGTAGTAACCAACCGCCAACTAATGCGCCAAGGATCGCAAAGACCTTTCTTACAAAACCACCATACGCGAATAAGGTACCTCTATTCTCATTAGGGTAATGTTCCCGATAGATCTGAGACATTAGCGGTAGTGAACTAGCGAGGCCGAGCGCCCCTATCAAAATCCCTATTACATAGTACCAAAGGGATCCTGGATTAATCGAAATCAAGAAGAACCCAAAAGCTGATAACAAGTGCAAACCGCACATTACCTTGCTGACGGATACCCCACTCTTCCTCACCAACTGCACCACCAAAAGACTCAGCAGTAAACCAATGTGTAAGGAAGCGACCACCCAAGCCTTTGAAAACTGATTTCCATCAAAGACGCGTACTAAAACTAAGACCCCAAAAGTCGTAGCGATACTCTCAATCAACCCTAGCGGTATAGAACGCAGTAAGTCTAGTTTAAGAGTGCGCTTAGCAATGGTGTCCATCCGCAATCGATGGGACAACCGATCTCTAAAGTCGAGTTAATATCGAAAGCTCACACTTTAACCTGACGGCGACTAGCTGAGAGCATTAGAGTTAGACACTGCCGTTATGCCATTTTCGCTAGGCTCTCTTTGAGCTTGGGGTGTTGAAAGTTGTAGCCCTCTCGCTCTAGTACGGCCGGGTACACTCGGTAACTGTCGAGCAGGTGCGTTCCGAACTCGCCGAAGAGCAGCTTAAGAGCGAACTTAGGAGCAGGAATAAACGCGGGACGGTTCAGCGACTTAGCCAGCACCTGAGTGAATTCACTATTCCGACATGGTTCAGGAGAAACGAAATTCACGGCTCCTTTAATGCTCTCCGTTTCACAAGCGTAGAGGCTCGCTCCTGCGACATCATCAACATGAACCCAAGGCATCCACTGCTTCCCAGTACTTAAGTTCCCTCCCGCTCCTAGTTTAAAAGCGGTCTTCATTTGTTCCCACGCTGCACCGCCTTCACCAATCACAATTCCTATGCGGCCAATTGCTACCCTGACTCCCAGGGCTTCCGCCTCGTAAGCGGCTTGCTCCCACTTTTGACAGAGCTCAGCGAGGTAGCCTGGTCCTAGAGGGCTACCTTCGTCTAGTTTAGTATCTGCGCAGTCCCCATAATAACCAACGGCGGATGAATTCACCAAGACCTTAGGCCGCTTATCTGCGGGCATCTCTTTAATCTGATTTACAATAATTTCCGTCACTCCTACTCGGCTTTTATGAAACTGCACTTTCTTGGCCTCAGTCCAGCGCTGCGCTACGGACTCGCCTGCATAGTTTACGATCGCGTCTAGTCCATCTAAATTTGGAGATTTATCAAAAACTCGCCATTCGATTCCATCGGAAGCGTCCTTTTGGGATCGGCTGTAGCCAATAACCTCATGCCCGTTCTCCTGAGCTTGTTTACAAAAGGCCTTCCCAATAAATCCACTCGCTCCAATCACTCCGATTTTCATTCTCTAAAGATCAGCTCGAAATAGCGTTCTGTAAAATAATATGTGAACTTTTATCCCATTAAGAAGTCAATAGATGTATGAAGTCTCTTTACTTATTGGCCTGTCTTTCTCTTTCGCTCGCTTTTACAAGCTGTGCGGGCTTTTACATTCGTAACAATACTTATGAGGCCGCTACTAAGCCCGTTCTGATCAATGGTGCAGAAGTAAAGGTGGGACTAAAACCGATGGGTGGTAGTACTTGGGGGAGCTTCTCGGCCCTAATCGTCAATATAGGAGCAGGAAGCACCGACGGTCCATTTATCTGGCGAATTGAGGCTAACGGAAAAGAAGGAGACCAAGCAAAACTCTGGGTAAACAGCATCCACGTAGCGACCACAACCACCAATCGCAGCGAAAATTACGATCCCAAACTCCTTAAAGGGAAAGCTGATTTCAAACCTCTTAGAGGCAAGAAAAACGCAGGCTTAACTTTTGCGAATTACCAAGTCTTTGGGGAACTTCTCGTCTACCCTAAGAAGGATGGAGAGATCACAGTCACTGCTAATGTTTCCGTAGAAAACAGCTCTGGCAAGGTTGAGACTAAAACCATTGTCTTTAAACTCAATCCTGAATCATCCAATGATTACGAAAACATTTTTATCCCTACGGAAATCATCAATAGCTTCGGACAAGAGGATCCTACCGAATGGGAATGGTAGAAAGTCAGAAATAAGGTTTCATTTCCTGCATTCTTAATTTATGCAGAACACGTTGATAATAAGTTTCTTTAACTTAAAATTTATATTGTCTCGCTATACGTAAGACGATTATCTCTGTTAAAGACGCAGTACTGACTGCTCGTCAACGATTCTACCTACTCTATGAAAAGGCTTCTCACGCTCCTTAGTATAATCTCCCCTGCTCTGCTATACGCCCAGCCTGCAGAGGTCTCTGTTCCTACCCTCCCAGAGGCAGCGATCGAAGAAGAGGCTGTGCCTAAGGACCCTTCTCAGGCCTCAGTCGACACTCTTACAAATGCTCGTACAATGACCCTTTCCATGCCAGCACCCCGTGGTGTCATCATGGATCGCTATGGCGATGTCTACGCGAATAATAAGCTGGTTAATCAACTCTGCATAAAATTCCCTGAGTTTGGTAAGGTCACGGACGAAGAAATCATCGCCTGGGCTCGTGAGCGGATCACACAGGTCGATAGCCTTACTGATAAAGAGTGGAAAGTTTCCGATAAAAAACTAGTCTCCCATTACCGCTACCGCCGCTGGCTTCCTCTCGCTAACAATGAGCTGTTCCAGGAATCGTCTGTTAAGCGCGTGAAAAAAAGCCTTATGGAGGGTCTGATCTTTCAGCCTATCTATGTAAGAAATTACCCCAAGGCCCGCTCCGCCTGTCATATCGTTGGATATGTGCGCTCCACTGGAAAACTCCAAGATGGACCGATCTACTACGGTGAGCCGATGTGGGAATCAACCTACGGCAAGGAAGGTTTAGAACAAATCTATGACAAAGAGCTGAGTGGCCAAGATGGACTTAAGCACATTCTGACCGACAATGAAGGAAACGTCTTAGTCGATGAATTTGTACAGCGTCCTAAAATCGGAAACTCCGTCGTTCTTACTCTCAATGCTAAATGGCAAAAGAAGGCTGAGATTGCCCTTGCCCGCAGAGCTCGAAGAGGAGCACTGGTTCTATTAGACGTACAAACAGGTGAGGTTCTAACTCTCGCCTCTTACCCTAACTACGACATCAACTCATGGATTCCTAGAATATCCCAGGAAACCTATTCGAAACTCCAGAACGATAAGAACGCGCCAATGTATTCGCGTGCCTTCCGTGCGACTTACCCGCCAGCCTCGACTTTCAAAGCAATTGTAGCCGCCTCAGTACTCAATAATGAAGTTGTCGGTCCGTACCAAACGATCAACTGCCCTCCGTATGTAACGATCGGTAATAAAAAGTTTCACAACCACAGTAAATACCCTGATGGGCACATCAATGTTGCCAAAGCGCTTGCTCGCTCTAACAACTGTTGGTTCTATAAAGTCGGAATCCAAGCTGGAGCAGAATCATTTCTCGCTACCGCTCAACAGGTTGGCTTTGGAACGAAAACAGGATTACCTCTTTTCCACGAAAGTGGAGGTAACATCCCGGACAACCAATACATGATCGACAACTATGGGCGACCAATGACGGATGGTGACACCGCTAACTTATCGATTGGTCAAGGAGCGATCCTAGCGACTCCTCTCCAAGTTGCCCAAGGAATGGCTGCCATCGGCAACGGGAAATTCCTCCCTAAGCTCCGCTTGCTAAAACAAATCCAACGCCCTAACGGGGATGTCATTTTCGCTACTTCACCAGAAGTACGGAACGAACTAAATCTCTCTAAGGAAGCGATCGACAATGTAAACAAAGGGATGTACCAAGTCATCCACGCCAGTTACGGCACTGGTAAAAAAGGAGCTGTCGGCTTCACGACGATGACGGGTAAAACTGGTACCGCTCAGTGGGTCCAAGGTAAGGAACTCGCATGGTTTGCAGGCTTTTTCCCCCGTTCTAATCCCCGCTTAGCATACGCCGTCCTATACGAGGGTGGTAAAGGCGAATCTGTCTCTGGTGGTGGGAAGGCCGCCCCGATCGCCAATTCCTTTCTTAACTCTATTTCAGGAGATCTCAGATCATACATGAGCACGACGCCTGAGAATAAGATTCTTGATAGAATCAAAGCCGAAGCGATTAAAACCGCCGAGGAAAACGAAAACGCCGCCAAAGCGGTGGTCGTTGATGAAGACTAAGTCTTTACATTTCAAACAAACGTACTAAATAAAAATTATGGATATTCAAATCGCAACACTATGTGACCACGCTGCTGACTATAACGGTAAAATGGTTATCTCCGGAACATTCGAAACCCTCGCTGCACGTGAGTTCCCAGTCATTCACCCTACCTGTGCTCTCGCACTCCGTATCTGTGTAACTCCTGAGGACACAGGTGAGCACAAGATGGAAATCAATATCATTGATGAAGACGGCAAAAAGATTGACGAAAAAATGCCAATGAAAGCGAATTTCCCTGTGGAACTTCCTGAGAGCGTTTCATTCCTCTCTCGTAACATCGTACTGAACCTCCAAGGCCTCAAGTTCGAACAAGAAGGTGTTTACTTTGCTGACATCACAATTGATGGAGAGCTCATGAGCCGTCTCCCTCTTCGTATTGTAGACATTAAGAAAATCGAAGCTGAGCGTGCTGCGGCACAAGGCTAATCCAATACGATGCCAGAAGAAGCCAACTACTTAGCCTGTGCTTTAGTCACAGGTGCTTCATCTGGTCTAGGGTGGGAGTATGCCTTACAACTCGCCCCCCTATCCAATCATCTCGTGCTCGTTGCCCGACGCGAGACCCGTTTAGCGGAGCTGGAAGAACTCCTCTCCTCTAAATATCCCAAACTCGAGGTTACCACTATTACCTCAGACCTTTCTCTCAAGACCCAGCGTCTTGAACTGTTTTCGGAGTTATCTAAGCGTGGTATTTCCCCTACACTCCTTATCAACAATGCGGGTCTAGGCGACTACGGCGAGTTTGACTCCTCCCTGTGGGATAAGAACGAGAGTATGATAGATGTCAATGTCACCGCTCTGACCCATCTCTCCCACCACTTCATCCAATCGATGAAAACAAATCAAGTAGGAGCGATTATCAATGTCAGTTCGATTGCTAGCCTCGTACCGATTCCTGACTTCGCAGTCTATGCCGCCACAAAGGCTTACGTCACAAGCTTTAGCGAAGCTCTCCGCACAGAAGTTCGTGAGCAAGGAATTCGTGTTCTTGCGGTTTGCCCCGGACCGGTAAAAACAGGCTTTGGAGACGTGGCCTCACGCTGTGATGAAAAACGGTTTTCATCGGAAATGCACGGTAAGCTCGTCGTCGCTGGTACTGATGTTGTTTACGAATCGCTCCAAGCGCTCTTTAAAGATAGTCCTCGAGTCTATCCTGGAAGAAAAGTGGCGATTCTCGGTCATGCCGTTTCTCTCTTACCAAATTTCGCAGTCCGTGCGATTAACGCCTTACGCTTTCGCCAAAGCTTCAAGTTAGACGAAAACTCCGACTAATTTCTCTCTCATTATTATGAAGCAATCTCTTTTCACTCTCGTCGCAGTCACGGGCATCCTAGCCTTCTGCGCAGGCCTCATCCTCGCTAACATCATCTCTAGGAATGATAAGCCCTCCGTGAACCAGAGTCTTCAATCCCAGCAAGAAACGGCAGAGCTCAAATCTACGCATACCCAAAGCGCTCTTCCTGTAAAAGATACCATCCAAGTCTCCCCTACCCGTACTCCAGGTAAACGAGTTACAGCGATCCGTACAATATCTAAAGGGTTTGAGTTTAAGAGTAATGTCGATTTCCCGGAAGGAGGCCTCGCCTCTGCCGAACGTAAAACGAAGAAAAGCTACTTAGCGGAATATAACCTAACGATCAACTCACCTAAGCCTGCGATTAGCATGGAGGAAGTTACCGCCTCCGCTCCTGACTTAGAAACGTCCCTAGCCGCCTTACCTACATTGCTAGCTAACGCAGATGTTAACCCTTATTGGCACGAGCTTTATAAGCGAAAGAAAAAAACAGTGGTTAATGACGCCCATTACCTCAATGAGCTCATCACTAAACACAACTTTTACGACTGCCAAACGATGCTCAATCTACGCCACCCAGACACCAAGCGGCGCGCCCTACTAGTGCAAGCAGATATGGATGTCGTAACTGATGGATCTGACGGAGACCGTATGCCTAGCATGCCTGAGGAAATCACTACCGCAACCTACTACCAACCGACAACTAGCTACAGCTGGGCGAAGACCTCTGATCGACCTAACCCTATGATCGCAGGATACGAAACCCGTATTGAAAACGCTGACCGCGAACTCCGTAAATCAGGGACAACCGCAGATCGCGCTTCTTGGCTCAAGCAGCGGAAGAAAGAACTCCGCGCTACTATCGGAGAAATGAAACAACGCTCTTTCCTAATCGCAGAACATGACCCGTTCATTGTTCTTCCCGTTCCCGTCATTGTAGCCAAAGACTCATACTCCCCAAATGTAGGCGACTACGCCATCGTATTCCACAAGGGCAAGGCCTACCCTGCTATTGTAGGTGATGCTGGTCCTTCCTACAAAATGGGTGAGGCTTCGCTAAGGATCGCAAGCCATATTGATCAGCGCTCCGGTTCACTCTACCGCCCCGTTAGTGACCTTTCCGTTAGCTACCTCGTTTTCCCTGGAACTCGTAAGCAACCGAACCACGCCCCTGATTACGGACTCATTCACACCGAGTGCCAAAGGCTGATTGATGAGCTGGGCGGCCTCGGTCAAGGAATAGAATTACACACATGGGAAAACACCCTTCCTCCCATTATCGAAGAGGTTGAAGAACCAGTGACCATTGACGTCGAACAGCCCATTCACGACCCTGCTTTCCCACTCCCTCCAGAGGTGGAAATCAACGAGTAATTAACCTTTCTTAACTACTCTAAAGTTCTCAAATACAGGACTTGCTTTTCAAACATTGTGCGCTAATTTTCAGCAATGAGCGCTACTGCAAATTACAACTTTCTTGATAGCCACGAATGGGTCGACTTAAGCTCTACCCCTAGTCCATTTGGTATTTCTGACTTTGCTCAGAATGAACTTACAGACATTGTTTACGTAGAACTTCCTGAAGTCGGCCAAGAGGTCTCTGCAGGAGATGTTATTGCGGTTGTCGAGTCTGTTAAGTCAGCTTCTGATATCTACGCTCCAGTAAGTGGAACTGTTGTAGAAGTTAACGAAGCGCTCGAAGGTGAACCAGCACTCATTAACACCGCTGCGTTCACGGACGGATGGATTGCCAAAATCGAAGCTTCCGGAACAAATGACGCCCTCCTCTCTGACGAGGAATACGCTAAGCACATTGGCTAACCCCTTTCCATCAGGCAGAGCGTAGCATTTATAGGCTCTGCTGCTGAACTCTTTATGTTTGCTAAACGCCACCTAGGCTACTCGGAGTCTGTCGCTCAAGACTTACTCACCTCCATCGGTCTCTCCTCTTGGGAGCAACTAGAGCAAGAATGTATTCCCGAATCGATCCGTTCGGGCCTGGCTGAAGATCTACGTGATCTTCCGCAAGCTCTGACCGAACGCCAAGCGCATCAGCGCCTGAAATCATACTTCAGTAATGACCCACAGCCCGTCTCCTTTATCGGACAAGGCTATTACTCCTGTGACATGCCCGGAGTAATCCAACGGAACATTCTCGAAAACCCAGGCTGGTACACCGCCTACACTCCTTACCAAGCCGAGATCGCTCAAGGCCGTTTAGAAGTACTCATGACCTTCCAGACCATGATTGCGAACCTTACGGGGCTGGATGTAGCAAACTCCTCACTGTTGGACGAAGGGACAGCCGCTGCCGAAGCGGTGAATATGGCGTACTCAAACTCACGTAAAAAGGAAGCCGACACCCTCCTACTCGACACCCACTGTCACCCGCAGGTCATCTCAGTTGTAAAAACGCGCCTTCAAGCCATCGGGCTCAAGGTCGAAACCTGGGATTGCACGAACGGACTCCCTGAATCTTGCGACCACCTCTTCGCCTTTCTAGGAGCGTATCCAAACACTTACGGAGCGGTTATGGACTGGTCAGAATTATGTACGGGCGCTAAAGAAAAGAAAGTCGTCCCTATCCTCTGCGCAGATCTCCTAGCCCTCTCTATCATGAAGTCTCCGGGTGAAATGGGAGCTGAAATCGTAGTCGGATCTACTCAACGTTTCGGGCTTCCCCTCGGTTGTGGTGGTCCTCACGCGGCCTTCTTTGCGGCCACTAAAGCTTACCAACGTAAACTCCCTGGACGTGTTGTTGGAGTTTCTGCTGATAGCGAAGGACGTCCCGCCTACCGCCTGGCGCTCCAAACACGCGAGCAACATATTCGCCGTGAAAAAGCGACTTCTAACATTTGTACTGCTCAGGTTCTCCCAGCTGTTTTAGCCACGTTCTACGCACTTTTCCATGGAGCTGAGGGCTTACAAGAAATTGCCCGCTCAGTCCAAGGCGCCGCCCAAAACTGTGCGCAGCTTCTCCAAGAGGCTGGAATTAAAGTACTGGACGAAAACTACTTTGGTGGGTTTCGCGTCGCCATGCCTGCGCCCGCTAGTAATGAATTAGAGGTCCGCGAAATCGACGCTCAAACAATCGCTCTCTCCTTCGGAGAAGGTCACACCGTCAGCGACCTCAACAACCTTCACCGTGAACTAGGTATTGCACAACCAACGAGAACTAGCGCGGAAGCCCCTAGTGGATTTAAACGCACTAGTGGCATCCTCACCGAATCTATTTTCTCTAAGTACCACACCGAGACTGAGATGATGCGGTACATGTCGCGCTTAGAACAACGCGACTTTGCGCTCAACCACGCCATGATTCCACTCGGTTCATGCACCATGAAACTTAATGCCGCTGCTGAAATGGCTCCGATGTCTTGGCCTGAGCTCATGGACGTACACCCTTTTAGCAAGAAGCAGACTCAAGGTTATGACACCATGATGAACGAGCTCGGAGAATGGCTAGCCCAACTCACCGATCTCAGCGCCGTTTCCTTCCAGCCAAATTCTGGGGCTCAAGGAGAATTCGCCGGCCTCATGGCGATTCGTAAATATCTCGATGATAATGGAGGTGTAGAACGCACCGCTTGTATCATCCCTACTTCAGCCCACGGAACCAATCCTGCTAGTGCCGTTATGGCTGGGTTCAGAGTCGTCCCCGTGAAATGTGACCTTGATGGTAATATTAGCTACGACGACCTCAAGACGAAGATCGAAGAAAATCGCGAAACCCTAGGTGCGCTCATGGTTACCTACCCTTCCACCCACGGAGTATTCGAGGAAGGGATCCAAGAAATTTGCCAACTTGTACACGATGCAGGCGGTCAAGTGTATCTCGATGGAGCAAACCTTAACGCCCAGCTCTGCCTCACTTCGCCAGGAATCATTGGTGCTGACGTGTGCCACATCAACCTTCACAAAACCTTTTGTATTCCTCACGGTGGAGGCGGACCAGGTTCAGGCCCAATCCCCGTGGCAGCCCACCTCGCGCCATACCTCCCAAGTAATCCAGAGGAAGACGAGAGCGTAGCGATCTCCTCCGCGCCCTTCGGTAATGGCAGTATTAACGCCATTTCGTGGATGTATATTGCGATGATGGCAGCCGATGGATTAAAGCAAGCCACTCGCTACGCTATTCTCTCTGCTAACTACCTCGCTAACCGCCTAGAAGAGCACTTCCCTGTTGTTTACAAAGGAGCTCAAGGACGCGTTGCGCATGAATGTATTATTGATGTTCGTGACATCCAAGAGCGTACTAAAGTTAGCGCCGAAGACATTGCTAAGCGCCTTATTGATTATGGCTTCCATGCTCCAACCCTCTCCTGGCCAATCGCTAATACGCTCATGATTGAGCCTACAGAGTCTGAGAGTAAGGAAGAGCTCGACCGCTTCGTAGACAGTCTCATCGCTATCCGTAAAGAAATCGCGCAGATCGAAAGCGGAGAAATCGAGTACGAACAAAGCCCGCTCAAGCTAGCTCCGCACCCCTCACAAGATTTACTGGGAGAGGAATGGAACCGAGCATATTCACGCGAATACGCAGCCTTCCCTCTGCCCGAGCTTAAATTCAATAAGCGTTGGCCATTTGTTAGTCGTATAGATAACGTTGCAGGTGATAGGAATCCCATTTGTTCCTGTGACCCTGCGTTACTTCACGAATAAGCAATAACATACATTTAGCTTTAAAAAGACCTCCCTAGTGGAGGTCTTTTTTTATTTAGCTGGAACGGTGTTATTACGCCTTAAACTCTCACTGTTAAAAAAGAGTTTTTTTCTTTGCAAAAAGGATCAAAAGGGT
>JALZUI010000005.1 GCA_023301545.1 Akkermansiaceae bacterium
AAAATACCTAAGATTCCTTAAGTAATTCGCTTTACCATCGACTGTTTTTTGGTAAATTCCCCCCATGTTAGCTACTAAGGAATTAACAAAAGACGCTCTCGTTGGCGTATTAATGGGCGGCCCGGGGTCTGAGCGAGAAGTATCACTAGCGTCAGGCCGAGCCGTACTTAAAGCCCTCAAAGAAGCTGGCTACAACGCTATCGAAGTGGACGTAACCGAACGCGACCCCGAGCTACCAGAGGGACTAGCCCTAGCATTTAACGTCATTCACGGCACTTACGGAGAAGACGGTGGACTCCAAGCTTACCTAGAGGAAAAAGGCATTCCATACACCGGAACAGGTGTCGAAAGCTCACGCGTAGGATTCGATAAGGTACTCTCTAAACAAGAATTCCTTAACGCTGGAGCTCCCACTCCAAAATCCCAAACCCTACTCACCAAAGAAGGGCATACAGCCGTAGAATTTGAACTCCCGTACGTAGTAAAGCCACCCCGCGAAGGCTCGAGCGTAGGAGTACACGTCTGTAATACAGAGGAAGAAGCCATTGTCGCTTTCGCTGACGTATCCAAGTACAGTGAAGACGTTCTGGTCGAGCAATTCGTAGCAGGAAAAGAACTGACCGTGGCAATCGTAGGGGACGAAGTCCTACCCGTTGTCCACATTGACCCTAGTGGTGATTTCTATGACATTTCATCGAAGTACTCATGGTTGGCAGAACCTGACGATCCAACGGTAACAACGCAATACCATTGCCCCGCAGAACTCGATGCCGCCACCACAGCGCGCGTGCAAGAAGCTGCTAAGGCTGCTTACGATGCCCTCGATACGGAAATTTACGCGCGGGTAGATATTTTACTAAACGCGGCAGGTGAGCCTTACGTTCTAGAAATTAATACGATCCCTGGAATGACGGAAACCAGCCTCTTACCTAAAGCAGGAAATGCCGCTGGATACAGCTTTGCTGAGCTCTGTGTGAAAATTGGAGAGCTCTCCTTAGGTTTGAGAGCATGAAGCACTGATAAAAACGATGGCAAGAAGATCACAAAAGGCAAGACGTCACGCATTAAAGCGAGGGAAGAAGCACGCCCTATCAGCTAATGTGGTCTCTCCGCGCATTGTCTTCATCACCTTTTTACAGAAGACGAAGCACTTTATCATCTACACTGCGGTAACGTGCCTCTTGCTCTTCCTCTGCTGGGGAGTATTTTTCTCTGCGCGGAAGCTCGTCATGGATGGAGACCGGTTCCAGTTAGATGCGATTGTTATCTCCCCCACTCCTGATACGGAATCCTTCTTTAGCTACCAGAATCTACCTCAAATCTCGGGACTTAAAGTCAACGATAGCATCTTTGCCCATAGCCTAGATGAAATCGAAAAAAGACTAGAGACCTACCCCGAAGTCCTAGAGGCCACGCTTGTCCGGGAATTCCCGGGTACGATTAAAATTGATATAGTCGAACGCGAGCCTGTCGCTCAGTTGCTCCACCAAGACGCAGTTTACCTCATTGATCCTGGTGGTCTTTGCTTCAAGCCTAGCTTCCCGAACCCCTCTCTAACAAATAGGCTGCCTCAGCTGCAAACGCAATACAGCGCAGACTTACCCTTTGACCTAGAGACCAAAATGCTCGGCGGAATCGGAATGGAACGTGCACTGGCTCTGACCCAAGAATGGGCAAAGCAGGAGCTCTACGGAGAACGACTACTCGTAGTCAAGGTCAAGGACCTCCACAGTATTACTACCGTCACCGACACCGGGGCATCTTTACTATTTGGTTACTATGAGCATGAGCGCCAAATTCAGGACTATAACTCCATTCAAAGCCACGCTTATGAACAAGGTAAACGCATCAAAAGCGTTAACCTACTGCCTTTTGAAAACATTCCCGTCACCTTCGACGAATCCAATGAGCCATTACCGAGTGCTCCGAAGGTGATCCCCCAGAAGAAAACAAATGTGGATTCCGATATGAGGAAAATTCTCAACCAAGGATAGTTAGAACAATGGCAAAATCAAAATTTCATGTAGGATTAGAAATAGGAACGTCGAACACCCGCGTCGTCGTAGCAGAGATCAAACCTGACCTCTCAATCAAAATCCTAGGAATTGGGCAGTCCAAAACAGTGGGCGTGCGTAAAGGCGAAGTGGTAGACCTCAACCTCGTACGCTCCTGTATCAAATCAAGTGTATTAGAAGCCGAGGATATCAGCCGAATTAATGTCGGAAGTGTTTTCCTCGCCGTAAGCGGTAGCCACCTCCGTGGCCTCAACAATTCAGGAACTCTCGATTTCCCCTCTGCTGAAACAGTCGTCACCAACCGTCATGTAGAAGAAGTCGAAGACCTCGCTAGCGACACAGCGATCCCAAGCGAAAACGCCTACGCTCATACCTTACTAAGGCAGTACCGCCTTGATGACGAAGTCTATCGCGCCTCTAGCCCAGAGGGCATGATGGGACAAACCTTAGTGGCTGATTTCCATCTCATTCACGGTGTTAAAGCTAAGTTTCAAAACACTATGCGAGCGGTAAGAGAGAATTCGATCGAAATCGAAGACATCGTTTTCGCCCCCATCGCTTCCGCTCAGGTTGTCATTAACCGCGATCAGAAAGAACGTGGAGCACTTGTCATCGATATCGGCGGCGGAACTACTGACTATATTTTATATGCCAACGGCTCCATTTTCGCCTCGGGAGCAATCCCTATTGGTGGAGATCATATTACCAATGATATCCACTTGGTTACTAAAATCCCCATGTCAACGGCCGAAGAGATTAAGAAGTCTCAAGGGAATGTTTCGGGTAGCCCTGAAAGCCTAGAAGGGATGATTTCTATCGAAAATGAACTCGGACTAGACATCCCTGATGTTGATCGTAAGACACTTAACCTCGTCATCGCCTCTCGCATCCGAGAAACTCTCATCCTCCTCCAGAAAAAACTCCCAGAAGGAGCGCTGGAACATGTCGAATCAGGGATCTACCTGACAGGAGGAGTTAGCATGACCCATGGAATAGAGAAGGTTGTACAAGAAATCTTCCCTTACGAAGTACACGCTCCTGACACTTCCGCCATAGAAGACCTCCCCTATGGTGAAAATCCGCAACTTTCAACCGTCTTAGGCCTAATCTACTACGCCCAAATTATCGACCAAGAGGACGATTCTAAACCGGGTCCTATTGGCTTCCTCTCAAAACTCTTTGGATAACACCCCTAAAAACTTAATGTCATGATGCAATATCAAAACAGCAACCAAGATTCCGTCTCAGCGAATCAAATTCTCATCGTCGGACTTGGCGGTGCAGGAACCAACATCGCCAATAGCGTAAAGAAAAGCGGCCTCAAAGGCGCTGACACGCTCATAATCAATGCCGATGCACGAGCGCTTGAGACCTCCTCTATTTCTAAAAAAATTCAACTCGGAGCTAAGCTTCGCCGGGGCCTCGCCTGTGGTGGAGACCCACAACTAGGACTCCGTGCAGCACAGGAAACTGAGGACGAAATCCGCAGCGCCGTCAAAGGTAAGCGAATCGTCTTTCTCTGTGTCGGACTAGGTGGAGGAACAGGCTCTGGTGCCTCTCCACTAATAACTCGCATTGCACGCGAAGAGGACGCTTTTGTAGTCGTCTTTGCCACCATGCCGTTCTCGTTCGAAGGAAAAAGAAGACGTGACCAAGCCGAAACATCACTAAATGAGCTCGCCGCCATCGCGAGCGCACTAGTTACCTTCGACAATGGTCGAATGGCAGAGTTAGTCTCCTCCTCCCAAAGTGTACACGACGCCTTCGAGGCCTCTAATGATCTCATCTCCCGCAGCATCACCTCTATTTCCCGTATCGCCCTCTACCCGGGAATCGTCCACATTGGGCTTGATGATCTCGTCTCGACCCTCAGCGCCAAGCGTTCCCGTTGCCTCTTCGGCGCAGGTTCAGCGAAAGGAAAAACCCGTGTAGAAAAGTCTCTCAAACAAGCCTTAGCTAGCCCCTTGATAGACAAAGGGAAGCTCCTCAACACGTCCGAAAAAGTAATCGTCCACATCTGTGGTGGCCCATCTACTACAATGGATGAAACACAGAAATTCATGGAAGGAGTCATGAAAAATCTCGGAGCTGATGTAGAGATTTTCTTCGGCATCAGCATTGATGAATCGATGGGAGAGGAATTCACCGCCACCATCATTAGTTCCCTGCCTGAAGAGCGTGTAATCATAGAGGATGAAAGTGAAGCCTCCGAAAACTCAATCGAAGACCTTGCTGAAATCTCTGACGGAGGGTCTGCTGACGCAGGTGCACTCTCGGGAAAGATTAATGCTCTCCTCACCAGTAAAAGTGGCGCTCCTGAGGAGGAGTCCGTCATTACCGATGAGGAAGACGAGCTGACCAATGAAGAAGAACCTACTAGTGACAATGACGACCTCACAGAACTCACCACTGAGGAAGTTGAATCCGACCTTGATACGGAAATAACTATCGTAGATGAAAAAGTCGAACCAGTGGCAGACCTCGAGGAGCCTGAACCTTCAACACTCGGTGAAGATACTACTCAGACTGAGACGGACTCAACTGAAACCCCAGAAGAGCTTATCGCGGAAGAACCGGCTGATGAAGTAGCCGACCTTGAAACGGTAGAAGCTGAAATCGCTGAGCCCGAACCTGCTGAGGAAATTACCACCGAAGATTTCCCTGTCGGCCCTGAAGCGGAAGAGCCCGTCACCTCTGATCACTCCACCGACCCAGAAACGCATGAAGTTGATAGTGAGTTAGAAGAGGAAGACTCTGATAAAGAGAGCTCCCCTATCCGACGCCGCTTCGCCCACCTCTTTGCAGGCCCTGGGAAATCTGCCGACACTACTGAGGAAGCTTCCTCGGTAGTGACCGAAGAACCAGAAAACGTTGATCCCGTGGAACCAACGGAACTGGTAGCAGAAGAACCTAAGGCAGAAAAGGCCAAGCCCGACCTAAAGGATGATTTATTTGGGGATAGTGGACAGGGCGACTTCTTTGGAGAAGAAAAGCCGAAAGGACGTTTCGAAGGAGAATCTCCTAACATTTATGATGGAGAGGATTTAGATGTTCCTACCTTTCTTCGCAGCTCTGACTAAGCCCGAGTAAAGATTAACCATCCAACCTTACCAAACCCTGAGCTTACTAGCTCAGGGTTTTTTATTAGATAATTTATTCATTGTTCTCTCTTCTCGAAATTGTTTTACTATCCATTATGAGTGACCATTCCATTGCCAGTTTTTTAGAACGCACTAAGAATAAAGACCGAAACGAAGGCTTATTTGAATTAGAAACCCCTCGAATGCTTGAGGTTAACCTCGACGGATCCGTCTGGATGAAAAAGGGTGCTATGGTTGGTTACCACGGCAATGTAAAATTCACTCGTGAAGGAGCTCTCGCCCAAGGTGTCGGTAACCTATTGAAAAAAGCCGTGAGTGGTGAAGGCGCGAGCTTAACTAAGGCAGAAGGTCAAGGAGTAGTCTATCTTGCCGACGCAGGAAAAAAAGTCACCATCTTAGATCTCAACAATGAATCTATCATCGTCAATGCCAATGACCTCTTAGCCTTCCATAAGGACGTAAAGTATAGCATTAAAATGATGAAAAAAATCGCCGCCATGCTGCAAGGAGGCCTCTTCAATATTCGTCTAGAGGGATCAGGGCTCATCGCTCTAACCACCCACTACGAACCAGTAACCCTCCTAGTTACCCCAGATCGACCAATTACTACCGACCCTAATGCCACCGTTGCTTGGTCGGGAAATCTAGAACCTACCTTTAAGAAAGACGTCTCTCTCAAAACCTTCATCGGACGAGGCAGCGGCGATAGCATTCAGATGGAGTTTAAAGGTGAAGGCTTTGTCGTCATCCAGCCGTATGAAGAAATTTATGCGGTTTCCGGGGACTAAGAATTTCCGTAGTGAAACCTCAGTGCGGAGAGTCCGTAAAGCGTAGCGGTCTCTACCCGTAAAACTAACTCTCCCATCGAGATCGGTATAAACCCTTCAGACTCGGCACGATCGAGCTCTAAGGGGGCAAAGTCCCCCTCAGGCCCAACTAATAACGAGACCTCCTGAGGCTGATTCAGCTCACTGAGAGCAGTTTTCATATCCTGTGCATTATCGCGGAGCGAAGCCACCAGCTTAAGCCCAAGCCCCCAATCAGAAACCTCCGAGAACTTAATTGGTTCACGCACCTCAGGCATCCAAGCCTGCTTACACTGTTTGGCAGCTTCCATCGCAATCCGCTGCCATTTCTCGGCT
>JALZUI010000006.1 GCA_023301545.1 Akkermansiaceae bacterium
ACAATACTCTGGTCTCGGCATTGCCATTATTGGGCTCACCTACCTGCTCCTCCCTGGAGTTACCGCACCAAACCCAACAGGAGCTCTCCTCATGGCCGCTTCTGGTCTGGCTTGGGCGCTGTATACCCTAGCAGGAAAAACAGCCACCAATCCCATGACAACCACCTTTGGGAACTTTCTGAGAGCCGCCCCACTGGCCCTCATTGCCAGCCTCGTCACACTGAGTCAGATCGAAATCACGAGCACGGGTTTAATCCTAGGCGCGCTGTCGGGAGGGATTACCTCTGGCCTTGGTTACATCCTGTGGTACTCCACCCTACCCAAGCTCAGCACGAGCCAAGCCTCTATCCTACAAATCCTCACTCCACCACTCACTTCTCTCGCAGGTATCATATTCCTCAACGAGGTCTTTACGGCTCGTCTCGGCATCTCAAGCGCCCTCATCCTCGCTGGTGTGCTCCTTGCCCTCCTAGCGAATAAGAAGAAGTAACTCCCCTCTTCAATTAACAGCGATTAAGGGAAAACGCGTTCCCCTTACGCACGTAAATCCCCCTGCCCCTTAACAACAAAAAACCGCACAGCCTGAGCCGTGCGGTTTTTTGAAAAACTGTTCTGCAGCAGAATTAACGCTTGGAGAACTGGAATGCTTTACGAGCACCTGGTTGACCAGCTTTCTTACGCTCTTTCATACGAGGGTCACGACGAAGAAGTCCTGCTTCCTTGAGTTCTCCACGAAGCTCAGCATCAAAGAGGATGAGAGAACGAGCAACACCAAGCTTGATCGCACCGGCTTGACCTTTGATACCGCCACCCTTAGCGATAACTTTTACGTCAAACTTGTTAACAAGTTTTGCGGTTTGGAATGGAGCAAGAAGCTCATTCTGAAGAGGGATCGTTGGGAGGTACTCCTCGAAAGGAAGACCATTAACTTCTACTTTGCCAGTACCTTCGGTAATAACGACGCGAGCAACTGAGGTGCGGCGTCTGCCGGTAGCAGCGTATGATTTTGTTGTTTCAGCCATAGTAAGGAAATTGTTAGAGATTACTTAACTTCGTAAACTTCAGGTTGTTGTGCGTCGTGAGGATGTTCTTCACCAGCGTAAACGCGGAGCTTAGATACGATAGCGCTACCGAGACGGTTTTTAGGGATCATTCCTTTAACCGCTCTCTCAAGAATAAGAGCTGGACGACGAGCGCGGATCTTACGAGGCGTTTCTACCTTGAGACCACCTACGTAACCAGAGTAACTGGTGTAAATTTTTTGCCATTCTTTATTACCAGTGAATACAGCTTTCTCTGCATTGATGATAACAACATGATCGCCAGTATCGACGTGTGGTGTGAAAATTGGCTTGTGCTTACCGCGAAGAAGGTTTGCTGCTTCTACGGCTACTTGACCAACAACTTTGTCGGCTGCGTCGATAACATACCACTTACGTGTAACGTCAGATGGTTTTGCTGAGAATGTTTTCATTAATGTTCTGTAAAGGGTGGACTGCCTCACACTCTTCTCCAGAAGCATGTAAGGGGCGGAAACGTAATGCTTTTTTTTGTTTAGTGTCAATGCCTTTTTCTGCAAACTACACGATTTTTAACATTTGGAGTTGTCTTTAGTGCCTAAGTCATTACACATACACACCAATAACCCACTTTTAGACTTATCGCAAAGAACCCAAACAACTCGAAAAGAAGAGGCGGCAAAAAGAGCCGAGGCCGTCGCAGAAGATTTGAAGAGCCAGAAGCTAATGACAAGGCAGTAGTCCTTGAAGGCACGATCTCTGCAGTCCTAGCGGGCACCATGTTCAAGGTTAAGCTGGACAGTGATCACGAAGTACTAGCTCACATTTCTGGTAAAATGCGTAAGCGTTTCATCCGTCTCGTGATTGGCGATCGAGTCAAAATGGAGATGTCACCTTATGACACCACCAAGGCACGAATCACCTTCCGTCTAGGCTAAATCCTCCGACGATTCACATTCTGATAGAGCCCCATCTGATTTCAGATGGGCTTTTTTTTGCCTTTCGTTAGCTCTAATGTGCTACTGGAGGGCTTTTTTTATTTACAGACACTCGCTGGCCTTGCGTTACTAGAGGTTCAACAATTTTTACTAATATGATGAATTTCACTTTTGAGCAATGGTTTATGATAATCCTCGTGATTGTCGTGTTCGTGACCTTGGTCAAGGAATGGCTTTCTCCCGAGATCACCGCGATGTGCGCCTTGTTCGCCTGTATCAGTGGCGGAATCCTCCCTCTTAAGATCACCTCACCCGAGGAAGCGCAATTCCTGGCACTGAATGTCTTTTCCCATCCTGCTCCGCTGACTATCGCCTGTATGTTTATCGTCAGTGCCGCCCTAGAAAAGACGGGGATCATCGAGAAAATGGGCGACATCTTTGAGCGTAAAGCCGCCACCTCGGAAACGATGATGCTCTGGAGCCTCATCATCATCGCTGCCACGCTCTCCGCCTTTATGAGCAACACTCCTGTAGTGGTGGTCTTCATGCCAATCGTGATTGCGATCTGTCGAAAAAAGGATTGGAAGGCGACCCGCTTCCTCATCCCTCTTTCCTACGCCGCTATTGTAGGAGGAACGGTCACTATCGTAGGAACCTCTACTAACCTCATCTCAGCAGGAATCGCCGAATCCAAGGGCCTCGCTCCATTTAATCTTTTCGAGATCGCCCCACTAGGACTGATCTTTGTCATCATCACCAGTATTTACCTCGCAACTGTTGGCCGTAAACTACTCCCCGATCGAATCACTCTCGCCGCATTGGTGGACTCTAGTACCACTCGTCAATTTATGACCCACGCGATTGTGACCGCTGAATCAAGCATGATTGGCAAAACCGTCCGTGACAGCTTGGGTAAAATCCGAACTGCGCGTGTCGTAGAAGTCTTCCGTGATGAAGCCAAGATCATGGGTGCGACAGATAAGATGGTCCTGCAGGAAGGTGACGAAATCGTTGTCAAAGGCGACCTGAACGCCCTCATGAAAGTCGGGAAAACTGACGGAATTCAATTCTCTAGCGAGAAGGATATCGGACTAGAAGAAGTTCGGACCGAAGCGACCACGATCATGGAAGGCATCATCGGACCGAACTCCTCCTTCATCGGGAAAAGCCTTAAGGAAACGCGCTTTAGGAATCGTTACGGTGTGATTGTAGTCGCTCTTCACCGCCAAGGGAAAAATATCACCAAAAAAATCGGCGAAGTAAAACTCGCCTTCGGTGACACCCTCCTTGTGCAAGGGGCCCCCCACCGAATGCAACGCCTCTTTTCCTCCAATAACTTCGTCAGTCTCTCGGAGCCAAAGACCGAAAACACCCGTCCAGAGAAAGCCAAGTACGCCCTCGCCGCTATGGGAGGATTTGTCCTCCTCGGTGCGCTCGGTGGGTTCGGACTCATTCCTGCATTACCAGTCTTTGGCATGGCTTTTGGCGCCGCGCTGTTCTGCTTAGTCACT
The DNA here is from genome assembly GCA_023301545.1 of Akkermansiaceae bacterium. Taxonomy (GTDB): domain Bacteria; phylum Verrucomicrobiota; class Verrucomicrobiia; order Verrucomicrobiales; family Akkermansiaceae; genus WTJZ01. The sequence goes on from JALZUI010000006.1 coordinate 3,469, forward strand.
CAGTGTCTTGATCCGAAGGAAGCGTTCGAGGCGATCGAATGGAAAGTCATCTTCATGATTATGGGCATGCTCGGGCTCGGGCTAGGACTAGAGAAAACCAACTTAGCCGCCGAAGGCGCAACGGCAATGGTTGCGGCCATGGGTGACTATAGCCCCGTTCTCCTAGTAGCGGCATTCTACCTCCTCGCGGCGATTCTTACGGAATTGATCAGCAACCAAGCGGTAGCGGCTCTGCTCACGCCTATTAGTATATCAGTCGGCCTCCAACTGGGGATCGACCCACGCGCATTTGTGGTGGCCGTGATGTTTGGCTCTTCTGCTAGCTTCTCTACCCCCATTGGCTACCAGACCAACACCCTCGTCTACGGTGGTGGTGGCTATAAATTCTCCGACTTCTTCAAGGTGGGCTTCCCCTTAGCACTCATTCTGTGGATTGTCGCCTCGCTAGTTATCCCAATGATTTGGGATCTGAACCCGCTCCCTGCGGCGCAGTAGAACCTGCTATATCGGCACAAAAAAAGCACGAGCTGAACTCGTGCTTTTACATAGAAAATAATCGAACGATTCTTACTCAGCTTTGGCCGCTGGGTAGTACGCCGCTAAAGCAGAAATTGATTGGCTGAGAGCTTCAGCTGATTCCTTATTCGCATTCTGTTTTGCTTTCATCGCTGCTACGATCACCGCGTGATGCTTCTGTAACCGCTCCGCGTAATCCTCTTGGCTAGATTTCACGCGCTGCGTCAGAAAGTAGTTTGAGATTGTTTCGATCACCTTTTGCGCGTGAGCTTCCTTATTCGTCACCCAACGCGTGATCTGATTAAGAGACTGTGCATCCGATTTCCCAGCCAGAGTCTCGATCTCTGCTACTGCTTTAGATACGGTCGCGGCATCTTCCAGCATCGCGGTGACGCGAGCGCTATCATCGTAAATTCCACAAGGCACTTGGCAATGAGCCCAAGCTGCAGAAGTTCCAAAGGTGGCAATTAAACTCAATACTAGTAATTTTATAGGTCTTTTCATCAATTAAACTTCCCATCCACAGGAAAACCGTCAAATGTTAATCTAACTTTTATTTTTATATCGCATGTTAGGACAACTTCTTTTTCTCGGGATTAACGGAACCGAACTCACCTCTGAGGAGGCCGCTCTCTTTAAAAAAATCAAACCTGGGGGCTTTATTCTCTTCACCCGTAATATCGAATCCCCAGAGCAGGTCCGTAAGCTCACCGACGACCTCCGCGAACTCACTTACGATAGCCCTTTCATCGCGATTGATAACGAAGGTGGACGAGTCTGGCGGACTTCTGCAATCGGCGCCACCCCGCCTTCTGCTGAACAAATGACGGAACTCGCGACCCCAAAACAAATGGGCTTCGTCGCCGATGACATCGCCCGTCACCTCCAACTACTGGGGATTAATATGAACTTTGGCCCCGTCTTAGATATTGATCACCATAAGGACTCTGGCGCCCAAAACGCCCTCCGTGGCCGTTGTTACGGAACAAACGCTGAACAGGTTCTCAACAATGCAGGACTCACCAACCGCCGCATGCGCTTTAATAAGCTCCTCACCTGTGGAAAGCATTTCCCTTCCTGTGGGCACGCCAAATCCGATCCACACCACGACCTCCCAATGGTCGACATCTCTCTCAGCGACCTCCAAAAGGAAGATCTCATTCCCTACATGACCCTCCTGCCTGAGATGAATGCGATCATGACAGCACACGTCACCTTCACGCAAATCGATCCAGACCTTCCTGCCACGCTCTCACCAAAGCTCATTAATGGCGTCCTCCGTGACATTATTGGGTTTGATGGCGTAGCGGTCACTGACGACTTGGACATGGGAGCGATCGTTAATAACTACGGGCGCGGAAATGATGTAAAACTCGCCATCGAGGCCGGAAATGACATGGCGCTCATCTGCCACCAAACGGATTCCGCCCAAGTCGCTCACGATGCGCTTAAGGACGTAGCACCTCATATTATCGATGAAGCGCTCGCCCGTATCCATAAGCAGAAAAAACACATCCCTAGCCCCCTCAAGTTTTCTTCCGAAGAATGGACTAAAAATCAGGAGCAAATCGAAGAAATGCGCAACGAAGTCTTAGGCGACACCAAGGACGACTCCAGCCCAACCCAGTCACCCGTCGAAGAGTATTAATTTACGGAAAAGTAAAAATTATTTACACCGCTTGTCGCTGTATATTATAATAACCCTATGAAACCACTCATTCTAATTTTATCAGTCTTGTGCAGCGGAGCCTTTGCGCAAGAGGCAAAGTTGACTCGCGTGCAGAAACTTGAGCTAGCTTACCAAACTGGCCTCAAAGCACACAAGGAAGGCGACTATGAAAAGGCCGAGAAGTACCTCAAGGCGGTTGTCAAAGCTTCCCCCACAAACGTTGAGGCGCTCTATGCTCTCGAAAGCGTTAGAACTGCTAAATTAACTCTCGTTAAAACGGCTTCAATCAAAACGATTACAGGCTTCAACATTCCTAAAGTCGAATTTTTCGAACTCCCCTTCAATGATGCTATTGAAGATTACCGTCTTTTAGTAGACCTTGCCAACGGAGAAGCGGGACCTCCTAATATTGTAATTAATGATAAAAGCAGCGCGCTCAAAAAAGCCGTTCTAAACCTAAAATTACAAAACGTATCTTCTGAAGCCCTCTTAAATTATATCCTTAGCGCCTCCAAGTCCGCTGCGATTTACAAAGACAGCTACATCGAGATCTACAAACCCTAGCTTCTATGGGGCGATTTTAGACCTCTAGAACGCTCGATATCAACTCACATGCCTAGCTTTGCACCAGAAGAAGGAGTCCGTGCGAAATATTCTTCTATCGCCGGAATTGACGAGGCCGGGCGCGGGCCTCTAGCGGGGCCAGTTTTTGCCGCTGCGGTCATCTTTCCCGCAAACTACAGCCCAGAGTGGTTGCCCCTCCTAGATGATTCTAAAAAGCTCAGCGAAAAACGCCGCGAGGAACTCTTTATTCTCATTGCCGACGACCCTAAGCTCTACACTGCTATTGAGCAAGCGACCGCTAAGGAGATTGACGAAATCAACATTCTTCAGGCCACTCACCTCGCCATGCGACGGGCAGCGCAGGCGCTGAAACAAGCTCCTGACTTCTGCTTAATCGATGGATTACCAGTCAAAGAGTTCCCTTTTCCCAGCAACGGGTTAGTAAAGGGTGACTCCAAAAGCTACTCAATTGCGGCGGCTAGTATCCTCGCCAAAGTCGCGCGTGACCATTTAATGATCGATCTCGCCAAGCGTTACCCCCAGTATGAATTCCAACGACACAAAGGATATGGTACGAAAATTCATCTCGAAGCACTGCAAGCGCATGGCCCATGTCCTGAGCACCGCTTATCCTTCCGACCTGTTCAAAACGCTGCGGAAGCGCACCAAGGCTAGGTGGAAGTTAAGTACTCCCTGGCCTGAGAATCACGAATTCCCCCACCTCGAAGTTGGGGCGATCGGTGAAGACCTCGCTAACGAATACCTTAAACAATCAAAGTATAAGGTGATCTACCGCAACTTTAGCCCCGAGCGAGGAGGTGAAATCGACCTCATTTGCCGAGACCAGCAAACCCTCGTCTTCGTCGAAGTCAAAACGCGCGTGCAACCACTTTACCGCCCACTGACCGCAGTCGATGCTAAAAAGCTCCGTTATCTCAAAAAAGGCGCCGACCAGTACCTAAAAATGCTCACACCCAAACCTCAATATCGATTTGATGTTGTAGAGGTCACTCTTATCCCCAACGAATTGCCAAACTGTAACTTGGTAAAGGGTCTAAAAATTTAAGAACCCTGTCGAGGTCTCCGAAATTATCGAAGAATCCGTACGATCGTCTCACCTTGCTTGCAAAGGTCAAGATGGTCACGAGCGATAATTTCTAAGTACTCCGGATTCGACTTGAACGCGCTGATTTCACGCATGATTCGATCGTTCTTCTGCTCAGAAACTTTCTTACTCACTTCCGCGCTTACTAGGCTTTCACGAAGATTATCGAGTTTCTGTGCTTCTGGGAGTGATAGGATGTAAAGGTATCCAGGAATCGCACAGCAAAGAACCAACAACGCGAACTTACGAGCCTCTTTAATTAGAGACCCTTGCAGAGTAACCACCTGAGCAGAAGGAGCCTTCTTCCCTCTTCTCATTTTGGCATTGATTCTGTAATTCTTGTTGGACATTTGCTTAACTTGATCAAGGTTCTACGGCATTAGTTAACATGTGTAAATAAAAATTTTAAATTATTTTATAAAAGTTTAATAAAAATTTATAAAATCCTCGAATTCTTTTAATATTTATTGTGTTTATAAGGGTTTTGCCTAATATAAAATATAAATCATGGAAAACAGAGATCACACCAAATTTGCGCAAAACTTAGAAAAATTCACTAATGCCCACGCTCCTTCGGGTGGAGAATCCGAGGTTTCTGACCTCTTAAGTGAGAGTTTAGCGAATTGGGGAGAGTTCTCTGAGGACAAGCTTGGATCAGTTGCGTACAGCAAAGGTACTGGCCCTCATGTTCTAATCACCGCCCATATGGACGAGGTCGGATTCCGCGTCCAATCAATCACTGCCAATGGGTTTATTAAATTTGTGGCCGTCGGTGGATGGTGGGGACATACCTTATTAGCGCAACAAGTTGTTATTAAGACCCGCTCTGCCGAAAAAATCACAGGAGTAATCGGATGCAAGCCCGTACACTTCCTCCCCGCTTCACAACGCGGAACGGTTATGGATATCGAATCCATGTTTATCGATGTGGGTGCTTCCTCCCGCCGTGAAGTCTTAGAAATGGGCATCATGCTCGGGGACTACATCGCCCCTGCCACTCACTTTGCACCCCTATCTGTTCCTGGTAAATACGTCGCCAAGGCCTTTGATAACCGCGTGGGCTGCGCTTGCCTAAACGATGTCGCTGCAGAGCTCCCTAATGGAGTGGAAGGAATCAAGCTCACCCTCGGAGCAACGGTACAGGAAGAAGTGGGCACCCGTGGCGCGGCTACCCTCGCTAACGTTCTAAAGCCTGATTATGCGATTGTGCTAGAAGGCACACCTGCCGATGATACCCCAGGCTTTGGGCTCGATACCAGTCAAGGAATTGTCGGTAACGGGGTTCAAATTCGTATGCATGACCCGACCGCCATCATGTCGCCAAAACTCGTCGAAGCCGCCATCGAGGCAGGAACGGAAAGCAACATCCCCTTCCAACTCGCAGTACGAACCTCTGGCGGAACTGATGCCGGGCGCTTTCATCTTTCACAGACGGGCGTCCCTTGCATCGTGATAGGAGTGCCAGCGCGCTACATTCACACCCATAACTCGATCATTGATATCGAAGACTACCTCGCGATGAAAGATCTCGCGGTAGCCTTAGCCAAGAAGTTAGCGGAATAGTCAGCGCGGCTCTTACCCCGCTTCAATCCATCTCGCCAGCTCAGCTTTGAGCTTAGGCGAATTGCGGACTTGGTAACTTTGCCCCGCAGTCATCAGTGCCGAACGCCCCTTGGAGCCTACAAAGCGGAAGAACACTTCGCTCGTTCCTGGGTGGCGTTGGAGTACGCTTTTAATCAAATCGAGATCCTGCTGTCCGTGTCGAAGCACTGACAAGGTAATTTCTAATCCTTTCAGCTTCTTACTCGTCGTCTTGACCTCCTTAACCTCCGAGCAATAGGAGAGGCGAACCTCTTCCGTACGGTCGTCCACTTGAACTCCGGATTTAAAGCGAATCACCGTCCCTGGCTCTAACAGCCCAGCTTCCCGAGCAGGCATGTACGTCTCAGCCCATAGAAGAACCTCAGTATCTCCCGTGAAATCCTCTAGGTGCAGTACCCCAAACGGTTTCCCTGCTTTTGTCATCTTATGCTCCACATGGGAAACCATGCCGCCAAATTTATATTTCTTGCGCTTATCAGAGGTATCAAGCTCTGGAATCATCCCAAAACCAGTGTACCCTTCTCCGTCGATCACGCCGCGGAATTTATCCAATGGGTGGCCGGTGACGTAGAAGCCTAAGAGCTCTTTCTCATGAATTAATCGGTCTTCCTTAGACCATTCATCAATTTGCTCGATATGGCCTTCGGTCATCGAAGGCGCGGAAGAAACCTCCTCAATCCCAAAGAGCGCGCCTTGTCCACTGGCTCGATCTTTTTGGATCGCATTCGCGGCGGAGAGAACGTTTTCGAGGCGGAGAGTCATTCCTGCTCGAGTTTCCCTCGTCCAGTCCAACGCTCCGGCCTTAACTAAGTTTTCGAGAATTCGGCGATTGATCACCTTTCCGTCGAGGCGGTTGGCCATGTCGTCCAGAGATTCGTACTCTCCATTTTCTGTTCGGTCTTGGATCAACATTTCCATGGCCGCTTCCCCTACATTTTTAATCGCGGCGAGACCGTATCGAATTGCGGCCTCCCCATTTTTCATTCTCTCAGGAGAAAAACGCTTCTGTGATTTGTTCAGGTCCGGCGGTAAAATCTCGATCCCCATTCGGTAACATTCGGAGACAAAGACCCCAATTTTATCGGTGTTATTAATCTCGTTAGACAGCAGTGCAGAAAGGAATTCCACTGGGAAATTCGCCTTCAGGTACGCCGTCCAATATGAAATCATCCCATAACAAGCGGAGTGCGATTTATTGAAACCATATCCAGCAAAGCCCGCAATCTTATCGAAAATCTGATTCGCTAATCCCGCGTCGATATCATTGTGCTCCTTCGCACCTTTAATGAAAATTTCACGCTGCTTCTGCATCTCCTCGGGCTTTTTCTTACCCATCGCTCGACGCAGAACGTCAGCACCACCTAGCGTATAACCCGCTAGAAGCTTGGCCGCATTCTGAACCTGCTCCTGATAGATCATCACCCCGTATGTACTACCGGAAATCTCTTCCATCAAAGGGTGCTCATAACGTACAGCCTTCCCGCCTTCCTTCACCTGGATCATCTCATCGATGTACTGCATCGCACCTGGTCGATAGAGAGCAAGAAGGTCAATGATGTCTTCGATTTTACGGACTCGGTACTTCTTACAAGTCTCGGTCATTCCACCCGACTCCATCTGGAAGACGCCCATCGTCTCCCCTCGGTCAAGAAGGTCATAGGTTGATTGGTCGTCCAAATTCACGGTAGCAAACTTGAAGTCCTCATTCCCCGGTTCAAAGGCACGAATATGCTCCTGAGCCTCCTGCATTACGGTCATATTTTTCAGGCCTAAGAAATCCATTTTCAGGAGCCCCACATCCGTAATGGCACCCATATCATACTGCGCCACGACCTCACCCTCATTCCCGCGCGTCAGCGGAACGTGGTTATCCAAAGCCTTATCTCCGATCACCACCCCTGCCGCGTGCACTCCAGTATTACGAGTCAGCCCTTCTAGGCTAAGGGCGTACTTCCAGAGCTGCATATAGGTCGCGCTACTCTCGATATGTTCACGGAGCTCGGCGTTTTCCTCCCACTCTTTCTTTAGCTTCACCCCCGGCTTAGCATCGATCAATTTAGCAATCGCGTCCGCCTCACCATAAGAGAGGCTCATCACTCGGGCTACATCACGGATCACACTTTTCGCACCTAGCTTACCGTAAGTGATAATATGGGAGACACATTCTTCGCCATATTTCTGGCGTACATAATCGATCACTTCCATGCGACGATTTACACAAAAGTCAATATCGACATCGGGTGGGGAAACACGCTCAGGGTTCAGGAAACGTTCAAAAAGGAGCCCAAAGCGCATCGGGCAAATATCGGTAATTTCCATACAATACGCCACCAGAGAACCCGCAGCTGATCCCCGACCGGGGCCTACAGGAATATCGTTATTCTTGGCCCACATGATGAAGTCGGCGGTAATCAAGAAGTAGGAAGCGAATTTCAGGTTATTGATCAGATCGACCTCATAGATTAACCGCTCTCGCAGTTCCTGGTCGGTGTCTGCCCGCTCCTTTCCATAGCGCATCTCTAATCCTTCGAAACAGACTCGCTTTAAGTACTCATCCAGCGGGCTTCCGTCGGGAGTACCAAACTGCGGGTACTTCTCCGTACTCGTCGGATCAAGCACCATCGTAACATTACAGCGCTCCGCAATCTCTAGGGTCGCATCGCAGGCCTCAGGCATATCGCTAAAGAGCTCGCGCATTTCCTCGGGGCTTTTAAAGTACACTTCCGGACTGTACTTCATCCGGTTATCATCGATCACCTGCTTTCCTGTACCGATACAAATGAGAACATCGTGCGCCTCATGATCGTCTCGAGTTAGAAAGTGAGCATCATTCGCCACGACGGTACGTAACCCGTATTCTTTGGCGATTTTGATCAATCCGGGTCGAACCTTATCCTGCATTTCCAACCCATGATTATGGAGTTCGATAAAGTAGTTTTCCTTCCCAAAGATTCCAATAAACTTCTCAGCCACCTCCTTGGCCTTTTCGTAATCATCATTGAGGAGCCATTCGTTGATCGGTCCTGTGATACAACCACTGAGACAGATTAGGCCTTCTGAGTACTGCTCCAGCAATTCATAATCGATCCGAGGCTTACCGTAGTATTGCCCATGTAAATGAGCGATCGAGATCATCTTGGTCAGATTGTCCCATCCCGTATTATTCTCACAGAGGAGAGTGATATGGGTATTGCGCTTGCGCCCGGGAATCTCCTTGCGCTCCGTGTGAACAGTTGGCGCTAGATAGGCCTCACAACCAAAAATCGGTTTCACCCCTGCGGCATGCATCTTTTGGTAAAACTGAATCGCGCCAAACATATTGCCGTGATCCGTCATCGCCACCGCTGGCATTTTGAGTTCTTTTGCCCGCTCCGCTAATTCGGCAATCTTAATCGCTCCGTCAAGAGTCGAGTACTCCGTATGGAGATGCAGGTGAACAAATGATCCTGCGTGAGATTCCAAATAAGGCGCTTCTGACATAGGCGCAATTCAACGAAATCCACGGCACCCCTGCAAGGATGATTTTAAGGAATAATAT
>JALZUI010000007.1 GCA_023301545.1 Akkermansiaceae bacterium
TCTGACGAAATGGCGATGATCTCTGGATCACTCGGCATGCTTCCTTCTGCTTCTCTCGGTGAGAAAAATGACGAAGGTCTCTACTACGGAATGTACGAGCCATCTGGTGGTTCTGCTCCAGACATCGCAGGACAAGGCGTCGCTAACCCGATTGCGCAAATCCTCTCCCTCTCGATGCTTCTTCGCTACTCACTCGGTCAATCCGAGGCGGCAACAGCTATCGATGACGCAGTCTCAGAAACGATCAAAGCCGGTTACCGTACAGGCGATATCGCAACTGGTCTCGAAGGCGAAATCAGCGTCAATACCAAGGAAATGGCTGCTCAAATCCTGGGCCGCATCAAGTAAGCGATTGTTCATCACTCGCCAAAACACATTCTCAAAAAAACGGGCTCCGCGAGTCCGTTTTTTTTGTGCCGATTAATCTCCCCAGCTTAACGATTTGTCGCTTTGGACGCGGTGATTAAAGCGGCAATTTCATTGCGCCGCTTCACCTCTTCGAACTTATCAGCTCTTAACCAATAGCGACCATCTAACTGATCACTGAGAATGGCAATTCCTCGTACCCCTTCCGCGACATCATAAATAGGCATTCCATCGATCTCTGACCGCCAAACCACTTTCACCATACGATTGAGCACGGCATTTTTCATGGGCTCTTCAACCAAAAGCTCTGCCTGTACCCATTCCCCCTGAACGACCTTGTTGACAAGCTTGCCAACAAATACAGTTTCGGCCTGCTGTACTCGATGAGCCAAAGGTAAGGGGGCCACGCGTAAAGCTACAGCCACCTGCGCAACGAAAAAGAACGAGAGCAGTGCCTTCTGGGCGAAATTGCGTATCATGATAATTGAGAGTGAATTACGCCTTAGCGTATTCAATGAAATATCAACTCTATCTAATCAGACTCTACCCCATACGCTTCTGCGCATCGGCTTCTAGAGCGGTCCAGAGAGATTCTAGCGTGGCAGTAACCGTCGCTTTACTAGCAGCGACGTCAGCTTGAGGTTCATTTTTACCGAAGAGGTAGTACTTGATCTTTGGCTCTGTACCCGACGGACGAACCGCGAAGCGACGACCATCAGCAAGTTCAACCATAAGCATGGCAGCGCGAGGAATGAGGTCGCCTTCTTCATCATAGAAGTCAGCAGCATTATAATCTTTGGCAGCGAGAACCTTGCTCCCATCAACTTCTGCAGGAGGGTTAGCGGCGTAGGAAGCAACGAGGGCAGCGATCTTGGCAGCACCATCGGCCCCTTCCATCACTAATGATTTCCCTTGCTCTAAGTACACTCCGAACTCAGCGAAAACGCGGTCTAGTAAATCAGGAAGCGTACATCCCTGCTCCATCGCGTAGGCGACGAGCTCGGCAAACATAACCGCTGATCCATTACCGTCCTTATCCCGTACAAAATCGGCCCCGAGGTAGCCGTAGCTTTCCTCTCCTCCAAAGACGAAAAACTTAGAGTATTCGAGACGGATGTTCCGTGTTTCATCTTCAGACAAGGCACGGTAATCACCTTTTTTATCAGCTGGAATCGCATCCTCGTACTTACGGAGCTTTTCTCCAATGTACTTGAAGCCCGTGAGAGTATTAACAATCCCAATACCATACTTATCGGCAATCGCTTTTTGCAGTTCTGTAGTAACGAGTGTTTTTACGAAACACGCTCGGCCACGGTTCGCATCATTGAGCTTCCCTTGCTCGAACATTGTTTTCACGCGGTACCAAGCCATCAAGGATCCAATCTGGTTCCCCGTGAGAAGTTGCATTTCACCTGAGCCATTACGAACGACGACTCCCATTCGGTCACAGTCAGGATCGGTCCCGATTACCGCATCGGCTTGTACTTCCTCCGCTAGATCTACTCCCATTGCCAACGCGGCGGCATTCTCTGGATTCGGCGAAGCCACCGTTGGGAAGGCTCCGTTTTGGTCATCCTGCTCAGGCACGGTCACAACCTCGAACCCAAGCTCACGCAGAAGCGGGCAGACGATGTGCCCACCTGTACCGTGTAAATTCGTGTAAACCACCTTGGCCGAGCGACCGTCTAGCAATTCAGGGCGGAGAAGGACCGCCTTAAGCTTGTCCATGTAGGCACGATCGGCCTCTGCTCCGAGGGTCTTGATTACGCCACGCTCTGCTTCTGGTAAGGCAGTATAGACTTCTGTCTCCAGCTTATTGACCTCGGTAATGATCCCAGAGGCATCAGGTTCCACAATTTGCGCTCCGTCAGAGAAGTACGCTTTAAATCCGTTATCATGAGGAGGGTTGTGCGAAGCGGTCAACACCACACCCGCATCAGCATTTTGTGCGCGCACGGCATAGGAAAGTTGAGGCGTGGAGCGAGGCCCCTCAAAGAGAAACGCGTTACACCCTAGATCGGCGCAAACTTGAGCACAGTACTCCGCAAAAGCTTTCGAAAAATGGCGGGTATCATGCGCGATAACAATTGCAGGCTGGTGTGAGACCTTTTGCTTAAGGTACAAAATCATACCCTGAATCGCTTTACCAACATTGTAATAATTCATGCTGGCGGTGCCGACACAGGGAAACTCAGGAACACTGTCGCCCTGCCCTTTTTCAAGACTCGTCACGACTTTACCAATCGTACGCCCACGTAATCCGCCTGTACCAAAAGCCATCGTCTTATAGAAACGGTCATTGAGCTCGTTCCACTCTGCGTTTTCAACAAGCTCGGCAATCACTCCGTCTGTAAAATCTGAGGTTCCGAGAAGCTTACTGATATTTTCCAAGGAAGATTCCAATAAATCTCCACGTGAAACGGCTGATTCTAGTAAGGCTTTTGTATCTGGCATAATGGGAAGTAAACCCAATCCCATGTGGAATTGCAAAAACTTTATGCGGCAATTCTGAAGAATTCGTAAAACGAAAAAAGTGCAAAATAATCAATCGGCATCCTGAAATCCGTGCTACCATTCCGAGATGAAAAAAGTAGCTCTCCTTTGGTTCCGATACGATCTGCGCCTGTCTGACAATGACGCACTCCAATGGGCGATTGATCAAGGATACGAGATCCTCCCCTACTACCATCTTTCTCAGCACGAACAAGAATGGGAAATTGGTGGTGCGACTCGTTGGTGGCTTCACCACGCGCTGGATGACCTAGCAGCGCAAATCAAGCAACTGGGAGGAACGCTCCATCTGGCCAGCAGCGAGCTTCCTACCGATCAAGCCCTACTCAAAACTATCGCCGACCATGAGGTCGAAGCGGTGCTGTGGAATCGATCTTACGAACCAGCCCACGTCAAACGTGACGCCACGATAAAAGCGCACCTCAAGGAGCAAGGCCTCCACGTACAAAGCTTCAATTCCACCATCCTGTACGAGCCAACGACCACACTCAATAAATCCGGGAAACCATATCGCGTCTTCACTCCATTCTGGAAAGCGCTAGTTTCCCGTGAGATCGCCAAGGTCGAATCTACACCTGAAGCCGCTAGTTGGTATGGTGGTAAACAAGAAAGCGCCCCGCTCCAAAGCTACGCCCTACTCCCTGATATCAAATGGGATGGCGGATTCTATGAGATGTGGGACCCAACCCGCGCCGGAGCATTAGCGCGGGTGAAGACCTTTTCTCCCAAAAACGCAGTCCTCTATCTGGAAACTCGTGATCGCCCCGATCTGGATGGGACTTCGCTAATGAGCCCCTACTTACACTTTGGCCAAATCGGACCTCGCGAGCTCGTTCACACGCTCCGCAGCGCTAATCAGCCCACGATCGAATCAGGAATCGTCCGCCAACTCTACTGGCGCGAATTCGCCCATCACCTGCTCTATCACTTCCCCCAGACCACAACCCAGCCCCTGTACGAAAAATACGCCAACTTCCCTTGGGATGAAAACCCCGCCTTACTCGCCGCTTGGCAAAAAGGCCAAACAGGGTTCCCGATTGTTGATGCGGGCATGCGTCAACTGTGGGCCACGGGCTGGATGCACAACCGCGTGCGCATGATTGTTGGCTCCTTCCTCGTCAAACACCTCCTCCAACCGTGGCAAGAAGGCGCGGATTGGTTTTGGGACACCCTCGTGGATGCCTCGTTGCCTAATAATACGATGGGCTGGCAATGGATCGCAGGAAGCGGAGCCGATGGCGCGCCGTACTTTCGCGTTTTCAACCCGATTACACAGGGGAAAAAGTTTGATGAAACTGGCGAATACGTCCGCAAGTGGTGCCCCGAACTAAAAGACGTCCCACTTCAATACCTCCACGCTCCTTTTGAGGCCCCTCCGCTAGAATTACTTTCGGCGGGAGTTACGCTAGGAAAGGAATACCCAAATCCGATTATCTCTCATGCCGACGGTCGCGCAAAAGCCCTAGACGCTTTCGCTAAATTCAAGGCGAGCCAAGAGAGCTAAAGCTTTCGGCAGTTAGCACTATCGTAACAGAAACTACCTGTAACGATTTTTCTCAGTCGCGGTCTTATAGATCACGATTCCCTCGAAGAGCGACTGAGCCATACGGTCTAAATACTTAGGATCAGCGATCATTGCTCCGTCTCTGTAGTGACTCATAAAGCCACCCTCAAAGAGGATTCCTGGGTGCTTAACACCACTAATAACGGCAAATCGAGCACGGCGAATTCCACGATCACGTTGCTTAAGGTTACGGATTGCACGCCCATGAATTGCGGTTGCCAACGCGATGTTAGCGGAGTCCTGAGCATTCCCTGTTCGAGTCGCTAAATCGCTCTGGCGCAGTCCACGCCCATAATGCGCAACTCCTGCAGGCGAAAGCGTAAAGGTCTCAATCCCAGAGGCACGACCCGCACCACCAGCATTGAAGTGTAAGCTGATAAAAATTGCATCGGAATACTGATTCGCGATCTTAACCCGATCACCCAACGAAACATATTCGTCCGCCTTACGGGTAAAGGCTACCTTAAACCCCTTGCGCACTAACTTGGCTTGTAAAACCTTAGCCAACGCCATCGTGAATTTCTTCTCCTTACCGTGCTTATTAACCGTTCCAGGCTCATAACCACCATGACCAGCGTCGATAATGACCGTTCGTAATGGCGCCACTTTTTTAACCGTAGTAGGGCGGAGAATTGGATCGATCAGCTTAACGAGATCAATCTGCGAAACCAGAGTCTGCCCTCCTTTAACAACCACAGGGTACGAAAAGTGAAACTTCAGCCCGTTTAAATACACTTCTTGTGAACCTACAATAAAGTCCATGACCGTCTTTTGCTTATTCGTCTTTGACGAAGTGAAACGGATTTTATTAGTCGCTGCTAGCGAGCGCGTGAAACCATACTCTCGGTAAAACGAAGGGATTTGAGCCGCGTCAATGTACTTTTGATTGAGGTGAATAACAGTATTCCAATTCACTCCGCCAGAGCTCTGGGCAGACACGTTCAAAGGAACCCAAAGGAGCAAAAGGGCCATAAGTGCGTGCATTGTTTTCGTCATAGGCGGAACTTGTACCCAATTTAAAGAGCTCTATTAAAGCAAAAACGATTTTTTATTCTCGTCCACTTGTAGCCGCTAGCTTACAAATCAATCAACCAGCCCGCTCATCTTCACATGCCATCTGACCATCTCGCCCTTTCTCTCAACCAAGTCAGAGGGGCTTTTTCGCCTGAACAGACTTATCACATTCCCGAGCTTACGATCAAACACGGAGCCCAAATTGCACTCTTGGGTAAAAGCGGAAGCGGGAAGTCTACTCTGCTAAATCTCCTCTCGGGCATGATCGGAGCCAGCGACGGCAGCATCAAAATCCACGATCAAGAACTCGTTGGCCGCAGTGAGGCCGCCCGTGATAAAATTCGCCGTGAGCACATCGGCATGATCTTCCAGACTTACCAACTCCTCCCCGAATTCACGGTCGCGGAAAACATCCAAATCGGAAATTACTTCTCAGGCCAAGACCAGAGCAAATTATCTGAGCGCATCACAGAAATCCTCGCCAAAGTCGACCTCGCAGGATACGGCGACCGCTACCCCAACGCACTCAGCGTCGGTCAGCAACAACGTGTCGCCATCGCCCGCGCGCTCATCAAGCAACCTGCCGTCCTCCTCGCCGACGAACCCACGGGTGCCCTTGATCAGGAAACAGGTTCACGGATTTGCACCCTCCTCCAAACGCTCGCCAAAGAGTCCGGGAGCACCCTTATTTTCGTCACCCATGACCAATCGCTCGCCCAGCGTTTCCCTAGCCAGCTCCAAGTCAGCGACCTCCTGCAATGGAATAACCCCGAAAAGAAAACGGCATGAACTCGCTCCCTAAAATGTCATGGAGGCTCATGTGGTCTCGTCGCTGGGTTACCCTGGCGACCTTACTCGCGCTCGCGCTACCCACCGCCCTCTCTGTCATCTTGCTCGTCGTACGACACCAGACCGAGGGCGCACTGAAGAAAGACGCAGGCGATTTCGACCTCGTCGTCGGCGCTAAAGGCGGAGCCATGCAACTCACCCTCAGCTCGCTCTATCACCTCGGTATGCCTAGCGGCAACATCCCATACGCCGATTACCAAGCGCTGAAAAATGACGAACGCGTAAAAGCCGCTCTCCCCATCGCCCTCGGTGATAATTACGAGGGCTACCGCATCGTAGGAACCGATCCCCTCATCCTCGACCTCCAAAAGCACGACGAATCCCCCTTGCTCACCCTGAAAGAAGGTCGCAACTTCACCCCTGGAACCTTTGAAGCAGTCATCGGAGCGCAGGTCGCCGAACGTGCCAATCTCAGTATCGGTAGCACCTTCCATGGCTCACACGGCCTCCTCCAACTTCCAGGCTCCGAGCAACACACCAACTTCACCTACGAGGTCGTGGGGCTACTCAAACCAACGGGAGGATCACATGACCGCGCCATTTACACCGCCCTCGATTCCGTCTGGAAAGTCCACCACATCCAAGAATCCATTCACCAAGTTTTTCAAAACCCCACGCCCTTAAACAAGGAAGTCACCTCCGTCCTCGTTCAGCTCAAATCTGCGGGAATGCGACTCTGGATGGCCGATGAACTCAAAAAACGCCCCAACCTCATGGTGGCCGTTCCCATTAATGAAATTCTCTCCCTCTCGCGAATCTACCTCGCCCCCTTCCAAAAACTGCTCTTTCTCATCACCATTGGAGTCATCATCGTCTCCTCCCTCGTTATTCTCCTCGCCATGTGGCAAGCCCTCGAACGACGACAAGCGAGCTTCCTCACCCTCAGAAGCCTCGGAGCTTCTCGCAGCGAAATCCTAAGACTCCTTTTCTACGAGGTCGCCCTCCTCGTCATCATCGGCATCACCGCTGGCGCCCTCCTCGGACACCTCACCGTGCAAGCCCTCTCAGGGCTCATTTACCAACGCACCGGCCTCATCCTCAACGCCTGGGCCTTAGCCCCTGGGGAACTGCTGACCCTCCTCACCATCACCCTCGTTCTCCTCCTCGCGGGACTCACTCCCGTCATCACCCTCTACCGCCAGCGCGCCCTCTAACCTTAAATAACAAAACATTCATTCCACATGAACCCTCTACATAATCCTAAATTCGACATCCCTGGACTCACAGGCATGCCAGACCTCGCCCCTATCCT
>JALZUI010000008.1 GCA_023301545.1 Akkermansiaceae bacterium
ATTCTCTCTGACAAATCCCATTTTCGTATTGCGCTCTCTGTTCTCGCTCCTCTATATGATTGTTATTGTGAGTGACCAGTTAGATATATCCAAAGTTGCGCGCCTGGCGCGGCTAAAATTAACGGAAGAGGAGGCGAAGGAATTTACTCCGCAGCTCGAAACAATTCTCTCTTACATCGATACGCTTAATGAGCTTGATGTTGAAGGCGTTGAGCCTAGCTCCCATGCCAAGCCCGTTTTTGCGGTTCCTCGGTCAGATGTTCCGGGTACGAGCCTACCAGCAGCTAAGCTTGAGCAAAACGCCCCTTCTTTTGCCCAAGAGCAAATCCGCGTTCCTCGTGTCGTTGAATCCTAAACACAATTTTTCTGATGTTACATACCAAAACAATTTCTGAACTAAAGGCAGGGTACGCCAGTGGCGAATTTACTCCTAGCGATGTAATTAATTCACTAGAAGAAGCGATTTCAAAAGGGGACGACAAGGTCGGCGCCTTTCTTTCGCGTGATCTAGAGTCTGCGCTGGCTCGTGCAGAGCAGGCCGATTTGTCATTACCGCTCGGAGGCATTCCGATCGCAATTAAGGATAATATTAATGTGGAAGGTGAGCCCTGTACCTGTGCTTCTAAGTTTTTAGAGGGAAGCTACACGGCTCCTTATAACGCCACGGTAATCAATAAGCTGATCGAGGCGGGTGCAATTCCGTTTGGCCGCGCTAACCTTGATGAGTTTGCCATGGGTTCGGCTACGGAAAACTCAGCCTTACAAGTGACTCGTAACCCACGTGACCTTGATCGTGTGCCAGGAGGTTCTTCCGGTGGTTCCGCTGCTTGTGTCGCTGCCGACTTTGCAATTTCCGCGTTAGGTTCTGATACCGGAGGATCGATCCGCCAACCCGCTTCGCACTGTGGTGTGGTAGGGTTTAAGCCGTCATACGGACGAGTTTCTCGCTATGGTTTAGTGGCCTTTGCCTCTTCCTTAGATCAAATTGGTCCTATTACCAAATCAGTGACGGATGCGGCTATAATGACAAATGCTCTATCTGGGCATGATCCGCTAGATTCTACTTCGTTAGAGGCTCCCGAAATCGATTTCACCGCAGGCCTAGATGATGGAGTGAAAGGGAAAAAGATAGGAGTTCCAATGGAGTACCTCAGTGGTGAAATTCACCCTGATGTGAAAGCGAATGTCGAAAAGGCGATCAAAACTCTAGAAGAGGCCGGGGCTGAGATTGTGGAGGTTTCTCTACCGCATACGAAGTACTGTGTTCCCACATACTATATCCTCGCTCCTGCTGAGGCATCCTCTAATCTTTCTCGTTTTGACGGGGTGCGCTACGGGACGCGCTCACAGGACGTGACCGACGTACACTCGATGTACGAAAATAGCCGAGTGGAGGGGTTTGGCCCAGAGGTTAAGCGCCGAATTTTACTAGGAACTTACGTACTGAGTTCAGGGTATTACGACGCGTATTACCTAAAGGCGCAAAAGGTTCGAACGCTTATTAAGCAGGACTTCCAAGAGGTCTTTACGAAGGTGGATGCACTCATTGCTCCTGTGGCACCAGAGCCTGCTCGTAAGATTTGTGCTGAGGAGGCAGAAGACCCTCTTAAGGAATATCTCGCGGACATCTTTACCATTGGTGCGAACCTGGCTGGGATTCCGGCAATCAGTGTCCCATGCGGAACAGCTTCAGTGGACGGAAAAGACCTTCCTGTAGGGCTTCAAATCCTAGGCCCTCACATGGGGGATCAAGTAGTGCTCCAAGTAGCACGTGCTTGGGAGATGCTCCAAGGGTAAGTTAACCCTAGTATATTAAGAAAGCCGCTCAGAGTTATGAGCGGCTTTTTTTGTGTAAGAAAAGCTCGTAGAATAGGCGCTTTATAGCTCAGGCTAGAATCTATGAAGAGGGCGCTTATTTTTGATATTGATGGTACGTTGATTGATAGTTTTAAGGCCGCGGGTGATACGTATCGAAATGCGATTTTGTCAGTCCTGCCAGAAGCGCAGATTAAGCCTCACTGGGCGGATTACCAACATGTGACCGATACAGGGATCTTTAAGGAGGTTGTTGCTGATCTAGGTCTGCCTAATGGAGAATTAGTGGACCGAATGAAGCGTGAATTTATGGAGCGCTTACAGGCTTCTGTTGAGACGAACCCGTACCATGAAATCGCTGGAGGAAAGGCCTTCTTGAAGACTTGTCAGGCTCGAGGTCTAGTTGGGATCGCGACTGGTTGTTGGCGAGAGGCAGGGGAGGTGAAGTTGAGCTCAGCAGGTTATGACCTTACGGATCTCTATCTCTCTTCGGCTAATGAATTCGATTCGCGCGATGAAATTCTGGAAAACTGCCGTCTGCATCTACAGGCAGACAAAGTTATTTATTTTGGTGATGCTCTCTGGGATTTGCAAACTACAAATAAGCTTGGATGGGATTTGATCGGCATAGGAGAAAAGCTAAAAGGTCAATGTAAACATTGGTTTGCAGACTATTCTGACGCTGAATCGATCTTCGCCAAGATTAATGAACTTGAAGCCTGAGAGAGCCTGGAGGTAAGTCGAGAATATAAGTCAGAGCTTGAATAAGAAAAAATCATAAAAACAAACCTTTTATTTAAGGCTTAAACGTTTAGTAAACTAGGTAAGTTAATGCCTGAAGAAGCTCCGGACATAGTCGAAAAAAAGAAGCCCCGTAAAAAGCGGAAGTTTCTTCGTTTCGTTTTGTTCTCGCTGCTATTTCTAATGATTTTGTTAGTGGTGGGCGCGTTTTTACTTAATGGCTCACTAGGCCGTTATCTACTCAAGGATCAGGCTCAAAAACACGCTCAAAAAATAGGCCTGACAGGGGGCTTTACTGTTGGAGGGACATTACTTACTGGGCACACGCTTTCTGATGTAGATTTTACAGGGACAGGTGGGATCCAGACTCTCAAGGTCGATGAATTTGCACTCTGCTACGATTTTCGGGGGCTGCTGAATAAAGAGATTCAATCGGTGGAGCTGAGCGGGGTACAAGCTAAACTAGATTTATCCAAATTCCCTAAGTCGGAAAAAGAAGATGATGATACGCCGTTCGACCTACAGGGGTTAATGGCTACGATTCGCCCTTGGGTGGTGATGCCTAAAATTGGGCTTGAAGATGTTGATCTGGAACTCGTTAAAAATGATGCGCCTTTTCTCGCGTTTCAATGGGACTCTTTTAACCACGAGACGGGGAGCGATGAGTTTTACCTTCAGGGCTTCGCTGCTCAAAATGCTAAAAATTACGATACCAGTCCTCAGGACGTGACACTTACCTGGAATGAAAATGGAGCTGAAATTGATCGTCTAGAAGTCATTCCGGGCTTAGCCGTGCAGGATGCGGCTGTTGATTGGGAAAAGGCGTTTAATGGTGGTGGGATAGTAGAGATTGGAGAATCTACTCTGAAGGCCTCTATAGATAAATCGCTTTCGCTAGAGCTTATCCGAGGACGCTTGGCTACCAAGGCCGTAGAAGAGTCGATCGGTATAGAGCTACCCGTACAGGGGAGTGTAGATGCACTGAATGTTTTTGTGTCAGATTGGAAGGCCCGCGTGCCGGATTGGGACCTTTCCGCGGATCTTCATATCGTAGAGCTGAAGTACGGGGAGCATAAGCTGACGGATGCCAAGGTTGTCGCGGAACAAAAAGAAGCCGCTTATAAGCTTTCTGTCGATGGTTCTTACGAGGACACCCCAGCAGTAATCACAGCACAAGGGCAATGGACGAATTCAACGTCTCCACAGTGGTGGGGGGGGATTGATCTGGATTACACCATAAAGCTTCCTAAGGTGGGGGATCTCCCCCAGAAATGGTTGAAAGAAACGTATGAATTAGATTACACCCAGACCAGCGTTGATCTAGTAGGCCAGTTTGAGCTTGCTGAAGGGGCGCTTTCTCTGGTGACGTCCAAGGGCACGATCAAACAACTGGAAGCTCAAGGCGTGAAAATGCCGACATTGCATTTAGATGCTGGGTTTGAAGATAGTTTGATTCAAGCTAAGGTGGATTTAGGAGGGCTAGATGCGCCCCAGCTCGCTTTTGAAGCTGCGTATCAGCTCGAGGATAAGGAGTATGAAGGCGCTCTTAAAATCGAGCAGGCGGAGGCGGAGTGGGTAAACGCTCTCATTAAATACAGTAAGCAAGATCTGGAAGTAAAGGATCCCGTTTCTCTGGAGTGGCGAGGGAAAGGGGCTGTCACTAATGAAAAACAAAAAGGTTTTCTACAAGTTGATCAATTAGCCTTGAAGTACGGTAAGGTGCCTGAGCTGTCAGTCTCTACTAAGATGGCTTATGATTTCCCCCAGTCAATTTCAGTCGCTCGCTTAGCTGTCGATGAAGGGGAGTGGAGTGCTAAGACGAGTCTTGAGTGGGACGGGACGTACGTTAAGGTGCCTTCCTTTACTGTTAATAACGGAGAAGAGGAAATCGCGAAACTACACGGTTCAGTCCCTTATAACCTAGATATCAAATCACTTGAGAGCTTTTTAGCTGGGGAAGAAAATCTAGATTTAACTGTGCAAGCAAAACCTGTAGCCTTTGAGAAAATTAGGGAATGGACAGGAGCCGCAATCCCGGAGGAAATCACAGGGGAGGTCGAGGCTAATCTGGTGATTTCAGGGTCGCCCTCACAACCGCGATTAGATGGGGTCGCTAATCTGCTAGGGGTAGAGGGTTTAGATCTTGATGATGAGCTAAATGTGAATCTATTCTTAGCTTCTAAGGAAGATAAAATAGGGGTTGTTGTAAATGCACAGGAAGGAGAAACTAATCGGTTCAGTATCAATAGCTCTCTCCCATTCACTCCTCTGAAATGGATCGAGTCGCCGGCAAAAGTCGTCGAAGAAATCAAAGCGAGCCCGCTGCAAGCCAATCTGGATGTTAAGAGTTTTCCTGTTGCCCAACTCGCTAAATACGTTCCTCAATTAGAATCGATTGAGGGGGTGGTGACTTCCAAGGGAGGCTTTAGTGGATCGATCAACGAACCTAAATATTCGCTCTCAGTTTCAGCAGAGGTTCCTCTGATCGAGTTGAAAGGCGAAGGAATTGGGGATATTAAAGATGTCGTTCTAAATTCGGTAATTTCAGAAGATCATGTGATTTCGAATGAGCTATCGGCCGTTATTAATGGAGGGCGGTTTACCATTAGTGGGGATGTAGATATTAAGGAGCCTACAAACCCGATCTTTGATCTTACTTTTCTGTGTAAGTATGGTTTGATTTATCGTGACGACCTACTTTCGACACGTACGAATGCCGCTTTGAATTTAACTGGGACGCTGGAAAATGCGAAAATTTCAGGTTCTCTCAGCGCAGTGGAGTCACTGGTTTATAAAGATTTAGAACTCATCCCGATAGGAGTTCCGTCTTCAGCGGTTGCGAAGGTGAACCTTCCTAGTGTCTCGTCAAAAAAATCGCGTACCTTACCTATCCCTGAGCCTTTTGGAAACTGGACTCTTGATGTGAACGTAAGCACCGAGGATCCAATTTTGATTCGTGGCAATCTAGCTTCGGGGAATATTGATGGGTCTATGCAGGTGAGAGGAACTCTTAAGGAGCCTGCTCCAAATGGCGTGTTTAAGATTAATAATACGAAGGCCATTTTGCCCTTTAGTACTCTACATGTTGACGGCGGAGAAATTATTTTCACTACTC
>JALZUI010000009.1 GCA_023301545.1 Akkermansiaceae bacterium
CCTAACCCATTAAGATAGACGCTTCCCCCACTAAACCCAATAACGGGCTCGCTTCGCCTCACAATCGGGCGTACTCCTGCTACATGGCCAGTAATTTCGTAGGTCTCTGAGATTAAACTACGGAGCCCCTTTTCGACCACTTGGCGGCCTTCTGAAGTAGGAATGTTATTCAGGTTGTCCCAGTCATAGTTAGCACCACAAAGGAAGGTATGGTCATCCTGCCCAGTAGGAACTAACCAGGTGCCACGGCTAATAATACGATCTTGAGCGAGATTTTCGATACGAACCGTTAAAATCTCCCCTTTTGCTGAGCGATGGGTAAGTTTAGCTGGATTTTCGTCAACTAATCCACGTGAACCCGTCGTAAAAAGGGCAGAGGTTTCATCAGCTCTCAAGCTGCGCTCTTCATAATTTCCACGTTGCAGAAAAAAGGACCGTGATTGCTCTACAAAGGCTTTCACATTCAGCCTACCACTCCCCTGCCACACGACCGCACCGTGCTCTGCTTGGACATTAGGCACCTCCTCTAGAACTTCCGCGATGTAAGTTTCAAGCTTGGGGTTTTCCAGGCGTTTTTTCTCAAATTTTCGGCGATCTTTAGCATCAAAAAAAGGCCGTACTACTGGGTAATCATACCACAAGGTAGTTCCCAAGACTCGTTCGACTTGAGAGTAAAAGGTGCGAGCAGGATCGTAAAACTCCTCTAGTCGCCAAGAGGTGTTAAACGCCTTCCCCGTGACTGGTGCCAACATTCCAGCAGCAGCCAAAGAGCCCGCAGCCTGAGGTTGGTCTTCGATCAGAAGGAAATGCTCCTCCCGAAAGTAATATTGCCATGCTAGGCAGCAACCCGCTAACCCAGCCCCAACAATCGTCCTACTCATCTTCGCCGTTGAGCTCAGCGATGAGGGCCTCATTCGGGTCTTGGTAGTTTTCCTCATACCCCTTAGCGTAGTTAAACAAAGGGCCTTGTTGGAGGTACTCGACAAATTTCTCTTTCTGAACCTTATCTAACTTATTCCAAATCGCGACGTTGTAGGCGCGTAGAATTTTCTGCATCATCTTAAGGGTGAGACGGCGACCTGTACGCCCTCGCTGCACTTGCTTGAAAGTAAGTTGCTCGGTAGAGGCATTGACGATATCCTCATTTACTAATCCCCATTTATCCATCATCTGGATGAGAGGCTGGTCACCTAAATCTAAATCGCTCATAGTTCTTATTATACGGTGTATAGTGAAAGCCCGCAGTAGAGAAGCAATCTTTTTCTGAAGCACCCCTCTCTTAATATTTTTCTTTTCAATAAATAGTGTTCATGTTATCACCTTGATTGTTATGATAGCTAAGGTATGTAGCGCTGCGGTACAAGGGGTAGAAGCTCAACTGGTAGAAGTTGAAGTAGGTCAGCGTGTAGTTTCCGAGACCTCGCCACCGAGTAACATTATCGTTGGGCTCCCTGATGCCGCTGTGCGCGAGTCCTCCGAGCGGGTTAAAACTGCGCTCAAGGCTGCTGGATTTTTCGATGGAAATTCCCATATCATAAACCTCGCCCCAGCAGACCTCAAAAAAGAAGGCCCTTCTTTTGACCTCCCAATTGCCATTGGCATGGCGCTCTGTGAACTAAAACAAGAGATTGCGAGCTTAGAGGACTATTTGATTGTGGGTGAGCTTTCCCTAGATGGCTCCCTTCGTCCCGTTAAAGGAATCCTCTCTCTAGCGGTAGCGGCTAAGGCGCATGGGAAACGTGCAATCCTTTTACCTATCGAAAACGCAGAAGAGGCCTCTCTCATTTCAGACCTCGAGGTCTATGGCGCTAGTGATCTAACTCAGGCTTGGAATCACCTTACGGGACAAGAGATGATCTCCCCCCTAGAGCATACCATTAATTTCTCCACCACCCCTGATTACCCTGTTGATTTCTCAGAGGTCAAAGGCCAAGCCGTAGCGAAACGTTCCATCGAAATCGCCGCAGCGGGTGGCCATAATCTGCTTCTCAGTGGCCCTCCAGGAACAGGAAAGTCGATGCTAGCACAGCGAATACCTACCATTCTCCCCCCTTTGACAGAGGCCGAGGCGATTGAAACAACGAAGGTCTATTCGGTCCGAGGCTTAACTAATGGAGGCGCCTCTTTTATCCGAGAGCGCCCTTACCGCTCGCCACACCACACCATCTCTGAACCAGGGCTCATCGGAGGTGGCAGTGCGATTGCGCCAGGGGAGATTTCTATGGCTCATAATGGGGTTCTTTTTCTAGATGAATTCCCTGAGTTTAAACGCTCCACCTTAGAAATTCTACGTCAACCTTTAGAGGATGGCGAGGTTACCATTTCGCGCGCTAGCGGCACGCTAACCTTTCCTAGTAAGTTCATCCTCGCGGCCGCGATGAATCCCTGCCCTTGTGGATACTACGGAGACGCCAAGGTGCAATGTAAGTGTAACCCTTTCCAGCTAGAAAACTACCAGAATCGGCTCTCGGGGCCTATTATGGATCGGATTGATATCCATATTACCGTCCCTCGCGTTGACTACCAAGAGCTCCGCATGGAGACCGAAGAAGAAAGCTCCTCTGACGTACGCCAGCGCGTGATCAATGCCCGCTCCCTACAAGCTGCGCGCTACCAAGGATATGATGGTGTATATTGTAATGCGCATGCCTCTGGTAAACTACTAAAGGAGCACTGCCAACTCGATGAGGCGACCCACAGTGTACTGGAAAGGTCTATGGAACGGTTCGGCTACTCTGGGAGGGCTCACAACCGTATCCTGAAACTAGCACGGACGATTGCGGATCTAGACGGGCAAGTGCAAATCAGCCAAGCCCATGTGATGGAGGCTCTCAACCTCCGTTCCAATGATCGTAAAAAAGAAGGCTAAGCCCTCTCGCATCGGTGATTACTCACATTTTATTGACTATGTTAGATCGCTCTGCGAAATTCGAGAAAACACCCCCATTCTATGACTGACTTTGACTTTACCGGATCCTCCCCTCAATGCCCTATTAAGAAAACTACTAAGTACCTTGGTTCCACTGGTAATGGACAACTAGATCAAACGATTCTCCAACTCTGTGACTCCATCCCCTCCGTAGATAACGAAGCGGCCCTCGCTGAGATGATCATCACCGCCGTTTGTCTAGCCAGAGGAGGAGCTACTCCTGGAGACTTTAAGATGCTCAACCGCGCGCTCAAAGAGATGCATCATGCCAATGCCATCTTTGATAAGTACAATCACCGCTTGAAGGTTGCTGTCTTCGGTTCCGCACG
>JALZUI010000010.1 GCA_023301545.1 Akkermansiaceae bacterium
TTCAGCAACTTGGTGTGTTGCGGGGCGCAAATATAGACACCACTTTTCCGCACAAGTCAACCCTATTTCGCTAGTTTTTTGAAAAGTTTTGTGACCTCTCCTCAATCTCGCACCTAAGACCATATAAACACTAGGGTTTTCGCTGTGTAGAATCTTGGGAAATACGCTTTCCTGAATTCACCATAGACAGCTGGGGGGCTCTTATTCATATTTCTGCAATGCGAATCCCCCCTCCGCCAGCAGACCTTTTTAGTGAAAACAGAGCAAGACTCAGCCAATTGCTACCTAGCAAAAGCTTAGCTGCAATCACTTCTAACCTAGAGAGCCCTACTAATGCGGACGAATGTCATCCCTATAAGCAGAACTCTAACCTCTATTACCTAACAGGAATGATGCAGAACCAAACCTCCTTGATTTTGTTCCCCGAGGCCGTGAAAGCCGAAGAGCGTGAAATCCTGTTCATTCAAAAAAGCGATGCCATGACTGTCACCTGGGAAGGTCATAAACTCTCAATCGAAGAAGCTAAGCAACGTACGGGCGTATCGAATATTAAGTTTGCAGAGGAGTTTGAAGCTACGTTCCGTCAATTAGCGGCGGAAGCGGAGACTCTCGCATTCGAAACGAATGAGCACCCTCGCTTGAGTTCTGACGCCGTCTCAGGAAACGATCTCTTAATTGCTAAAGCTAAGGAATGGTTCCCTCTTCACACTTACTCCCGCCTCTACCCTATTCTAACGAACCTGCGCATGATTAAGAGCGAGGAGGAGGTTGCGCTCATTTCCAAAGCTTGGGAGCTGACTGAAGCGGGCTTTAGACGGACGCTAGAATTTACACAACCTGGTGTAGGCGAGTGGGAGATCGAGGCAGAATATATCCACGAGTTCACGAGGCGCGGATCACAAGGGTTCGCCTACAGTCCGATTGTTGCGAGCGGGGCGAATGCGTGTGTTCTACATTATACCGAAAACGATCAAATTTGCCAAGACGGGGACCTCCTCCTCATGGACGTTGCTGCTGAGTGGAATGGATGGAAATCAGACATGACACGCACTATTCCCGTAAATGGAAAGTTTAGCCCTCGGCAACGGGAAGTTTACGAGGCGGTTCTGCGAATTATGAAAGCAGCAGAGAGCATCCTACGACCAGGCATCTCAGTCGCCGATTACCAAAAGCTAGTGCAGCGAAAAACTGGGGAAGAGCTGGTTTCCCTAGGGCTCATTACCAACGCTGAACTAAACGCGGACGACTGGATAAACGCCGTACGGAGATACTTCATGCATGGAACCTCTCACCACTTAGGAATTGATGTCCACGATGTGACCCTTTCGAACGGGATCGTTCAAGAAGGAATGGTCTTCACGATCGAACCAGGAATCTACATTAAAGAGGAAGGGCTAGGAATCCGACTAGAAGACAACTACTACATCGGCAAAAATGGAAATACAAACCTGAGCGCTACGGTTCCTATTGAGCCTGGCGAGATCGAGGCGCTGATGAACGCGTAATTAGTCCTTTAACTCGCTGATTTTCGCCATAATCGTATCGGCTATTTCTTGGTACTGCTCTTTAGATTTCACGCGTCCTAAATCAGAAAAATCTAGGCGTTCTCCGAAGGTGATTTTTACCGGGGAGCGCTTTGGTTTCTTTTCATTCCGCGGCCAGGCTTCAAATGCGCCCTCTATGTAAACAGGTTGCACAATAGCCTTACTCTTGGCCACAATCATTCCAATTCCTGCGGCGGCGGATTTGATTTCGCCATCCTGCGTCCGCGTTCCCTCTGGGAAGACGAGCACTCGATTCCCTTTCTTAACTTCGCCGATTATAGCTTTTAATGAAGCGAGGTCGGCCCCGCTTTGACTTATCGGGATCGCGTTCACCGCCTTGATCAGCTTCCCGAAAACGCCCTTAAAGAGGGTGTCACGAGCCAAGAAATGAATCTGCCCCTTACAGGCAGCGGCAACTAATGGAGGATCTAAAAAGCTTTGGTGATTGGCAGCGATGATCGTGCCACCTTCACCTGCTTTCACTAGGTTTTCAATTCCCTCAACCTTCAGCGAAAACATGACCTTACCTGTTAGTCTAGCAAGGGTTACACAGAGCCAGTATAGAATATTCATCGCTGCTTTTTTAAAGGTTCAAATTACGATTCAGGCTCAATGAGCTTCGCTATCGGAATCTTTTTTAGCCAGACCTGCATTCTCTGCTAACTCCGCTTTTTCCACGAGGCGGTCTTGCTTTTTCATAAGGTTTTTAGTATAGCGACCTTGAACGATCTCGATGATAAAGAGTACTGCAATAACGAAGTAGAAGGTTGTCTTAGTCATAGCATGAACTTCATTCCCAAAGAACGAAATGTGAGCCTTGTGCGCGCCTTCGGAGACGAGAAGAATCCCGACAATGAATAGAATGAAGAGACCAACAACCTCATACATTCGGTTTTTCTTAAGGAAGTTCGTAACGGCATCGGCAAGTACGATCATGAGGATTCCGCTGATGACGATTGCGGTCGCCATAACGTAATAATTCTCTGAAATTGCCATCGCGCTAAGAATTGAATCAAAGGAGAAAACGAGGTTCATCATTACAATAGAGGTAATGATCAAGCCAACTGAGCCCGCCTTTTTCTGTCCGTGATGCGAAGGATCATAGGTCATCATGTGGAGAATTTCTTTACTAGCGGTGTAGAGGATGAACACTCCACCAATGAGGGTAATCAAGGCCTCTCCAGAAAGGGCGATGCCAAAGGCGTCGCTCTTGAACGTCCAGAACGGGGCGGTAACCATCTCCACCAGCTTCAGGATGACGAAAAGCAAGACTAGACGAAGTCCAACTGCTACAGAGATTCCCATCAAGCGAACAAATTTTTGTTTCTCCTCAGGAGCCCGCTTAGATTCTAGCGAGATATAAAGTAAATTATCGAATCCAAGAACGGCCTGCAAGAGCAGGAGCATAAAGAAGTCTAGTAGGTGTTGTGCCATAATATCATACTCTAATCACATTAATTGGCCTCATTCCAAGTAAAAATTTCATTAGGCTACAAACTCGTTCCGCTTCTCGCTCAAACTACTTTTGCTTTTTTTTCCCTTTTTTCCTGCTCCAGATCCTGTTCTAGCGCGTTTAGAACGAGATTGAGAGCCCTCCCTGACATTCCAATTTCAACGGCTAAACAGAGCAAGGAAGCGACCATCATACCAAGAGCGGCGACCAAAAGCCCTCCTGCGATTTCAGCACTGCCTAAGATTCGGACTAACATACCTGTCACTGAACTCAGCAGGGACAAGGCGCCCAGAAACTGCATTAAGCGAATCAAACGCAAACGGGTTCGTAAGTTCATGATTTGGCTGATAATCAGTTGATCATGGTCACCTAGCCAGTCTGTATGGAGTTTACGAATAAGGGCGGAGAGGTGCAGAAAACGGTTCGTGTAGGAAAGAAAGAGTAAACTGACTGCCGGGAAAAGAAGAGCGAAGGTTGAAACAGGAAGGTCCATATCGGCACTATAAGCTATTGTACGAACGTTGTCAGTGAGAATTTCAGGTTGCATCCAATCACTGCGATGATACTGCTGAAGTATGGAAAACTACACTGAAGCTGCCCAAGTAGCAGATATCCTCTCCCTCGGCACACACTGGATTTACGATCAAAACCTACTGAGTAAGACGTTCCCTGACGGGGTTTACGACCTCTGTGATCCCATGAGCTCTTACCACCCAAACCGCAAGGCTGGCGAGCACACGCACACAGGAGATCAGGTTCGCTTCCTCGCCGAATCAATAGCAACTAACAAGGGCTACGACCTAGCGCATTGGCGCACGACGTGGCTTGATAAAATGGCAAATTACGATGGTTACATCGATGGAGCAACCAAAGCGACGCTCTCATCTCAAGGCCAAGAACCGTCTAACTCTAATGAATTTGCAGTTGTGTCCAGAATCGCGCCCATCATTGACCTCGACCTTCCATTGGAAGAGGCCATAGCCGCGGCTCAATCACAGGCTTCACTCACGCATGGAGGACCTGATATTCCTGAGGTGATCGAATTCTTTGTCCGCGTCATCTATCGCCTCAAGGCAGGATCAACGACTGCAACAGCGCTCTATGATGAAGCCAGCACGCAAAACTACCCTAAACTAAATCCTAGCAAAGTTCTCTCCGAGATAGAAGAGGCGGATCCAGAAGACTTCCGATCCGTAGCGCAACAATATGGCCAAGCTTGCAGCCTGGATGCCGCATTCCCTCTTACCCTTTACCTAGCGATTCACCACGGAGACGCGTTACCTGAGTGCCTAAGTAAAAACGCACTTGCAGGGGGCGACAATACCGCCCGCGCAATGGTCTTAGCTATGCTTCTCTTTGCTTAGGCGCTTTCTAGTTCGGCATTTACCTGCTCGATCTTTTCACTAATATCAGACCAGTTGGAGACGGCTTGCTCTAGCTTCTCACTGGCTGAATTATAAGCGATTGTAGCCTCCTGCATTTTCTTGCCATCAGCGATCGTCTCTGGAGAATTCATGAGGTCGGTTAAGGTTGCTTGAACTCCTTCGTGTTCAGCAATTTGCTCCTCCGCTGTCGTCAGTTCTTTTTCCAGAGGGGCGAGTTTATCCTTTCTGATACGGCGCTGTTCTGCTTCGCGTTTACGCTGCTCTTTTCGGCTTCCTCCAGCTTTGCTACTATCAGCAACTCCGCTTGGGGCGGGCGCTTTTTTGGGAGAAGCTTTGGCTGCTGCTTTAGCGGCTGTTTTTTGCTCATCCTTCTTAGACAAGTAATAGCTAAGGTTCCCGTGATAGATAGTGGGCTTTTGCGCAGGTTGGAATTCGATCGTTCGTTCAGCCAGCGGATCAAGGAAATCTCGGTTGTGCGAAACAATTACGATCGTCCCTGGATAGTTTGCCAAAGCATTACGGAGAACGGCCTGCGATTGCATATCCAAGTGGTTAGTCGGCTCATCCAGAATAAGGAAGTTAGCAGGCTTAACTAACATCCGGACAAGTGCTACCCGTGAGCGCTCTCCACCAGAGAGAATCCCGATCTTTTTGAAAACATCATCCCCTCTAAAGAGGAAACACCCTAGAATATTTCGTGACGAAGCAGAAGCCTCGCGCGTAGCGACCTCCTCCACTGTCTCGAGAACAGTCTTATCAGGGTCTAGTTCGTCAGCGTGGTTTTGCGAGAAAAAGGATGGAAGCACCTTTCCGCCGAGCTCAATCGTACCTGATGAAGGGTCCAGCTCATCCGTGATTAACTTACAGAAGGTAGATTTCCCCGCTCCATTAGGCCCTACAATCGCAATTTTTTCGCCCTTAGTAAATTCGAGATCAAAGGGAGGGAAAATTACTTTGTCTCCAAAGCTCTTAGAGGCTCCTTCCACCTTAACGACTGAATGCATAGAAGCTGGAGGATCTGGGAAACGAAAATCCATGTAGACATCGTCATCCTCGATCTCGATAAGCTCCATTTTTTCAAGCTGTTTCAGTCGTGATTGAGCTTGGGACGCCTTGGACGCCTTAGCTCGGAAACGGTTAATGAACTCCTTAGTTTTAGCGATTTCCTTTTGCTGAGAGGCATATTGCTTCTTAAGGATTTCCTTCCGGTGGGCGCTTTCCGTTTCGTAGAAAGAATAATTCCCCGCGTACTCCTCCGCACGTCCCTTAGCAAAGGCAATAGTACGAGTAGTCAACGTGTCGAGTAAGGCCCGGTCATGCGAAATTAGAATAATCGCTCCAGGGTAGGCTCTGAGGTAGTTCTCCATCCAGATTTGAGTCTCGAAATCAAGGTGGTTAGTCGGCTCATCCAGAAGTAGAACCGCTGGTTTTTGGAGGAAAAGCTTGGCCATCGCAATCCGCATCTGCCACCCCCCAGAAAACTCCGCACAATCTCGATCCATGTCATCACCCTTAAAGCCGAGCCCCTTCAAAACCGACTCCACCTGAGGTTTAATTCGAGCAGGATCACTCTCCTCTAACTTAAATTCTAAATCCCCTAATTCTTCTAGGAGTGGCATGTAACGATCGTCTTGGGGATCAAGTGACTCAAATTCCTCTGACTTTTCTTCGATTAGGCGCTGTAGCTCTTTAACTCCTGAAAAGGCCTTCATCGTTTCTTCAAAAAGAGAAATCCCTTTAATATGAATCCCTTCCTGAGGAAGGTAGCCAACTTCACAGCCCTTAGGCTTCACGATTTCTCCTCCGTTTTGCTGAATAATACCCGCAATACATTTCATTAACGTCGATTTCCCTGCTCCATTATGCCCGGCAAAGGAAATTCGCTCCTTGGACTGCACCGCAAAAGAGAGGTCATCAAAGAGAACACGGGGACCAAACTCTACCCGTAAATTTTGTACTGCGATCATAGACATAGGGTGTATTCATGTTTCCGCCCAATGATCAACATACATTTTCAAGTTGAGTTCGATAGCGAGGTTATTGTAATCTCTACGCATGCCTGACTTTCCGCTTACTGTATGTGAACGCTATCGCCCAAATGTTGCTCTCCTCCTCATTGATGACTCTGGAAAACTCCTTATCTGTGAGCGAGTTGAGGAAGACGGCGCATGGCAGTTCCCACAAGGAGGAGTCGATGAAGGAGAGGGTTTTCTAACCGCATTTCATCGGGAAGTACGCGAAGAAATCGGGCTCACCCCAAAGGATTACGAACTCATCGATCTCCGTGCTGGGTACCGCTATAAATACCCTGACGGCGTGCGCCAGAAAAAGAAGAAGAAACACAACTGTGTGGGCCAGGAACAGACTTATTTCATCTGTAAGCTCCTCTCTAAAAAAAGTAAAATCGATATCGTCCAGCCTTCGCAGGAATTTCAGAACACCAAATGGATTAAACCCAAGGATTTCAAACTCAGTTGGCTACCTGAATTTAAACACGAGGTCTACAAACAGGTTTTCAGTGAGTTCTTTGGCTGCGAGCTTTCTTAACACCCGCTTTTTTCACACGCCTCTAGCCAAAGCGACTGGTAGGGAGAAAGAGTTAACGTAGTACCTTCGCCCGACTCAATAGATTGTTGGCTAAGGTGGTCCCGGTAAAATGGAACATCGCCTAATGCCTCTGCGAGATCGGCGTACGAGTATGCTTGTTCTTTAGCTGAAACATTATGTAGACAAAGAAGCTTCCTGGGTCGCGTGTGGGAAATCCTCAGAAAGGCGAATATCCCCTCGCCTGTCTCCAGCACTTTTTGTTCGGCGTGTGGGTGAAAGGCAGGATGCGAATTTCGTGATCGCAGCATAGAAACGTAGAGACCATGAATCCAAGCCTGTCCGCCGTCTTTTGACTCCAAAATTTCATTAAGGTTCGCCCAGTCCCAGCGCTGGCGGTTGATATCACGATTTTCTCCTCCTTCTCGCTCTGGCCCCTCAGTCCAGTTACGGGCGCCGATGATAGATTGAAAGTAAATTCCCGGAATCCCTTGCAGCCCCAGCATGATCGCCTGTGAGCAGAGGAAACGACACACTCCAAGCTCGGGATCGTTCAGGTCATCCAGTGCGTCTCGGTAGGTGATATTAAGCTCATAAGGCTTCTTAGAACCATCAGGTAAGGAGCGGTAGCTAATCAGCCCCTTACGCTCGTTAATTCGTTCCTGAATCCAGTCTAGGTCTTCTTCGGGCACAAGCCCGCTCAGGGCTCTAACTCCAATCCCGTCATGGCTCGCGGTGAAGTTAAAGAAGGTGCAACCCTCTGGCAGAGGTTCTAAATTCGTTGCCCAATCTTGCAGGTATTTCGAATCTTCACGGAGAAGAGCATGCAGCAGAAGCGGTGGTAACGCGAAATTATACACCATATGCGCCTCATCCCCCGCCCCGAAGTAAGACACATTTTCATCATGTGGAACATTCGTTTCCGTGAGAAGAATCGTCTGTGGCGAGACCGTTTGGAGCACCTCACGCATGAGCTTTACAACCTCATGGGTTTCCGGTAGATGAATACAGTCTGTACCGAGCTCTTTCCAGAGGAACGCAACCGCATCAAGCCTGATAATTCGCGCTCCTTTACTCACATAACCTAGGAGGATGTCGAGAAACTCAAACAGCACATCTGGCGAGGCAAAATTCAGATCCACTTGATCCTCTGAGAAAGTTGTCCACACGTGCTTTTCGCCTTCACTAGTCTCTACCTTAGTAAGGAGAGGCCAAGGACGGGGACGCGTGACTTGACTAAGCCGTTCATCTTTTGGGTCCCCCTCTATGAAATAATTTTTATACGGATAGACTCCTTTAATGTATTCACTGAACCACGAGCTTTTGGCCGAACAATGATTCAGTACTAAATCGTACATGAGGTCATAATTCTGACTAAGCTTATGAATATCAGCCCAATTCCCGATTTCAGAAGCCACCTCCCGGTAATCAACTACAGAAAAGCCCCCGTCCGAAGTATAGGGATAAAAGGGCAAAAGATGCACCGTGTTAATTGCGCCAGCTAGGTGCAGGTCACAAAACTTTTTGAGAGTTGTCAGCGGGGTTTCTCCCTCTGTGGAAATCATATC
>JALZUI010000011.1 GCA_023301545.1 Akkermansiaceae bacterium
AGAGGATTTGAAAATACTTCTAGGAAGAAAGGTTTATATTACGAATAGATGATTTGGACCCTAAGGAAGGGGGGGATACTTTTTCAAATGGATACAACGTTTGATATTGAGAGAGGTATGTACGATACTGTAGCGTCTCGGAAGGCCTACGTGAGAAGGGAAACACCTCTCTAGTAAAGAAAAAGGCCCCGCAATATATGCGAGGCCTTCATCAGTTGAAATCGTGATTTTTACTGGCGATCTTTGCCGTTAAGAATAACTGGTTTGTATCCGCCTTTGGATTTGTAGTATAACATGATCAAAAGGAACGCTACGGCCATAATTGCAGGGAGCGCGGCTGCTACTTTGATTGTTTTTCTAGAGCTAATATCTAGCTTGTTTTCGAGCTGGCTAGCTTCTTCAGCTGAAAGAGAGGTGTCGGCAAGAGCAGCATCTTTTTTGAGGGTTTTATGATCCCACCCAAAGAAGTTTTTGTCTCCGGAGTAAGCAAGCTGCTCTACAGATTTCCCTGTTTCAGGATCAGTGACTTGTTCGGTTTTATTGTAGAGGCCAGGATTGTTGTCTTCTAATGCTACCGCATCAAAATTCGTCTTAACCGCTCCTAAGAAGGGAATACCAAAAATACCTACCGTCAAAAGCCCCATGGCAGAAACTGTATTGAGGGTCATCGCTCCTCCCTTAGGGAATTGCTCCGCGGTAAAGCCTAACACTGTAGGCCAGTAAAAGGTCTGGCCAATTGCGTAGATAACAAACGCTAAGATAATTAATGAGCCACTTGCAGACGCTAGCATGAAGAGTCCCACTATAGAGAAAATGGAACTAACAAGGAGAAGTGTTGGTGCGTTCATGTATCTTAGAGGGACCCCTGCAAAGAAGCGGAGTGTCATCATGATTAAGGAGGACAATACGATGGCGTATCCTGAATCCATATTGAAGTCTTCCTTCATGACTGGCTTCATTAGAACTTGAATCCATCCGTCAGTAGCGATCTCTGCGGTAGCGAGGGGGATCATGATAAGGCAGAGGATGAAGAACATGATTTTACCAGCAGACTTAAGGAAGATTCCGCTGAGGAGTCCAGTTGCTGCACCTACGGCGAGGCTGGTAATAATTCTTTGGTAGCCTTCACCCAGCGAACCGGCAACTTCAGAGAAGCGGTAAAAGAGGAATGTCACTGCAAGAAAGATGCCGAGCCCTCCAAATTCACGTAACATTTCGAGGTATGAAACATTGTTTTCGATTCGCTCGTCTTTTGGATAATTATTAGAGATTAAGAAACCTGCTCCGAAAAGTACTGCAGGGATGAGGACGAACCAGAACATTGGTCTCCAGTCATCGAGTATAGGGTCGTCTCCATTACAAAGGAGTAAGAATACGAGGGCTCCTACTGCTACTCCTGCTGGCCAAGAAGCGTGTAGGATGTTGAGCATCTTACTTTTATTATTCTTGTACATGGTTGCACACAAAGGATTTATAACCGCCTCAACAACACCGTGACCGAAGCCGAAGATGACAAAAGCCAACCCTAGAGATTCAATGTCTTTAGCAAATAGGGTCCATATGCTGGATCCTGTGAGGGAGAGGAACGCAATAATCATCGAGATTTTGTATCCGATTTTATCTACGATCAGAGAAAAGAGGATCATTCCGACCGCGATGGGCCAGAGAGAGGATCCAAAAAGTGCTCCAGCTTGATCACCAGAAATGGAAAACTCGCCTTCCCACAGCCCGATGCTCATGACCCGGATTCCGAAACCAATGCCCGCAGCCATAAGAGCTAAAAAGCTAGACCAGAAGATAATGTCTTTTTCTTTCTTAGTTAATTCAATTTGCATATCATGTTGTGTGTTACTCAATGAAACATATATATTCTTCGTCTTGTCCAGTGATTTCGTATGGCCAGTGATTAATTACTAGCACTGTGAAGGCTTTGTGATTGAATCTCTTAAAAGAGATTCAATGTTGTAGTCTTTTGCTTTTTTTTAAAAACGCTTTAACTAGGACAATGTTTCGCTGGCTTCAATAGCTTGCTTAAGGAGAGCCGCCGGCCATTGGCCTGGGGCGGTAGTTGCATTTCCTAGGTAGCCATAGTTTAGTACTGAGCCTGATTGAGCTAGGAGGAGTCGTGAAGCTGGTGCGTAAGCTCCCATGCCCATTATTGAAAGTTGTAGACCAGGGTTGGTAAAGAGTGCTTCTTGGCAGATTGAAATATCAGATATGCTACGAGTCATAAACGCGAACTTTAATATGTCGGCTCCTAGGTTCCGATACTGGTCGATTAATTCATGAATTTCGCACAGCGAAGGGGTTTTATCAAAATCATGATATGAGGCGACTAAGCTAATGTCTCGAGATTGAGATTCATTGATGAGGTCAGGCATCTTGTTCCAGTTTCGCATCTCTATGTCCACATAGCTACTGTAATCGAGGCTGCCTAATAAACGTGTTTCACGTTCTCGAATCGAGAGGTCGATGATTCCACCCTCGGCAATATCGCGAGCTGTTGAGAGAATAGGTAGTTCACAAGCCTTCATGAACTCGATTAGTTCATCATAATCCATTAAGGAGTCGAGGCGCACTTCAACTACGTCACAATCACAAGGCTGAGGAGGTGACTCTAAATTGTCGCTAAACGATCCTACGATTTTAATGAGGTTGTTCATAATTTAATTGGAGGGAAGGACTGGATGATGCAAAATTATTCGTCATATGGAGTGGTTAGAGAGTAGAAATGGTCAAAAAGTAAATTCTTGATGTTTCTACTAGCCAAACGGATAGGAATCGCTCTAAATGTGTGATAACAATTTTAATTATGATGAAATCTCAACTTCGCACAAGTGCTATTTTAGCTGTTTTAATGGGGCTAGCCTCACCGTTTGTACTCCAAGCCCAGAATCACGTATCGATCGAGATTGATGATCCTACTTTCGAGGCTCTTCAATCTCCTGACGTTAATATTAGTAACTCCAAAAGTTGGAGCCCTAAGGATTGGCTTGAGGTAGAAGTTGAGTTTGAAGTTGATAAGGTGGCCCCTGCGGATGCGCTTTTTGTAGATAACCTAACCGTTAAATGGTATGTCGCTGTCGAAAATCCGCAAGTTAAAGGAAAGTTTCTCCTGCTCGAAAAGGTCGTTGAGCATGTTAATATACCCGTTAAGGAAAAATTGTTTACGTCTGTTTATTTGTCGCCGTCATCAATTAACCGCCTGACAGGTGGTGGGCGCGCAGGCGAAAGAACTGTCAAATATGTGGGTGGAGAAATTCTATTCAATGGTAAACGCGTTGTTGCATTTAGTTCTGAAGGTAAGGTTAGAGACACCCCTTGGTGGCAATCTCCGAGCCTTTCTCGCTCAGATAAAATCCCTCTCATGTCTAAGGATGAGACTCCTTTCAATATTTTCTGGTGGGATCGCTATGCAGAAAACAAAGTCGAAAATCGCTAAGATACTAATCTAACCATATTTTTTATAACTAACACCACCATGGCTGATAACATCGCGGTCCTTAATTTGGGCTCACAAAATATCTCTCTAGGCCTCTTCGAGGTAAGTAAAAATCAAATTCTACTGAAAAAGTACTCAGTGAAAGAGATTTTAGCTGACCCTTTTAATGAAGCTATTCGTAACACTCAAGTTCAGGCACTGCTCCAAGACATGGTCGATAGCGAAGGCCTAGCATCTCTTAGAGTGTTGTACACTGTTTCAGGACAGGCTGTCTTTACTCGATTTGTTAAACTTCCTTCATTAGGCGACGATAATATTCAGCAATTGGTTGAGTTCGAAGCTCAGCAACACATTCCATTCCCTGTTTCCGAAGTTGCTTGGGACTGGGAGCTTATCGATTCGACTGGAGTCGAAAAGGAAGTTGCGATAGTTGCAATTAAAAAGGATTTAATTAATGAGTTTGACGAGTTGGTGAGTTATTCAGGTCTCAAAACTACCAATGTCGAATCAGCCCCTGTCGCTCTAGTAAATAGCTTCTACCACTCCTATCCAGAAGAGGCGGATCCTGTAATGATCGTAGATGCAGGTGCTAAGTCGACGAATTTGATCTTTATCCAAGGTAAGAAAATTTTCATCAGAAGTGTTAATGTGAGTGGCGCATCTATCACTAGCGCCATCAGTAAAGAGTACCAAATCAGTTTTCAAGAAGCTGAAACGCACAAGGTGCAGGCGGGACGAATTGCTTTAAATGGACGTTATTTAGATCAATGGGATGACGCGACTAAAGGTCTGGCTACTGTTATTTCAAATTCACTATCACGCCTTCCTTCTGAAATTACTCGTACTATTAACTTTTTCCGCAGTCAACATGGAGGCTCGCCTCCAACAAAGGTTTACCTAGCTGGAGCAGCTGCCAGTATGCCTTATTATAAAGAATTCATTGAGGAAAAGTTATCTCTTCCTGTGCAGTACTTTAATCCTTTTAATCATGTAGAATTAGGCCCTGAGGTGAATGCAGAAATCCTAGCTTCTCAAGCGCATCAATTAGGTGAGCTTGTCGGTCTAGCTTCTAAACGAGCTGAGAATCACGTTATCGCAATTGATCTAGTACCGGAAAGTATTCAGGAGCGCAGAGACGAAGCCAAGAGAAAGCCGTTTTACCTAACTGCCGCAGCTTCGTTGATAGTTGGTAGCCTTGCTTGGGCCGGAACACAGTATTATAATAATCATTATTCGAAAAACGCTCTCACTACGATTTCTAATGAGTCGGGAGGGCTTGAAAAGTATGTTGCGCAGCTCTCTAAGTTGGGTAAACAGAAGAAAGAATGCGACATTGCTAGTGCTGACCTTTCTGGAATTGTAGAAGGTCGCTTTCGTTCGATTCAAAAGCT
>JALZUI010000012.1 GCA_023301545.1 Akkermansiaceae bacterium
ACGGGTTCGTCGGCAATGATGAGTTTTGGTTCTGGAGCCAGTGCGCGGGCGATGGCAATTCGTTGACGTTGTCCTCCGGCATATCTCGCGAGAACGGCAAACGCATGATCCCAGGCGTATCCTACGCGCGTCTCATAAGCAGAGGTGCATGGGAGTAAGTTCTTAGAAGGTATCAAAGCTAGAGGTATTGGCATTCCAGACCAAGTCACCTCGGATGTCCACTCTAGTCTTAAAGCAACACTTAAAGCCACTCTAGGCGCAACTCCGTGGCAACGATGCGAGTTCCACCTGCAGCAAAAAGTCATAAGTCTCTTTTACGGATAAATTCTCGCGTAGCAATTTAATGTTGACGACTGGATCATCCTTGTAGTAATTCATATAGATAGATTATTTAAATAGTGTAATTGTTAAATGAAATAAAAATGAAAGGTATAATGAAAAAAGGACTCTTAGTGCCATTGCTGATGTTGACAACAATGGCTATATTACCAGCCGTAGATCGAGATATGTATCTTGATCGATTTAACCGGGTTGTTTTAGAATTTACAGATGGCGCTGATTCATGGTCTGTAATTGTCGGCGGTGGTGGATCAATTTCTGAAATAAGGGGTAATACAGGAAGAGATCTAATAGCGAAGCCGCAATCAGTCGAAGACGGGAAAACAGGCCGAGTCATGCAGGAGCTACTATTTACTGATCATAGAGAACCCAATGGAAACCCAGCTAATAATAGAAACAATGTCAACCAAGCGGGTTCAGGAGAAGGAAGGTATGCACCAGTGACATCCGTTGAATGGAATCAAACAGCCAAGTGGTTAAAAGTTTGGACAACGCCTCAAGATCAATGGAGAAGTGTCCTTGATGACTATTTTGACTGCAGATACAGCATGTTAACTCATTATCAAATGAATACTGACGGTACATTACTTATTCGAACATATGTCTACTTTGATCAATGGTTAGCTGATGGTCAAATACCCGATACCGTTTCGGTCAACCACTGGCAAGCTTGGACTCCGTTCGCCATCAGCGCCGCTACTTTTGATTCCTGCGCTGTTCAATTGAATGCTGACGGGTCTCCAACTGCTGGAAAATATTGGAATCACTTAACTATGCCTTTTGGCCACGGGTCTGTAACTGGTGAATCTGGATACGCCACGATGTTTCACAACAGTTTTCGTGGTAGAGATGTCATCTCCTTAGTTTATGGGACTCAAGATGTATACGATTTCTTCGATGAGTCCTTTTACCTCTTAAATATAAGAGGTCGTAGTGGTATTTTACCAGATGGCTCGGTACCAATGATGGCAATAAATCCAGGTATCTATGTAGGACACATGGATCCTCCTACCTATATATCGAGATCTAAGGTGCTTGTTTTTGGCTCTGATGGATTAACTGCTGACTACAAACAGCTGCTTGATAACAAGGTCAAG
The DNA here is from genome assembly GCA_023301545.1 of Akkermansiaceae bacterium. Taxonomy (GTDB): domain Bacteria; phylum Verrucomicrobiota; class Verrucomicrobiia; order Verrucomicrobiales; family Akkermansiaceae; genus WTJZ01. The sequence continues at coordinate 1,437 of JALZUI010000012.1, forward strand.
AGTCTAGCTCGACCTATTATCCAACGGTCACCGAGAAATAATTCGCTTATCAACGGTTTAAAATCTAACTTAACTAGATCAGGTCTTAGGTCACATGCGATCGGAACACTTATCGATTAGTCAGCTTTTATCAAAATAGACTTTGGACTTAGATTAGGAATGAAAAAACATAGCCTTTCTTTGATTTTTACAGGCCTCCTTCTTGGAGGGCTTGTTGGCCATTTGTCGAGTCGGTGGGTTACTGCCAATCAAAATTCAAAAAATCAAATAGTAGATGGCTCACCACTACCACCTCATTCTCAAAGACAATCCAATAGAGCAAATCAATCTTCAACGAAATCGGCTGTTAAAAATAGCGAAGGCCGATTCATAAAAAAAGGTTTTACTGGAGAATTTCATATTAACTCAGACTTACTTCATAGAGACCCTGCTGCAGCATATGAGCAATTAATAAAACGAGTAGATATTAGCCCTGAGCGATACAAGGAGCTTCTGGATCATGTTCTCACTGTTTGGGCTCAGAAGGATCCTACTGCGGCCTTCTTAGTCATTCAAAATTTAAGCTCCAAAGCATTAAAAAACAGTCTTCTCGTAGCTCTTGCTTCAGGCTGGGCAGAAAAAGACATTCCTCAAGCTTTTACCTGGCTTTCTTCAATAGAGGATCATGATATACCAGATGAAGTGATGGTTCAATGCTATACAACTGTCATGGTCAAGTATGCTAAATCAGAACCTCTCAGTGCCGCTAAGATCCTTGCTGACTTGGAATCTAGAGATATACAGCTACAACTCTTGGGCTCTGTCCTATCCTCATATGTTAATCATGATAGTCAACAAGCAGGTAACTGGTTATTGAGTCTTAAAGATAAAGAATTGAGAAGCGCTGGCGCTGATCATATACTAAACCAAATGATCGAAGATTCTGATTCTGGCTTACTGGAGATGGTTATTAGTAATCATTCTAGCCTTAATCCAGAAACTGTTGCTCATGCATTTTCACTATTACCTAAGGAGCAGCTACCACTTTTTGTAGATCAGCTGTCACAAATTGATCTATCCAATCAAGCTAGTATAACCACATCTATGGCTAATAATTGGCTGACCAAGGATGAGTCGACTGCCTTACAATGGTTTTCAACCCAACCTCCTGGTATTATCTACGATTCTGGGGCCGAGAGTATTGCTAACCGACTCTCTAGGAAATCTCCATCAACGGCAATATCATGGGCTAATACTATTTCTAATTCTGCTCAGCGCTTTGCGACCATATCTAATATAGCTAAATCAGCCCAATCTGAAAAACTATATGAAGTTCAAGAATCAATCAATGACCTCCATCTTAGCGATGAGGAACAATCATCTTTAATGGCTGACATAGAACAACGAATCCAGTCTGCATCAGCACAACTCATCATACCTCATTAAATTTAATGCCAGTTATTTAACTTTATTGATGGCAAATTCAAAGTGCTAACGAATAATTTCTAACGAAAACGATCAGCTCTCATTACGCTGCTATTTCATGTGATAATTCTGACGGACTTAGGCTGTCTAATGTTTTTTAGGGCGTTCATTCAGCTCTTTTTCTACGAGTTTCAGATCTTCATCTGTAACGTTAGTAAAGCTACTCCCTTTCGGATAATATTGCCTGACTAGCCCGT
>JALZUI010000013.1 GCA_023301545.1 Akkermansiaceae bacterium
CCTAAGAACTGGCAATATGCAGATGGTGAGCCGAATGACAAAATTTCTGCACGGACTCCTTTTGGGCAACGTATTCAAATCAAAACCCCTACTAGGTACCAGATTGAGCAACATAAGGATTCAGCAGGTTCGATCGATAAGGCGTATAGAGAAAAGCTGGCGACTTTACGTGAACAATACCGTATAGCACAAAAAGAGTTAGAAGAGTCTAAGGGGCAAGGGCTTCGCTACTATGGAGAGTGGTTAACCTCGGACGAGACTCCTCAGTTTGCTTATACGATCTCAGCACGTATGTGGGAGCGTGTGATGGGGTTCTCGCTTACGGAGACTCTAGGAGTCTATGAGACGGCGGCGGGGAGCGATTATCCCGAACTGTGGCAGTATCTAGCGGCCTTGATGAAGGAATATAATTACGACCTTAAACGTTTTCAGCGTACTTTAGCCTCGACCCAAGCCTTCCAAGCTAAGACTCATCTTCGTGGCGAGAATCCCTCAGCGGCAGAGAAGTTGATTGGGCGCTCGGTGCAGCGAATTTCTGCTGAGCAAGCTTGGGACTCGCTCTTGGTTCTCGCTAGCGAAGACCCTGATTCGCTCCCTAAGCGTAAGCGCAAAACGAATTTAATCTTTAAAGGGTATGACCTAGGACCGATCAAAGAAATTTTATCTGAAATAGAATCAATGGGTAAGGAGGAGTATACCGAGTATCTGAAATTCACTTACCGAAAAATTGCGGAAGGGGATTTCCCTCGTGTTAATGATACTAAAAACAAAGAGGGATGGATCTTACGAAACATGCGCCGCGCCTCGGAGCTTTCTTCGCCGATCAAGAAAGGGCATTTCCTCTATACCTTTGGGCAATCTAGCCGAGCGGTAACAGATGATAGCACCAAGGAGGGTTCGGTCTCACAGGCCCTGATGATGTATAATGGAGTAGTACAAAGCGAAATCGTGTATAACTCTAAGGCGTTTATATATCAGCAATTATTAAAGGCAAAAGAGCCTGAGGAGGCGATAGCAATTCTCTTTCAAACGATTTTAACGCGTTCTGCAACTGATGAGGAACAAGCTGCCTGTATGCAGGAAATCGATGAGAGCGGTAAGAGAAAGGGCTACAAAAATGTGATTTCAGCCCTCTTGAGTTCCCAGGAATTTCTCTTTGCCCTCTAACCCTACGCCCCCACAAAAAACCATGAGATACAACAGCCAAGATGAAATTACACGGAGGCAGTTTTTGCTTCAGAACGCTCACGCTTACCTCGGAGTTTCCCTTTTGCCGATGCTTGGGGGAACGGTTGCCTCGGAAGCGGTGGCGGCCTCGGTCGAAGGAGGTCGTAAGCCGGCTAAGTCTGTAATTTTTCTAAATATGGCGGGAGGGATGTCACATCTAGATACCTTTGACCTTAAGCTTGGGAATCAAGAGGTTAGTGGGCCGATTGAAGGTCTGAAGACTCCTATAGATGGCTACTTTGTCTCACAATACCTGCCTCATACCGCTAAGGTTATGGATCGCTTTACCGTTATTAATTCGATGAACTCAAAGATCGGTGCGCACGAGCAGGCGCAGTATTTGGTTCATAAGAGTTACACTCCCCGTGGAACAATCGTGCACCCTTCTGTCGGAGCCTGGGTTTCTCGTCTTACTCCAAGGCTTAACGAGACCTTACCTCCCTACATTTCAATAGCAGGGAGCGCTTCGAATTCGGGCGCTGGTTGGATGGGGGCTAAGCATTCAGCTGCGCTCATAGGTGATCCTAAAAAGGGTCTAGCAGATACAGAGATGAGTAGTAGGATGAGTAAGGAAGACTTTGATCGCCGCCTTAAGTTGGCCGACATGCTGAATACTAAATTCCACCAAGAATACGCCACGCAGGAGGTGAAAAGTTACCACTCTGTTTTTGATGAGGCGACTAAGGTAATGGAATCGGAAGACTTAGAGGCTTTTGATCTTGGACAAGAAACGCAAAAAACTAGAGAGGCTTATGGCGCGGATCGTTTCGGGCAAGGCTGTCTCTTGGCGCGAAGACTTGTTGAAGCTGAGGTTCGCTTCATTGAGGTTACTCTAGGTGGATGGGATACCCACTATAACAACTTCGACGGGGTTGCTAAGCAATGCCTTAAACTAGATCAAACTCTAGCGACTTTGATCACGGATCTGGAGCAACGAGGGCTTTTGGATTCGACCCTAGTAGTCCTGGCGACTGAGTTTGGGAGAAGTCCTCGGATCCAAAAAGAGAACAGTAACGGACGTGGACACCACCCAGGTGCGTTTAGTTATCTGATGGCTGGAGGGGGAGTGAAAGGGGGCTTTGTGTATGGTAAATCTGATAAAAACGGACGCGCGGCGATTGAAAAGCCTGTTAGTATTTACGACTTCAATTCGACAATCGGATACGCTCTAGGAATCGACCATGCGGAGATCCACCATTCTCCAAGCAAGCGACCTTTCCGTCTGGCGGGTCCAGACAAGGAAGAGGGCGCGCCGGTCACTGAAATTTTCACCTAGAAGAGGATTTATTTTTCAATATTATCTAAAAGGTCTTCTAGTGCGGTCATGGCAATTTCAGGTCCTTGATATTTGCCGTCCTTGTAGGATTGCTCGATGACATTCCCTTCGGTATCCGTAAGGATTGTATTGGGGATTCCTCCTCCTTTAAGCCGATGCTTCGAACTGAATTTGGAAAGACTCTTTAACTTTATATGGGGCCATTCCATTTTTTTATCTTCCGCGTATTTGAGCATTGCTGATTGATTTTTGTCAGAACTGACTAGAATGATTTCAAAAGCATCAGGATACTTGGATTTGTATCGTTTGTAGAATTTCACTAATGAGGGAGTGAACTTTTGGCAAGGAGGACACCATGAAGCTGTTTTGTAGAAGAGGTAGTATTTGGTTGGAGACTTATACTCCTCGACATCCGAGAATTCTTTTCGGTCAAGAGCGATAAGGTTGTCTTTTAAGAACTCGTAGTAAATGTCATTGGAAGCAACTTCATCATCTTGCGCTTCTTCCTCCACTTGTGTAGATTTGAATTCTTCTAGGCGAGGAAGTTCTTTCGCGTCCAGTTGGGAGGCTTTAAGGGTCACCATCTTGCCGTTAGCCATCTTGAACTCACCTACAAGTTCTCCGCTAACCTCAGTTACATTGATGAGTTCGAAAGAGGCACTACGACCGTCTTGAGCAGTCCAAGAGGAAACCTTGGCGGTTGATAGTTGCAGCGAAAGAGCAAGAAGAGCTAGGGGGAGTGTAGTTTTCATGTTGAGAATTGCTATCTTATTTAATGCAGATACTTCAATGGCTAGCAATTCTATATTACGATGAAGTCACTTTTCGATGAAGTGGACTTGGTTGAACTAAGTTAAAAACCTTAAGTTATTTGAGTTCATTATCAGAGATTAATCTTATTTTAAATGACGTTTTGGTCTCTTCTATTCGGCGAATAATATAAGTATTCTTTTTTTAACGATTAGCTAATCAATGATTGACGCGGAGATGCTTTTTCTGCAAATTCTGGATTCTCACTCTAGTAATTCAAATGTCTGAAAACGAAGAAAATAACGCAACGCTTCTCGGCGAAATCGAACAAGGCCCCTCTAAATTCGAACAGTTCCTAGAACGTAACCAAAAGAAGCTTATGGTTTTAGGTGTCGCTCTAGCTCTCGGAGTAGCTGGTTACATTGTTTTCGATGGAATGGGTAAAAACAAAGGGTTAGCAGCTAGTGCAGACTTTATTGATGCGCACTCTGCTTCTGAACTACAAGACGTTGTAGCATCTCAACAAGGGACGCCTGCTGCAGGTTCCGCTCTCTTAACCTTGGCTAACACTCAATGGAGCGCTGGCGAGAAGGCCGCTTCGATCGAATCTTTAGAGAGCTTTATTAGCGACTACAGTGAGCATGATGCATATTCTGCGGCTCTTATTAGCCTGTCTACTAAATTGATTAGTGAAGGGAAGTCAGATGAAGTGAAGACTTACCTAGATGAGGTAATTGAAATTGAGGATGGCTGCTTCGCTCCTATTGCTAAAAATCTACAAGCGGAAATCGCACTTCACAGCGGAAACACAGAAGAAGCAGTTAGTATTCTCGAAGGTCTAGAGAGTATGGGTGGTCAAGAGTTAGGTAACCTTCAAGGTCTTGTGAACCGTAATCTACAACTAGCGAAGTCTCCTGTGCCTACGAAATCCGCTTCTATGGCTGCTCCTGAGGTTTCAGAAACGTCAGAGCCAGTTACCCAGCCTACTATCGAAGCAGTTCAACAAGCAATCCAAGAAGTAGTGACGCCAGCTGTAGATACGGTGATAGAAACCGCGCCTGAATCTAACTGAAATCAAACTTGTAATTTACCCTTCTTTTAAATAAAATTTTTCTTAACAACTTAAAAAACTAATGAATATTTTCTCAAAACCAGATCAGCAGTCTAACCCAGAAGTAGAACCTGTGAAGCCTGCATACCAAGCCGCGCCAGCGCCTAGTGCACAAGCTCAACCTACCAGTCAACAACAAGCGTCGGCCTCAGAGCCTAGAGCCGCTTCTGTTGGCAGTAACTTCATCTCAAAAGATGTAGCGATCAATGGTAAGGTCAAGCTCGCTGGTGATATCACCATTGACGGTAAGCTTAGCGGTGAGATCATTTCTAAAGGAGTTGTTACGCTCAGTACTAACGCGGTAGTAAAAGCGAATATCTTCGCTTCTAAGATTGTTATCGCTGGACGTCTAGACGGTGATGCTACAGCTACAGGTAGTGTGGAAGTTCAAAACACGGCAATCGTACAAGGTGATGTGAAAACCGCTTCTCTGAAGGCTGATCCAGGATCAAGTATTGTGGGTACGTGTCACGTTGGTCCTAATGTGAAGGTTGAGGCACCTAAATCAGCAGTGGCGGCAACTAAGCCAGCTGAGGCTAAGTCTGCTCAACCACAAGCGAAACCAGCTCAGCAAGCAGCAAAGCCTGTAGCTAAGGCGTAATTTGGTTTTTAACCATAACTGACTTTCGGAGGTAGAGTACGATTATCCCATTATTTAAAAAGGGGAATAATAAGGTTTCCATAGAGTGTCCTAAGTGCGGTAACGCGCAAGAGGAATCTAAACTTGCGGTTTCTTCTAATTGTAACTCCTGCGGTCAGTACTTTAAAATTTCAAAGGGTAAGGCCATCGCTGTTATAAGCGATGACTCTGGCCCTTCTTTTTTGAGTTCAACTAGCGACGAGGATTCAGGCTCACCAGATGAGGTCGCTGAGCAGGCGAAGCCTGTTGAGTTAAAAGAGCCCGTTGTTTCGGAAAAGAGTAAGCCCGTTAAGGTTGAGTCTGAGAAAGCGGAGCTGAAGCCCTCGCCAATAGAAGTCGAATCAAAACAGGGATTCCAAGAAGATCTTTTTGAGACGGCTCCTCCAGCTTCCAATGTGGAAGAGGTTGAAGTTGGCGAGTTGGGAGGGCTTGAAGATGCCTATGATACTGTTGATCGCCGCAGCAAAAAAGACGATTACGAAGAAGGCGAAGTATCAGAGCGTTTTAAAGGGTCAGAGCGCGCTAATCGCTATTACAGTTATAAGGGGAAAGCTCGTGATAAACAAGTAGAGTGCTACGAGTGCTTTAAAACGCACAACATTGTTAAGGATGCAACCTCCTCGATGTGTCCCAATTGTGGTACGTACATCTCGTTAAAAGATCATAAAATTGAAAATTACTGGACTAGTGCGATCCAGACTAGAGGGAACGTCCGAGTTACGAAAAAGGCAAACGTAAAGAATGTAAGCGTCTTTTGTAATGACCTCTTAGTTGAAGGCGCTTTTAACGCCACGGTTGACTGTTCCGGTGAATTTACAGTTAAGACTAATACGAAAATCTCAGGTAAAGTTAACTGCATGAAGCTTATCGTAGCTCAAGGGGTTACCGTTGAATTTGAGCGTCCTATTAAAGCTTTTGAAGCTGAGATTAATGGCAAAGTCGTTGGTGACTTCTTGGACGCGGAGAAGATACAGATAGCTAAAAAAGGCTCACTGACAGGGACTTTGCATACAAAGGTATTAGAAGTGGTCAAGGGCGGGGTGCAGATCGGTCCTGCTAAAATTGGTCAAGAAGAAGAGGGCGCTTAAGCTCCTTATTCTTTCTCTACCGTTCCGTCCCCTGTATTGTTGAGGATGGTGAAGCCTGCTTTCTTTGCTTTATCAGCTGAGAAGCCTTCTTTTTTTGTCTGTGAGACACGTGAGATGAGTTTCTTCAGTGGGTTCTTACAGATAGGGCAATCTAGTTCATGAGAGCGATCGAGCGTGCGCTTGAGCTCAAATTTTTTTCGGCAATGGAAACAGCTCTGATCTGGATTATCAGGTGCTTCCGTTATGTATTCGTAAATGGGCATGCTAGAAAACAAAAATAGGCGATAGCTAAATCGCTATCACCTTATTTTTGATTTTTTAAAAGTAAGAGGGACTACCAGCTCGACTTTGTCACGCCTGGAAGCATACCATGTGAGGCGAGCTCACGGAATGCAATACGCGATAGCTGAAAGCGACGCAGGTAACCGCGACGACGTCCAGTAACAGCGCATCGATTTACGAGGCGACAAGGGTTAGCGTTACGTGGAAGCATTGCAAGACCTTCGTAGTCTTTATCTGCCTTCAATTGTGAACGCAGTTCTGCATAACGTGCAACAACACGCTCCTTCTTCTTATTTCTTTCTATCCATGCTTTTCTTGCCATAGGGACTGCGGAACATAGGGAGGAATATTGTTTTGGCAAGCTTAAAGTTGTCAGTTTTATCAAGTTTTACTAATCTCTTTAAATGCCTTGCTAGTATATGACGTAATCAATACATTAACTCACATGAATAAGACGGGTAATATTGTATTGGTAGGGTTCATGGGCACGGGTAAAACCGCGGTCGCTCGTGAGATTTCCAAAAGTCTGGGTATTCCTTGCATAGACACTGATCATTTAATTGTGCAGCGAGTTAAGATGTCTATTCCGGAAATCTTCGAACAAAAGGGTGAGGCGCATTTCCGTTCACTAGAGAGCGATATCTTGGAAGAGCTCCTAGCTGATGAGAAAACGAATGC
>JALZUI010000014.1 GCA_023301545.1 Akkermansiaceae bacterium
ACAGATGGGTTGGGGCTAGTTTGCCCTTCTCCCTTTCGTGCCTCTTGGAGAGCAAGCTCCATGTAGTCTGAATCGTTCATGGAGTAAAATCTCTCTGCTTATACGCAGACCTTTCGGGTTAAAACTCTTAGAGCGCAGAGCTCGACTTTGGAGTTATCGCTAGGCTAATTTCTTTACCTTCACGGAGGACCTTAAATTCAGCCTCCACCCCAGGAATGAGGTAGTAAAAGGCGTCTACAGATTCGAGATAAGATCTCGTCTGCTTTCCACCCACATGAGTGAGAATGTCGCCTTTTTGTAAGCCAGCAACAGCTGCAGGAGATTCTGGACGAACACTGACTACCTCTGGAACCGTTCCGGAAGGAGAAACAATCAGCCCTGCCCATGAGCGAGAAATGATTCCGTTCTTCGCGTAATCTGCGTGAGCACGGATCGCAGCCTGTACAGGAACAACATAACCCTGATTTGAAAATTCTTCGTGATCTACATAGTAAAACCCGAGAGCTTTTCCGTCTTCACAGAAAAGCAAAGAGCCAGAAGTAAGATCATCAACCGCTTTCACAACTCGAAGATAACCAAATGGGAGAACCTTATCATCCTTGCGGCGCTCGACCCCAACAACGGTAGCTGCGACCTTCTTATCTTTAGAGTAAAAGCTGTAAGACAGTGGGTAATCTGGGAGAGTCCCGATTTCATACTCTTCACTCTCATTAACCGTACCTAGTAAGACGCCAGTAACGCGATCGTAGAGATCTAAGGCCACGCCTTCAGTAGCCTTAGTGATAGCAGACTTCGCTGTTTGAGCATTCGCTACAGTGACAGCTTTTCCGTCAGCTAGTTTGAGATAATCTACGGCTTGTACTTGAGCTACCAAAACGCAAATAAGCAGAGTAAAAAGAACAGCTTTCATCAATTAAAATTCTAATGGATGGGAGATGTATGTCGCGATCGAGCCAGTAGTATCAAGCCCAGCCAATCCGTCTATATAAAGTAAGCCCTCAGAATCTTGAGCAGACGCTGTGAAACCAGCAGAATTAACCGCATTCCCAGAGAACGCTACAAAACAGACAGCCACGGCCGCGGCGAAACCAGCAAACGCTCCACCCCAAACCAACGAGGGCATTTTAAAGTTTGAGAACCAACTAGGAGCCTTTTCGATCGACTCAACACGAATCTTCCGATGAAGGTCGTCAAGAAAGCCTTGTTCTAGGTCATAATGAGGTACCTGATCCGCTTCTGCGCGGAGCAAGCTTTGCAATTCTGAAAAATCGGTTTTGTTCATTGTGTTGCTTAGAGTTGGTTTTTTATGTCTTCAAGCTCGGCCTGTAAACGCTTGTGGGCGTAGAACAGGCGAGATCTCACAGTCCCTTCTGAAATTCCTAAAATGTCACTAATCTGAGCTTGTGGCACTCCTTGGAGATCATAAAGAACTACGACCGTTCTATGTTGTTCTGACAGCTGAGCCAGCGCTTCGTTCATCTTTTTCTTCAATACTTGTAAATCCGCCTCACGTCTAGGGTCCGCTTGGTGCCCCGTCGCAGGCATCGCCGTTCGGATAGCAATCCCATTATCTTCATCATCTAGACTGTACGCCTGGCGGCGCTTTCGCTTCTTCAGATGATTAATGGTCATGTTCACCCCAATGGAGTGAATCCAAGTATAAAAAGACGACTTCCTCTGAAATTTATTGATCGAGCGATAAGCCTTAGCGAAGACATCTTGGAGTAAGTCGTAGGAATCCTCTCGATCCTTAGTCATATGATAGAGCAACCCGAAAAGACGTTTGTTATGCCTGAGGACGAGTTCATCGAACGCCTCGATCTCCCCCTTCTGAGCACGAGCTACGAGGACATCATCAATCTTCACCTCTTCGGTGGTTTGCTTCTCTTTCTTATGTGATGACTCGCTCAAAGTTTAAGACCTTATCTAGTAAGCGTCATCGAGACCGAAACATGCTCCGTATTGGGCAAAATGTATTTGTAAGTCGTAATCGTAGCTGATTCTAACGGAAACTCACCTAGCACCATACGGAGAAGGTCTTCATTCAACTGTTCAATTAACTTACGAGGCTTGGCCTGTGCTTCCGCTATCAAGCGTTTGCTTACCTCATAGTAATTAATGGTCTGATCGATTTCATCCCCTGTACCCAAAAGCGGGCGCTCAGGGCTCATCTCTAAGGTCACCTCTACTACCTGTTGCTCTGCACGTTCCTCATCAGGAACCCCTATGAATACTGGGATTTTTAAGCGAGAGAGTGTAATCGTGTCTTTCATAATTGATTAGAGGGTTGTAGCAGAAATTAATTCGAGATTATTTGAGAATATCACTAGATCAAAGGTGAAAACGTTAGCGACACGCCTCAATGACCTCACGTAACTTACCAATATCGTTCAGAAGTAAGGTCGGATTTTCTGCCGCCAGACTTTGTACCGAATCGTAACCCGTCAATACTGCAACAGATTTGATATTAACAGCTTGGGCGGCATGAAGGTCATGAACCATATCTCCGACAAACCCTGTGGTCTGAAGGTCGAGCTCATGCTTAGCAATGATCTCCGGAATCGTTTCACACTTATTGAGGATTCCAGAATACACAGCCTCGAACAAATCCCACACCCCAAAACGACGCGCTTGCTCTTCGAAATTGATGGAGTCCATGCTCGTGAGAATGATGAGACGAATCCCCTGCCCATGCGCCCAGTTCAAGAACTCTAGAGACTGATCAAGCAGGGTAACGGGTTGCGGACATTCGACAAAAGCCTTGCGAAAGACCACTTCTAGCTCAGAGAGAGGAACATCCGGGAGAACCTCTTCATAAAACTCAGGGTATGGCAGATAGAATTTTTCGCGAAACTCGTCAGCGGTCCAAGTCGGCAGTCCATACTGCTTAAATACCTCGTTAGAAGCATACAGCGTCGGCGTGAAATCATCCGCGAGCGTCCCTGACCAATCCAATAATAGCGTTTTCATCTTAGTCTGGTTTTTCGATTTGAATACGAGGGAAAACAGGCTTCGGCTTAGAAACCTCATGCCCATCCGTTAAAATCCCCCACTCAAGTTCAGACACCTTCACGGCCTCCAACTCAAGATTAAGCTGTCCTAGGATTTTCGTCGCCGACTCTGGAATGAACGGAGCGAGGTAATACGCGACATGCGCACAAGATTCAGCTGAGTGACGTAAAACCGCTGCGATTTGAGCCTCGGTTCCTTCCTCCTTAGCCAACATCCAAGGCTTCTGCTCTTCTAGGAATTTATTACAGAGAGTGACATGCGTATTGACTACTTCGAGCGCGCCCGTGAGGTCGTACTCATCCATTGCTGCAATATACCCCTTATTGACGGCCGCCAGAGATTCACGAAG
>JALZUI010000015.1 GCA_023301545.1 Akkermansiaceae bacterium
GGTAGCCATTGGCGGCTAATGCGTCCGCGCTCGTGAATAAATTAGGATTCAACTGCCCCTCTAAATAAGGGTCCATCAGTCGTTCAGTAGAGCGCCCTGGCTTACGGTTATCTAGGGTGACGCTTGTAAATCTAATTTTAGCTGGATGCTGACCTGTATTAATTCCTGCGCGCGATGGCGAACAGTTAGGTGCAGGTGAGTATGCTTGGCGGAAGTTCATTGCCCCTTTACTAAACTCTACGATATTCGGAGTATCATAGGCGCACGGCTCATCCAGATCATTAATTTGGATATCCTGCCAACCTAGGTCATCTACATAAAAAACAACGATATTAGGCTTAATAACGTCAGCATTTAGCAATGAAGTAAAACTTGCACTTGCTGCGAGCAAGCAAATCAATAGAGGAGTGCGTTTCATAGAGTTTATTGTTAAGCGGTCGCTTCATTCAGAGACACCCGACTTTGCCATAATACCTAATTTTCAGACTCTATCTTTCAGATTCCACAAAGAAAGTTAACTTTATGACAGATAAGCACCACTTCATTGGCATTTTTTACAGAACCCATAAAAGGTCAGCTCATGCGTCATCGCGGTATAGCCGCTATCTTTTGCCAGGTCTTCTTCCAGCTGGTGCACTGGGCACGACATTTTAAGCTCCTTCACCTCGCCACAAACACGGCAAATTAGGTACTCCCGATGCCCCGTCCCTGTATTAAGCGAAAACTTAGCGCCGGAATGAGCGAAATTAAGACGTCTCAGCAGGCCGATTCCTTCCAGACGCTGCAGAGTACGGAAAACTGTCGCACGGTCGCAAATTTCGGCAATTTTCGGGTTCACTTCCAGCTCCTGTAAAGACATGGGAAGCTCTGCTTTTTTAAGTACTGATAAGATCGTCTTGAGACCAATCGTAATCCGCAGACCTTGCTCCTTACATGTACTTATCAATTGCTCCATAATTTTAAACTAATCGTGCCCGCTCAACCTTGCCAATCAAATTCTGTCCTTCTGCTCGTTTCCAGACAGTTTCTTAACTCCGCTCTACAGAAGATTTCCCCTTAGTCATCCCCCAAGCAACGAAGCAGAGACCGATCACAATCATGAAGGTGGAGTAAAATTGCCCTTTGGTCAGAAACCCAATCATTGCGGAATCTGGTTCACGGAATTGCTCCGCGGTCATGCGACCCACTGCGTAGAGGATAAAGAAAAGCCCTGTAAGGATTCCATTGCCCAGCTTAGGAATCTTGATTCGCAGCACCCAGAGAATCACAAAGAGAAGAGCGCCTTCTAAGACGGCCTCATAGATTTGTGAAGGATGACGTGGTTGCAAGAGAAGTTCAAAGGATTCGTGTAGCGCGGGGTGCGCTCGCAGAGATTCCTTAATATACATCGTGCCATATTGGTGCGACTGCTCAGCTGCCAGCGGAGCGACCTGCATCACCGCTGCATAAGCCGCATCAGCATTGGCGTGCTCTGGGGCGCGCACGTCAGCGAGAGCATCAGGAAATTTAACCGCCCATTTACAATCAGGATCCACCCGTCCGTAGAGCTCGCCATTGATAAAGTTAGCCATGCGGACAAAGAATAAGCCTACGGGTGCGACGACACAAAGCCCGTCACCAAGACCTGTCCACGAGACACCCTTCTTCCGTGCATAGAAAAAGGTGAAAATAATCAGCGCTAAAATCCCTCCGTGACTAGCCATTCCTCCATCCCAAACACGAATAATCGTCAAGGGATCAGCTAAGACGTATCCAATCCCCTTATCTGGGATCATGTAGAATAGGACATACCCTAGACGTCCGCCCAAAAAGACGCCAAACATAGCCGAGAGGGCAATGAAGTCTCCCACCTCTTTTTCCGGCAAAACCCAGAGCCCTTTCTTGGCGAGGCGCTGAAGGAGCAGAAACCCAACAACGAAACTCAACAGGTAGCCCAACCCATACCAGCGAACTGCTAAGGGGCCGCCTAACTCTAACAGAATCGGGTTCCAGTCATGTACATATGCCGTGATCATAAGCCATGCTTAGCATACAGGATCGCACGGGCAATTTATTTTTGTACCGACACCCTGCACTGATCGACTTTATTCTTGTGATTCCTCAGGCGCTCGCCTAGCGTTTATAGATAATGAATAAGACTGTAAAAGTAGCGATTTTAGGCGCCAGTGGGTACACTGGACTAGAACTCATCCGCCTCGTCTCAGGCCACCCTGGCATGGAACTCTGTGGTATTTCCTCGCGTGCTCATGCAGGAAAATCCCTGGGCGAAGTCTTCCCTCGTTTTGCTCAATCCCGCTTTAGCGAAATTTCGTTCGTCATGCCTGATGAAGTGAAAAAAATGGGAGTGGAAGCTGCCTTCCTCGCCCTTCCTCACGGTCGCGCCGCAGAGTATGCCGTTGACCTCATCAATGCGGGGATAAAAGTCTTTGACCTTAGTGCTGACTTCCGTCTGCGTGAGCTATCCGTCTATGCAGAGTTCTACGGGGATCACCCTGCGCCTCAGCTCCTTGAACAAGCCGTCTATGGCATGCCCGAGCTCTACACTGAGGAAATCATCAAGGCCGACCTAATCGCCTCCCCTGGGTGCTACCCTACTAGTATCATCCTCCCGCTCGTTCCCCTCCTACAGCGTGGCTTGATCGACTCTAGTACCATCCAATCCTTCTCCATGAGCGGAGTCAGTGGCGCAGGGCGTAAGGAAAGCATCCCTCTCCTCTTCTGTGAGGCCAGCGAAAGCGTACGCGCCTACGGACTACCTAAGCACCGTCACCTTTCCGAGATCGAGCAAGAACTCAGCTTTGCCGCTGGCGAGCCTGTTAAAATCTCTTTCACCCCGCACCTCGTCCCGGTGCAAACAGGCATTGCTAGCACGATTTCAGCAACGCTCGTAGGCGAATGGGCGCAGGTCGGAGCCGCGCTCACGGAAGCCTATAATAACGCTCCCTTTGTCCGTCTTCTCGGTGAGGGCCAATGTGCAGACACCAAGAATGTTACCCGTACCAACTTCCTTGATATAGGATGGCATTATGATGAACGTACCAACCGCATTTTCCTTACCTCGGCCGAAGACAACGTCGTCAAAGGAGCCTCTGGCCAGGCGATTCATTCCTTTAATCTCAAGTTCGGATTCGCTCCTGAATGCGGCTTAAGCGGATTCTAAACTCCCCTTCCCTTCTATCAGGGAACAAAAAAAGGCTCACGAAATTCGTGAGCCTTTTTTATGATTAATGTTTTTGAGTGATCGTCAAACTAGCAGCCGCAGCCACCGCCTTCACCACCACCGCCGCCACAACATCCACCACCTGAACTTGCGTCGGTGATTTCTTGTTCTGTAGGCATACGACCTAGCTCGATCGTCAGACCTAGGTGATCATTCACTTGCTTCTGAAGCATTTGCAGCTCTTGTTGCGCTTGCATAAAGCCTGTAATTACAGAGTTCTGCATGAGCTCTTCGCGCATGAGCTCGAAGTCAGTCATTTCTTGCGCCGTCAGCTCAACACCGATACGTTGCTTGTCTTGTAGTTCAGCCCCTTTTTCGTGGACTGTTTTGTACGCTTCACGCGCTTCGTCGTTAGAAAGAAACGCTTCGACATCAGCGTGCATAGCCTTAAATGCAGGATCTTCAACGATCGCTTCACATAGCCCGCGGGTTTGCCCCATAACGGACGAATCAGTAGATAGAATACTCATAATATCAATACCATGCCTCAAGCTTGGCCATTTTGCAAATGATTTCTTGAGGGCGCTAACACCATCACTTCACTAGTTTTTCTAAGGCCTCAGGATATTCTAACATCGAGCCTAGCTTCTGCAGCGCCTCGGAAAAGTCGGAAACTACCGTCACTCGATTAGGAACTGCGAAGACGGACATCCCCGCCTCATGCGCCGCTAACATTCCGTTGCGGGAGTCCTCCACCACTAGACAACGGCTAGGATCGATCTCCATCCGCTCAGCGCCCTTTAGGAAAAGATCTGGAGCAGGCTTGATACGTGGGGCATCTCCCCGACAGGTAACGTGCTCAAAGTAATGGCCAATTCCCAACTTCTCAATCCAGCGATCAACCCAGTCATGGCTAGAGCTAGAGACCACCCCCAGCCGCAAGCCACATTGTTGCGTAAAGTCGAGAGCCTCTTGCACCCCTGAGATCAACTCTTGCGCTTCCATCCGCTCGCGAATCCGCACATTACGCGCCGCTCGTAGAGTCTCCCAATCGTAGCTCTTCCCCGTCAACTCCTCTAGGTAAGTCTGGGGCGACCAGGTTTCATAACTACTACCGATGCACTTTGAGTACTGCTCCAATGGCAGCTCTTGCCCTTCACTGTGGAAGATTCGTTGGACTTCCTCGTAGATGATCCACTCCGTATCAACCATCGTGCCATCAAAGTCAAAAAGCACTGCTTCTAAAGATTTCATACGCCTAAACTGGCGCCCAATCTGGAATTTACAAGCCGCCAGTTCCTCAGATAGAGAATTTCTTTTATTGATCAATACTCCTAGCCCTGTTTAGTTGCTGCCTTAAACACTTATAAAAATTATGGCAGACCGTAGTACAACTAACCCTGAGAAGATGGAAAAAATCGTCTCTCTCAGCAAGCGTAAGGGATTCATCTTCCAATCTGGCGAACTCTATGGAGGCCTAAATGGTTGTTGGGATTACGGCCCATTAGGCGTAGAGCTTAAGAATAATTTAAAACGCTTCTGGTGGCGTAAGAACGTCACGGAACGTGATGACATCGTCGGCATGGATGGCTCCATCCTTAATCACCAAGCCGTACTTACCGCCTCTGGCCACGTTGGTGGGTTTTCCGACCCGATGTGTGACTGTCTCCTCACTAATGCCCGTCTCCGTTCTGATAAGATCGATCCAATGTCAGGTACCGTTTACGAATTCTCAGGTGCTAGCCACGAGGAAAGCGGATTCGCCGTCGAGCGTCCCTACGCCGTCCTCGCGCAAGAAGGCCAAGACGAAAAATTCGCCGTCAAAACCGCTAAGCAATTCTACGCTAAATTCCTCAAGGATGGCGGAATCTCCTTTAAGAAACTCGAGGTAACACAAACGGGCTCCAAGGAAGTAACCGAAGCCACAACCTTCAATCCTGATAACGGCTCCCTCCTCACCGAGCCTCGTGAGTTCAACCTCATGTTTAAAACGCAAATGGGTGCCTCTGCTGACGAGAACGACCCGAACGCCACCGCCTACCTTCGCCCAGAAACGGCCCAGTCCATCTTTACGCAATACAAGAACATCTTGGACACCTCTCGTCTAAAGCTCCCATTCGGCATCGCCCAGATCGGAAAAGCGTTTCGTAATGAGATCAACCCTCGTAACTACACCTTCCGCTCACGTGAGTTTGAACAAATGGAGATCGAGTACTTCTGCGCCGCTGACCAAGGCCTAGAGCTAACCGAAACTTGGTTAGAGCAACGCCTCAGCTTCTATGAGGAAATCGGCATCCCTCGTGAAAAAATCCACGTCCTCGACGTCCCAGATGGCGAGCGTGCACATTACTCCTCTAAAACATACGACCTTGAGTACGAATT
Source organism: Akkermansiaceae bacterium (assembly GCA_023301545.1). Classification (GTDB taxonomy): domain Bacteria; phylum Verrucomicrobiota; class Verrucomicrobiia; order Verrucomicrobiales; family Akkermansiaceae; genus WTJZ01. Next base: position 5,543 of record JALZUI010000015.1, read on the forward strand.
CCCATTCGGTATTGATGAACTCGAAGGCGTTGCCTACCGTGGTGATTACGACCTCGGCAAGCACAAGGAACACTCTGGCAAACCTATCGAGTACTTCGATGAAGAGACTAAGGAAAAGTTCCTCCCGCACGTCGTCGAGCCCTCCGCTGGCTGTGACCGTACCGTCCTAGCCCTCATGTGTGAGGCCTATGATGAAGAGGAACTCACCGACTCTAAGGGCAAAACCGATATTCGTACTGTCCTCCACTTTGATCCTAAGATCGCTCCGATCAAGGCCGCCATCTTCCCGCTACTTAAGAAGAACGACGAGCAAGTACAAATTGCCCGCGATCTACAAAAGCAGCTTCAGAAGCACATGAATGTCTTCTACGATGAATCTGGTGCCGTAGGCCGTCGCTACCGTCGACAGGATGAAGTCGGAACCCCATTCTGTATCACCATCGACTTCGAGACCCTCGGAGAAGAAGGCGAGGAACTTAAAAACACCGTCACCATCCGTCACCGTGACAGCATGGAGCAAGAACGCCTCAACATCTCAGACGTTCTCCCCTACCTCCTCGAGCGCATCGTCTAATCAGAGACTCCTCATCCACGCAAAAAAGGCTTCGCTACTCAGTAGCGAAGCCTTTTTTCTTTTACGGGTAAAACCCCTCAGCCTTATCTCGACTTACGAACTTTGTAGCTCGAAACGTAATCACCATCAAACTCAACTACCGCCGAGAGGCTAGGTGAATAGTTGATTTGAGGGCTGTATAAAAAACTGCTGTAACGACTGCCGAAACGACCGCTGTGGCCGTATCCGCCAAAGCCACCGTATCCTCGTCGGCCTCTGAACCCTCCATGACCGCCATATCCTCCGTAACCTATGCCAAACCCAAAGTTTTGCCTAATCGTAGGCGTCAGCGTATAATAACTCCACTCCTCCGTCTCCGTTCCGTTTTCTAGTTGATTTATGATATTATCTGGATTGCCCAACGCGATGAAGACACCATCCTTAGACATCCCCTCAGAAATACGCCCTTGCTGCACCTCTTCTTGTTCAGAGGTATTCAGGTTAGCGAACCGTTCAGGATACTTTTCCGCCCGCGAAGCCGGATTATGACTAGCGCAGGAAACAACAAACAGGGCGAGAACAGAGGGTAAAAGAAGTGCTTTCATATAC
>JALZUI010000016.1 GCA_023301545.1 Akkermansiaceae bacterium
CGGGGGGAGTCTTTTTTGAAAAAAGAGAGGTTTAGCGTTGCATCTTACTTAATGGTTATCAGTATGCGGTATGAATTTTTTAGGTGTGATATGGGCTTTACTGGGCGTGAGCGCTCTTCTTTTGAATCCTATCCTTAGACTGGCGCCTCGAGGTGAGGAGGCGATTGCTGGTGGGTTGTCATTGATGCAGTGGGTCTTACTGGTTGGCTTTGCGATTTTCATGCTCTACTCCGAAGGGATTCGTGGTTTTCAGAAAAGCTTCTCTCCGCGCACAGCGGCACGTCTGCGAGTGATTCGTGATGAACCAACGCTTTTGCGCGTGCTTTTAGCGCCGTTGTTCGCAATGGGCTTTTTTCAATCGAATAAGAAGACGCGCATTGTGGTGTGGGTGATTCTGATTATGGTAATATGTTTGATTACCGCGGTTTCTTATTTGAGCCAGCCGTGGCGTGGGATTATTGATGTCGGGGTGGTTGTTGGTCTGAGCTGGGGGCTTGTTTCCTTTTGGTGCTTTGCCTTTAAGGCGCTGACCTCTAAGGAGTTTCCGCACTCCGCGCAAATGAATGAGGTGAAGTAGAGCGTGTTTTCTGCTTTTCATTCGGGAGAGGGTGGCTTAATCAAGCATTCCCATGGGCAAGAAAAACCGAATTCCGATCAAGTCAGAGAGCGATATCCAAAAAATGCGCGTTGCTGGAGAAGTGGCGAGTAATGTGCTGCAGCGAGTGGCGGCGGCGACTAAAGTAGGCGTCACGACTAAGGAGATCGACGATTATGCCGGTGAATTGATTAAGGAGTACGGAGCGCGCAGTGCCTTTTTGGGCTATCGCGGATTTCCGGCCTTTACCTGTATCTCTGTTAATGAAGAGGTCGTTCATGGAATAGGTGGCCCTCGTGTAATCAATGATGGAGATATTGTCTCGATCGATGTAGGGGTTCAAAAGAATGGATGGATCGGAGATAATGCACTGACCGTTCCAGTGGGGAATATTTCTCAAGAGGCGAAGGATTTGATGATTGCTACGGAGCAGGCGCTGTTTGAGTCGATTAGTTTTGCGCGCGCGGGTGAATCTCTGGCAGACCTTTGTGGTGCGACCGAGGAGCATGTGCAAAAGCTAGGCTACACCGTAGTTCGTGACCTAGTGGGGCATGGCGTAGGGAAAAACCTGCACGAAGAACCAGCGGTGCCTAACTATCGCCCAAAAGGAAAGCAACCAATCCTGAAAGCGGGGATGGTTTTAGCGATCGAGCCGATGATCAATCAAGGTGTAGGTGAGGTGATTTGCCTAGAAGATCAGTGGACAATCGTGACCAAGGACGGGAAGTTATCCGCGCACTTTGAGCACACGGTGCATGTCACGGATGGCGAGCCTGAGGTTCTCACGATGCGCCCTCGACTCTCTTTTTGATCAGTAATAAGAGGAGGCTGGAAGCCGAAGGTTGACGATATCTTGCATTATATTGACTTTCAGCAGAATGTTCGTGCGCTCGTACGGAAAGGTTCCTAGTTTGATATTAAGGAGGGATGTAGTGGATCTGATTATCCGTTTCCTAATGACCAAAAATTTATAATACAATGGCCAGAATAGTAACATTATTTACAGGACAGTGGGCTGACATTCCGTTGGCCGAACTTCTTCCTAAGGTGAAGGAGATGGGGTATCAAGGAGTGGAGCTTGCTTGCTGGGGCGACCACTTTGAAGTTCAGCGTGCGTTGAATGAAGCGGGGTATGTGGAATCGCTGTGGAAGCAGTTGGAGGAGCATGGTCTGGCTTGTTACGCGATTTCTAACCACTTGGTTGGACAGGCGATTTGTGATCCGATCGATGAGCGCCACCAAGCGATCTTGTCAGACGAAGTTTGGGGCGACGGAGATCCTGAGGGTGTGCGCCAACGGGCGGCCCAAGAGATGATCGATGCGGGGAAAGCTGCGCGTAAGTTTGCGGATGCAGGTAAGTCGTACATGTCCCAATTTGGAAAAGGTACAGGTAAGGTGGTGGTTAATGGCTTTACCGGTTCTAGCATCTGGCATGCGCTCTATGCCTTTCCTCCGACTTCTCAGGAGTATTACGAAAAAGGGTACCAAGATTTCGCGAAGCGTTTTCTCCCTATCCTAGATGCGTTCAAGGCTGAGGATGTCTATTTTGCATTAGAGGTTCACCCAACTGAGATCGCCTTTGATATTGTGAGTGCGCAACGTGCGATTGATGCGGTGGGTGGTCATGAGCGCTTTGGCTTTAACTATGATCCGAGTCACCTGGGCTACCAAGGGGTGGATTACATTCGCTTTATCGATGAGTTCTCTGACCGCATCTTCCATGCGCACATGAAAGATGCGTGGTGGGGTCATGGAGATGGCTCTGTTGGTGTCTTTGGTGGGCATACTGATTTTTGTGATCGCCGTCGTAACTGGGATTTCCGTTCTGTCGGACGGGGTGATGTGAACTTTGAAGAAGTGATTGTGGCACTTAATGATGCCAAGTACACTGGGCCACTATCAGTAGAGTGGGAAGATGGGCGTATGGACCGTTTTGAAGGTGCGACCGAGAGTTGTGCTTTTGTTAAGCGTCTCGATTTTACTCCGAACGATGTGGCCTTCGATGCCGCCTTTGATACCTCTAATCAATAAGATGAGCGCGTTTAAAAGAAAAATTAAGATGGGGATGATTGGTGGAGGCCGTGGGGCTTTCATTGGCGGCATCCACCGAATTGCGGCCAATATCGATGGCGAAATCGAGTTGGTCTGTGGAGCGTTTAGTTCATCCGAGGAGAAGTCTAAGCTCTCTGGGGAAGACTTCTATCTCGCGTCTGAGCGCTGTTACGCGAACTATGATGAGATGATGGCAGAGGAAGCGAAGCTGCCATTAGGTGAGCGCATGGACTTCGTGGCGATTGTTACGCCGAACCATGTTCACTTTCCCGCAGCGAAGGCTGCACTAGAGGCAGGCTTTCCTGTCTTGTCCGATAAGCCAGCGACCTTTGACCTAGCGGAAGCAAAAGAGCTCCAAAAGATCGTCGAAAGCACAGGCCTACTCTATGGCCTAACGCATAATTACACAGGCTACCCGCTAGTTAAACAAGCGCGTGAAATGATCGCGAATGGAGATTTGGGTAAAGTGCGTAAAGTTGTAGTGGAGTATCCCCAAGGCTGGTTAGCGACTAAGGTGGAAGACTCTGGGCAGAAGCAAGCGGCCTGGCGTACGGATCCTAAAAAATCAGGCGCTACTGGTTGTGTGGGTGATATTGGAACCCATGCCGAAAACCTTGCGGAATACATTACCGGTCTACATATCAGTGAACTTTCCGCTGATCTGACCTCTTTCGTTGATGGTCGTACCTTAGATGATGACGCGAATATGCTTCTCCGCTTTGAGAATGGAGCAAAAGGGATTCTCCACAGCTCGCAAATTGCAGTTGGGGAAGAGAATAATCTGAACATCCGCGTATGGGGTGAAAAAGGTGGTATTGAGTGGCATCAAAAAGAGCCTAATACGATGTTGGTTAAATGGCTAGAAGCGCCGATGCAGGTTTTCCGTACGGGTATGGGCTACCTTGGTGAATCCGCTTCTAATGCAGCTCGCACGCCTCCAGCGCACCCTGAAGGCTACTTGGAGGCTTTTGCTAACGTGTATCTGAACTTTGCGAATCACCTCCGAGCAGTGATCGACGGAGTGGAGCCAGAGCCGAGTAATCTGGATTACCCTAAAATCGAAGACGGAGTCCGAGGAATGGCTTTTGTGGAAGCGGTAGTAGCATCGACTACAAATAATGCTGCTTGGACAAAGATTGAGGCCTAAGTAACCTAGCCTTTATAAGGAGAGTCTTCACGCAAGTGAGGGCTCTCTTTTTTGTGAACGGTGTCGGAGGAGGTTAAAGTGCTAATTCCTTGATCCACTTTAAACTCCGCTGGTTCCGCAAGGCGCCAGGTTTGCATTCGTGATTAGGATTAGTAGCCTCAGGGTATTCGACAAAGATGGCACCCATTAAGCGTTCTTCTACAGGGATACCTAACTTTTCAAAAAGCTCTGGACTGCGTAGGATGCCTCCGCTGGACCAGTAGTTTCCTAATCCATGAGCAGTGAGGAGAAGGAGCAAGTTTTGAGTCATAGCAGAGGTAGCTGCGATATGCTCTTCTTCGATTTTGCGTTGCTTTTCTTGCTGAGAAAAAGGGTGCTGAGGGAGCCAGGTAATTAAGACGACTGACCCACAAGCGGCAAGTAACTTAGGTTCCTTGGTTTGCACCCCAAGCTCGTTTTGTAAATAGAGAGCGAGGCTGTTAGTGTCCTCGTTCCATAAGTGGTAGGCTCTCCATGGTTCTGCGAGATCCTTAGACCGCGCATAGTGAAAAGGGGCCATGCCGGCGGTTTGTACGGCCTCCCGTACTACAGCGTCATTAACCTCCGCGACTTGGTCTGAAATTCGAGTGGGAGCCTCGGGCGAGCCGAGGACTTTGATCGTTTTTCTGGCCTTAATTACGTCGTGGAGGTGCGCCGGGTTCATGCTTTAGTTAAAGCTAGGAACCTTGTGGTATGTAAAGATTTTATTAGTGGTTCTGATCGACGCAGGGTACTGAGGAAGTGGATCAGCATTTGGTGGACGCTTGATGTCAAGTCCTAGAACCGTATCTTCAGGTTGAGTCTGCGCGATGTTTACAGGAGTACCTGATTTGGTAATCGCGAAAAACTTAGGCGCTAGGTTTTCGTGCATGCGGATACAGCCGCTAGATGTTGGGTAAGGCTTAAGCCAGCCAGTGTGGAAGCCGTAGCCGCTTTTGAACTCACTCCAGTATGGCATAGGAGTTCCGAGAAGTTTGTATCCAGCCTTTTTATCCTTGAGGTAGGTCCAGTGGAGGTTGCTAGGGGCTGAGAGCGAGCCTTGGTACGCGTAACCGTGTGTGTTAGCGCGACGCTTGGCTTCGCGATTGTAAATAGTGAAGTTTCCGCGTGGTGTTTCTTTCCCAGGACGACCGATTGAGACGGGCATAACTAATAGCGGGCGTGAACCTTCCATGACGTACACCATTTGTTTCGCTAGTGAAACCTTCACTTTTACTGCGGAGGGGTTGTTTGGGCGAGAGGCGGGTAGGTCGTACGCGCGGTACGTGGCGAGGGTCGCTTCGACAGAGTTGGACTCATTACCCGATGGGCTGAGGGAACAAGAGGAAAGTAGGGCGAGGCCTAGTGCGATGGGGGCTAGAAACTTCATAGGGGAGCAGGTTAAGTCTCTCCTAGGGTTTTGACAACTAAAAATTATGAGATTAGCATAAGAAGTTAGGAGTGAAGTAGCTTTGTAAAGATTTCAAACTCAGTTTAAGCAGTTTGCGAGTTATTCCGTGGGGCTTGGAATGATTTTACTTTCAAATACCAACGAGATAAGGTTAAGTTTTTTTATGAAAAATGTAAAGTCCATCCTGACTCATCCGGGAGGAGCTCACAAAGATGATTTCTTGGCCTGTTGCTTGATGCTGGCGACTAGTCCAGCTCCCATTGTCAGAAGAGAGCCGACAGCAGAAGAGCTAGAAGACCCCCTTGTTTGTGTCATTGATATTGGCGGACGACACGAGCCTGAGTTAATGAATTTTGATCACCATCAGCTTCCTCGTGATCACGAGCCGACATGTTCAATTTCGCTTATTCTCAAGGCGCTAGGGCATTATGAAGACGCGAAGAAGTTTTGTGAATGGTTGGAGCCTACGGAGTGGTTTGATTGCCGAGGCCCCGTGAAAACGGCGGAATGGCTCGAGGTTGACCGTGATGTTCTGAATAAGCTGAATTCACCAATCGACGTCACGGTTCTTCGCCGCTTTGCGTACACCGAATTCCTAGGCCCTAGAGATACGATTTGGGAGCTTATGAAGATGATCGGGGAAGATCTGTTGAATTACATTCGCTCACTGCGAGAGCGCTTAGATTACCTAATGCGGACTTGTGAAATTTGGGATATGCCAGATGGAAAGAAGGTCGTAGTGCTTCCTAAGTCCGATAACATGCCTTCCGAACCTTCGCTAGGAATGGGTCGTTTTGTGGAAATGAAGGGGCTTTGTGAGCAGGTGATTGCGTTGGTGTATCCTGATCGTCGTGGCTCAGGGTATGCGCTTAGTCGATACAATGACTGTGCAGGGCTAGATTTCTCACTATTAGAAGGGGAGTCGGATGTGCTGTTTTGTCATACGCAAGGCTTTCTCGCGAAGACGGCGGCTACCAGTAATGAGCGGATTGTAGAGCTTATTACGAAGGCGTGTATTTAAGGCTCTAGGTCTATGTTAAAGAAGGAGCGTGCAACCTATATTCATGCGGAGCTGGAGCGCCTGTATCCAGAGGCTCCGATTCCGCTGGATCACACAGACCCGTATACGCTTTTAATAGCGGTTTTACTCTCGGCGCAATGCACGGATGCCCGCGTGAATAAGATCACACCTGGGTTATTTGCGCGTGCTGATCATCCTGAGGCGATGGCTCTGGTTCCTGTGGAGGAGATTGAGGCGATTGTGAAGCCTTGTGGGCTGGCCCCGCGAAAGGCGAAGGCGATTCAACGGCTTTCAGAAATTCTCCGTGATGATCATGAGGGAGAGGTTCCTCAGGATCTTGCGATTTTAGAAACGCTCCCTGGAGTTGGTCATAAAACGGCTTCTGTCGTCATGGCGCAAGCCTTTGGGGTTCCCGCCTTTCCTGTTGATACGCATATTCATCGTCTAGCGCAACGCTGGGGGTTAACGAAGGGGAAGAACGTGGTGCAAACTGAGAACGATTGCAAAACGCTATTCCCTATGGAGAGTTGGAATAAGCTCCATTTACAAATCATCTTTTACGGGCGGGAGTACTGCTCGGCCAGAGGCTGTGATGGAACGAAGTGTCCGATGTGTAAGACGCTCTACCCTAGGCGGGTGAATCCTGTTAAGGTCAATAAGCCTTAATTATCTGGGAGTCAAAAAGCACTTAACTGTTTGGTAGATAGGTCTGCCGTTCAGGCGTCGGTGGATGAGGAAGGCGGCGAGGATCGTGAAGATGATATTGGGGCCCCAGGCTGCCATGACGGGGTGCATGAAGCCGTTCTCTCCAATGACGACAAAGAATTCATTACTAAAGAAGAGAAGGAGGCAGAGCGTGAGCGCGGTAATGATTCCACCGAATGCGCCGCGACGGGAAAATACGATGCCGAGCGGAGCCGCAAGAAGGATGGCTACCAAGCTCGTCCAGGGCTTGGCGATGTGGCTGTGAAATTGTGTTAGATACGGCTGTCGGTCAATCCAGGGGCTAGAGGGGTGATTGTGAAGCCAGTCATTAATTTCGGCAATGCCTAGAGAGTTTGGCGGTAAGCTTTTGGAGATGAGTTCGCTGGGAGTTTCGATCCAGTCCTTAATGATGACTTGCTCCTTGATAGGGGTGACCTTAGGGATTCGTTCGTCTGCCAGTTGGATTTCGCGGACTTGCTGGAGCGTCCAGTGGCCCGTGTCTTTATCCCAGCTAGCGGAGTCCGCAAAGAGGCGCTTTTGGAGAGCTACACTTTCGGAGAGGGTGGTGATTTCGACATTGCGTAAAGGGTCGCCCTCAAAGTGCCCGGAGGGAAAGAGTCCGACAAACCACAGGCGCCCAGTTTCAGGGTGGGCGTGTATGACATTTTTTGCTCGCGTGAACGTGTCGTGTTTAGCCGCATCTAGCATGCCGTCTTTGTAATTTGTTCCCCAGGTGGTCCAATGAAAGTTTAGGACGCTAATGACTAAGGAGGTGGCGACTCCGACGATGATAGCGGGGGCGACGATTCTGAAAAAGCCACGGCCAGTCTGAATCATCCCAATGATTTCACGGTGATTAGAGAGTTGTCCAAGTACGTAGAGGCAAGAGAGGAGAAGGGAAAAAGGCGCCATGAGGGCAAAGACGAAGGGCATCTGTGCAAGATAGAAATTACTGATCTCTAGGATGCTAAAGCTATTGTTTTTGAAGGCGCTAGGGCGGTTTTCTAGCTCTAATAGGAGCCAGATCAAGATGAACCCGAATAGGGTGATCATGAAAATACTTAGAAATTTCTTAAGGAGGTAACGATCGAGGAGGCCTGAAAAGCAGTAGTAGAGACCGACCAGAGCGGGTAAAAAAGCGAGTGAAGCGAGCAAGAGTGGTCGGCCATGGTGAATGGAGCTGACGGAGTAAGGGTGGCTCGCTAGGTAGTTGGCCGTGGCTTCGCTTTCCCAGCTGTAGAGGGTGTGCGCCAAGCAAGCTCCGCCAATCATGAGGGCGAGTAGGAACAGGTGTCTGGCGTTAATGAGGGAGGGGGGCATTAGGGTGGCGAAATTAGAACCTTAACAGGGGTGGGAACTCAAGATTTATCGAAATGAATTAATGTTCATTTTTTTGTGAACATTAATTCATTATCGTTGACTAAAGGGGTGTGCCATGCGGTACTTTATACTAGAAAAACCGATAATTGGATGTTGCGAAAAGCAATGCAACCAAGGGCGGTAGCGTGGTATGGATCAATTTTTAATTCGTTTTAAGCAATAAGTATGAGCAAAAAAGTTTTAATAGCAGGAGGTGGTGGTTTTATCGCTGGTGAGTTAGCGCGGGTCCATCTGGAGCGTGGTAATGAGGTCGTGGTGGC
>JALZUI010000017.1 GCA_023301545.1 Akkermansiaceae bacterium
GGAATGAAACGTGCTTCGCTTTTGATTGGCGGGAGTTTAGCCTGTGCGATTGGGTTTTACTTTTTTGCGAATACGATCAGCTGGCTTAGTGGCAGTTTTTATGAAAAGAGCTGGAACGGATTCTACCAAGCGCAATGGGGGCAACACCCGACTCTCGCACAACCTACTTGGGTGTTTTTCCGTAATTCTCTAGTCGCTAATGCAAGTTTCGCGCTTGTTATGGCGGTCGCTAATTTCAAGTTAGATTTTCGCTCTCAGGTCGCCAAGATTACCGCTTGAAATCAAAATCTTTCATCTAGAGGGAAATTTCCCTTGCCCGAACGGAAAATAACGGGTTATTTCCGAGACGTGAATCACCTGCCTTTGTTTCGACAAGGGTAATTAACAACTTTTAACCATGGCTAAATCTGTTAGACAAAAAACTAAAAAGGATTGCTCCAAAGATCCTATTAATAAAACGCTCACAGCGGAGCAAAAGATAGCGTTCTACCGTGATATGGTACGCATCCGTCAATTTGAGCTTAATGCTAATGCTCAATATCTAAAAGATAATATCGGCGGGTTCCTCCACCTATACAATGGTCAGGAATCAATTGCGATCGCGTCTGCCTCACTCATGGGTGATCACGATCACATGATTACAGCGTACCGTAACCATGCTCATGGACTCTCCGTAGGGATGAACATGAATGAATGTATGGCTGAGCTTTTTGGTAAGATCGATGGTTGCTCAAAAGGAAAAGGAGGCTCAATGCACTTCTTCGCCCCTGATAAGAATTACTGGGGTGGTCATGGAATCGTAGGTGGTCAAACTCCTTTAGGACTCGGCCTTGCTTACGGTGTGAAATATCTTGAACAGGAAGGGTGCTGTCTCTGTTACCTCGGTGATGGTGCAATTAACCAAGGCGCTTTCCACGAATCACTTAACATGGCGGCTCTACTGGATATCCCAGTTGTATTCATTATCGAAAACAATGGCTATTCAATGGGAACCTCCCAAGAGCGTTCTAGCTCAGCTCCTGAATTCCTCGCACAACGTGCTGAGGGCTACAATATGGATTGGGATGTCGTAAACGGTGAAAACATGTATGAACTCCGTGTGGCACTGAACACGGCGATGGAACGCGCTCGTAAAGAGCACCGCCCAACTCTCCTTGAGATCGACACGTACCGTTACAACGGACACTCTGTAGCTGATGCAAATCACAAGAAGTATCGTGAAGCAGAGGAAATCGAAAATTATAAGCAAAAGCACGACCCGATCACGGTCTGGAAAGATCAGCTTCTTAAGGAAGGGGTTCTTAACGAAGACCTAGCTAAGCAGATTGATAAGGAAGCTAAGCTTGAAGCGAAAGAGTCTGTTAAGTTTGCCATTAACTCTCCCGCCCCGACTATCGAGGACATATCCCAAGATGTTTACTGGGAAGTAGATAATAACACAGAAGCGAGCCAGTCAGGCCGTTACTTCTTCAACGACTAATCCCACAGGAATACGATGAAAACAAAAACAATTACCTACCGCGAAGCGCTCCGTGAAGCCATGGACGAAGAACTTACCAGAGATGATAATGTAGTCATCTTTGGGGAAGAAGTCGCGCAGTACAATGGTGCTTACAAGGTTACCGAAGGTCTGTGGAGCAAATGGGGAGACAAGCGTATCTTTGATACTCCTATTTCAGAAGCAGCTTTTATTGGAATGGGCGTAGGAGCTTCGATGCTCGGCGTTAGACCTGTGATGGAACTCATGTTCTGGTCTTTCCACTCCGTAGCCTTTGACCAACTGGTCAACAATGCGGCCAATGTGCGTTATATGTCAGGTGGCCAGTGTAACTGTCCGATCGTAGTTCGTGGCCCCGCTAATGGTGGTACGAATGTTGGAGCAACACACTCACACGTTCCAGAAGCGATTTTCGCGAGCATGCCAGGGCTTAAGGTTGTTTCTCCTGCTACTCCAGAAGACGCTAAGGGACTTATGAAAACCGCAATCCGTGATAATGATCCAGTTTATGTTATGGAATCGACGGTTCTTTATGGAATGAGCGGCGAAGTACCAGAGAGTCCTGATTTCACGATTCCACTTGGAAAAGCGAAAGTTGAGCGTGAAGGCTCAGACATTACTCTCATAGCTCATGGTGGCTCAGTTGTTCCAGCTCTTAAAGCGGCAGAAGAGCTAGCGGAGAAGCATAATATCAATGCGGAAGTAGTGAACCTTCGCTCAATCCGTCCACTTGATCAGGATACAATTATCGAATCGGTCAAAAAGACGAATCGCGCTGTGATTGTCGATGAGTCTAAGCCATTCTGTGGAGTCTCAGCTCAGCTTATTACGCTGATCCAAGAATACGCTTTTGATTACCTAGACGCGCCAGTTGGCCGAGTCTGTACGATTGATGCTCCAGCTATCTATTCACCACACATAGAAGCGGAACAATTACCTAATCAGAAGCGAATTGTAGAAAAAGTCCTAAAAGTTGCTAAATAATTAAATAATTCAATCATCTTAGGAAGGGGAGGAGAGCTTTTTTCCCTTTTCTAGTTAAAAGATGTTGATTTCTTATAAAATCTACTGTTTTACTTTTCTTATATGAAAAACGCACTCAAATTTTTAGTTCTTTCCCTCGCTACCTTGTCCTTCGTGTCGTGCTGTAAAACTGCTGCCTGCAATAATGTAGAGACCCTCACAGAAGGAGTAGTTAGTACAGGTGATTGTCCTAAGTGTACACAACGCTACAAAGCGAAGGCTGCATGTTGTGGTACGATTTCTGAGAGCGTTCTTGAGCGTGCTACTACTCAAGGCTGGGACGGTAATCCATTCATTGGTTTAGTTCCTACCATGAAGCCTCTAGTATCAGAGTAAGCTTGATAAATTAATAATTTTCTAAAAAAAGGAGCGACGAAAGTCGCTCCTTTTTTTTGAGAAGAATTTCTGAAATAATGTCGGTGAATTAGCGTACTGAGGTTACCTAGTGTCGTCCCTACGGTTCACGACTTTACGGTTTAATCTAATTGCCATGAAATCTTTACTCGCCTTAATCCTTACCTCGCTCAGTGCGTTGGCTGTAGATCAGCCTAATGTTATTTATATCAACGTCGATGACCTAGGCTGGGCTGACGTGGCCTATCAAGGGAGTAGTTACTATGAGACCCCTAATATTGATGCCCTAGCTCAGCAAGGTATCGTGTTTAGTAATGGGTATGCCTCCGCTGCCAATTGTGCCCCGAGCCGAGCTTGTGCTCTATCTGGAGAAGCGAGCCCACGTCATGGAGTCTATACTGTAAATAGCTCTGAACGCGGTCACTCACATACTCGTAAGATCGTTCCCACTAAGAATACTCTACACCTATCAGGTGAGAGCATCACACTAGGGCATGCGATGAAAAAGGCTGGTTACCTCACTGCGACAATGGGGAAATGGCACGTCACTAAGGATCCTTTAAAAAACGGTTTTGATATTAATGTAGGAGGAACAGAAGCGGGTGGTCCCTACGAAGGGGGGTACCATAGTCCTTATAAATACCCTAATCTGGAAGTGAAAGAAGAGGGGACTTACCTCACCGATCATCTAACTTCTAAAGCGATCGAATTTATCACCGAGAATAAAACCAAGGCGTTCTTCCTCTACCTGCCATACTTCACCGTACACTCACCGATTCAGGGGCCAAAAGAGAAGGTCGATTACTTTACGAACAAGGAATCAACAAGTGCTCAAAATAACCCTGAGTACGCAGCGATGATCTCTAGCTTAGATGACAATATTGGCAGGCTGATGGAAACATTAGATCAGCTCGATCTTACGACTAATACAGTAATCATCTTCACCTCAGATAATGGAGGCTTTTATAAAGTCTCTAAGCAAGCACCTCTACGGGCAGGTAAAGGGTCGTATTACGAAGGGGGTATCCGTGTACCCTTCATCATTCGTTGGCCAGCTAAGGTGCAGCCTAGTACGAATGACACCCCTGTTACCAATCTCGATTTCTTCCCGACCTTGCTCGACATGACAAACACAAAGCTTGAAGGAAAAGTGCTCGATGGGCATAGTCTTCTGCCTCTTCTGACGGGCGGGAGCTTGCCAGCGCGCTCACTATACTGGCACTTTCCTATTTACCTACAAGCAGGCAACGCCGATACCCAAGACCCTCTTTTCCGTACTAGACCAGGCTCCGCGATTAGGCGCGGTGATTGGAAACTGATCCAATACTTTGAGGAGAATGACATCGAGCTCTATAATCTGAAAGCAGACCTTAGCGAGCGCACGAACCTAGCGGAGGGTAAGCCTGAGGTCGTCAAAGAGCTATTAAATGACCTCGTCGAATGGCGCACAAATCTTAATGCCCCTATTCCTCAAAAACTTAATCAAGATTTTGGCAAAGCCCCTAAGGGTCGAACCAAAAAGAAAATCGCCAGATAGGGATGGCTCTTTTTTCGACGATCTAGGTTTCGGGCTATGAAACGACTGAAGGGTAGTTGTTAGAGTCAATGTTATCGATTATCTAATCTTCACCGATGATCGAAGCCTAATTTCCAACTTGTGTTAATAGCCAGCATTTGTACGATAAGACTTATCAAATATGATCAACCCTCTGAAAGCAGCGACTAAGCGAAGTGCGAATATAAGCACACGAGGGTGATTCATTACTATTATCATTAAAATTATGTACCGAATTGTAATATGCACTCTACTTTCTCTGGCGTTACTGGGGAAATCTCAGACAGCCGATCTTACCATTAATGACATTACGCATTTGTTGGGGTGGAAAGTTAACAAAGGAATTATTAAGAAGGAGGTCTATAACAATATAAGCTCGTTAGAGTTGATACTCATCAATAAGGATGGAGAAGAAAAATCATTGGGAGACTTTAAAGACCTTTTACGGGGCGATTTTCACTTCAGAGAAGACGACGAAGATGAGCACCTAGAAATTTTAATCAAAATTGATGAAGACAAAAAAATCACTAAGTATCTAATATCGATTGCTGATGGCTTCGCGCGTCAAAGTGTTAATCGTAAAATAGAGCATGTATCTGAGCCTCTAGTTTACGCAGTTTATAACTTTAAAGGGAAAGGCCTAGATGAAAATAAAGTAAACAGTATCAGAGATAGTAGTGTTATGGTTGGAGATAACGAAATCGCCAGTTGGGGCTACTCTATGGATGAAGAGGATAAGAGTTCGCTTATATTAAGGGTTACTTTAAAACCAGAAACTAAGCAAAATCCTAATACTAGCACGGGTGGTTGATCGAATTCTGTTAGCCTATGAAAATACCATCACTAGTATACCTTTTGTTCATGTTAGCGCTTCCAGTAATTTCGAAGGCTAGCCCAATTTTAGGTTCGAGAACGGTCACACCAGCAGATGCTCAAGCAAAAGGTATTCGTTTGTCTTTTCACGAATACAAAGATGGAAGGATTTACACACAGCTTCATGTTGCCCCAGAGAAGGTGAAGCCGGAGATTAAGGCGGTCGGTTTTGCTAAGTTGATGAGTGCTTCATATCTAGATGAGAAAAAGGCTAAGCTAATTGCGGAACTCGGCGAGAAGCTTGAGAAAGACAGTAAGGGTAATTTAGCTGCAAGAGTGATTCTACATAAGGACACGCTAGCCAACGTGAAGGTTTGGATAGAGTTTGGGCACGGCGATGGATACATCCACTTTGACATTCACTCGTTCATTAACGAATGGCGCAAGAATCAGGTTAAAGACTAACAAGGCAGCGCACACCAATCCGCTATACGTTACATAGTTTAATTTCATGATTACTTTAACCCTTAACCCCTTCGTCAACATTAACTCCCTGTAGTGGGTGGCTTTTGACGTTATATTAAATGGCATTCGAGGAAGAAATTGAATATTTTAGTAAGAAGTTAGAAGATGCAGCAACCTCTCTAGAGCAAAAAACATCGGAAGATGTTCAATTAGAAAGCGAACTTGAAGAGCTTCTTCTAAATCAAATTGTAAAATACCTTCATGAGGAAACAGAAATAATACCTCAAGAAACCTTGAATACCGAAAACGGGAAATTTAGACCCGATTTCATTCTGAAAAGAGGTGATCTTCGGGTTGTTCTTGAAGCGAATGGCAAAAACTATCATGATGATTTTACCGATAGCTTAAGAGGGGCTTTAATACTATTACACACCGATATTAGTTCAATTTTTTACTTAAGAGGTTATGATATCCATTACGATTTTCATAGTGTCGTATTCGCAGTATCAGAATACGTTCCTGAAATATTCTCGGAAAGAGGGCTATTGAATTTACAGGGAGCTACCGAAGTTGATCAAAAGAGAGGAGAAATAAAGGTTGATAATTTTTCTATGATCCAAACAGGAATAAGAGAATGGGATGAAACTAGAAATGAATTCGAAATGATTGCTTACAAAATGGTCTTTCTTGTAAAAGGATTAAAAAAAGGTGAGCGATTAAAAGAATTCGAGAGAATTGCATTAGAAGCCCCAGGAGCCAATATCGCCACAATAAAAGAGATTTACAGCACATAGGATAGGTAACAATAGAAGACTGGACAAAAACTACAGAGTTAGAGTTTTTTTTGGGTGAGTCTAACCCTGCGGAAGTGTAGTATGTTCAACAAGATAGGGCTTCCTATTCGATATCCGATCCAGAGTCTCGTTGAATAATATAACTTAAAATCAATACAGAATGAAATCTGATCAAAGCCTAGCCCTCAGAGTTGAATATTTGAGTAGTATCAAGTTCTATATGAGTGTTGACACAATTTTGCACAGAATTACCCTAGGATGACGCTCGTTAGGAACAGATTACATGATTACTATTTTACGCTGCTTTACCCTCTCATGCCTTTTATTTGGCTTGGCCTCCGCTCAGGCGCTCCCTGTAGAAGCTCTGGCACCTTCTGTTAAGACTCCGCTTACCAATACCGAAATTTATTCTTCGGTGGTGCGTATTGAATGTTCGACTCAGGTCTACGATTATCGCCAACCATGGGCCGCGGGTCGCTTTGGGGGCGGAATTGGTACAGGTTTTCTAGTGGGGAAGAATCGGTTTCTCACCAATGCACATGTCGTCTCTAACGCCCGCCGTATCATCATCAATAAGCGAGGGTCGGATATCAAACATACGGCCAAGATTATCCATATTGCCCATGATTGCGATCTCGCTATTTTAGAGGTCGAAGATTTTTCTGCGTTTGAGAATCTGCCTTACCTTAAGATTTCTGATGAGGTGCCACAGCTGGAAAGTGAAGTGAAGGCCGTTGGTTACCCAGTGGGCGGAAACCGTCTTTCGGTTACACGTGGGGTAGTCTCCCGAATTGATTTTCGACCGTACGCGCATAGTCAGGTTGATATGCACCTGATTGTCCAGGTGGATGCTGCGATTAACCCCGGAAACTCCGGTGGTCCTGTTCTACAAGGTGATGAGGTTGTAGGGGTGGCCTTCCAAGGTCTCACTCAGGCTGATAACACGGGGTATATGATTCCTGTTCCTGTCATTGAACGCTTTATGAAGGATGTGTCCGACGGCCATTATGATCGTTACGTTGATTTGGGAGCGAGCCACTTTCCGCTCTTTAATCCAGCGATGAAACAGGCTCTTGGGTTGCCTCAATATTCGCCTGGCGTGTTCATTTCTGATGTAACTCCAGACCTCGCTTGTGATGGGGTCTTAGAACGCGGCGATGTCTTACTAGAAATCGATGGGAATGTGATCGATAATGGTGGGAATATTGAAGTCGCGGGCGAGCAGGTGCTTATGCATGAGATCGTGGAGCGTAAATTTGCTGGGGACGAGGTGGAGCTGACCTTTATCCGTGATGGTAAAAAACTGAAGAAGAAGATCACCCTGGTTCCATCCAAGGCGTCTCGCATATATGCAATCAGTTACGATGTTAAACCACGCTATAGCTTTAAGGCGGGGCTGCTTTTTCAACCTCTCGATTTCAATCTCCTGCGCACGTACAAACTGGATAATCCTGCGCTCAGTCAGTTGTATAACAATTATGTCGACGAGGGCGTGTTTAAGGAACGAGAAGATTTGGTCGTGTTGACCAATATTTTCGAGGACGAGCTGACCTCGAACCTCAGCGGGTTTACTGGTAAAGTCGTTAAATCAGTGAACGATACAGATATCGTTAGCCTTAAGCAATTGCATGATTTGCTGGCGGCAGAAGAGTTGCCAGAGTTTTTAGTCTTTTGGTTCGAGGGCTCGAAGAAGCCATTAGTCCTCAAGTCCGCAGACCTCAAGGGGGCTGATCAACGTATCGGTGCCCGTCTGGGGATTACCCAACCAGCTAACCTTTAATCCCAACCATTTACGAATTATGAAAACGCGTTTTCTTATCCTTCCACTCGTTGCGAGCCTAGTTCTCTGGAGCTGTAATGATCAATCCTCTGATAGTGCTGCCGGTTCAGCGACCACTGAGCCAGATGGATTTGTTCGGATTAATGCCACTATTCAAGGCTACAATGCGGTGCAACCTTGGGATCGTGGCAACCCGATCAGCCGTCGGGGCCTAGGGGCAGTATTGGATGATGGGCTGATCATTACCACTAGTGAGATGGTGGCTAAGAATGTTTACCTAGAAATTGAATCGGCAGACGGAACTAGCCGTGAACCTGCTGAGGTCGTGGTTATCGACCGCGAGGCGAA
Source organism: Akkermansiaceae bacterium (assembly GCA_023301545.1). Classification (GTDB taxonomy): domain Bacteria; phylum Verrucomicrobiota; class Verrucomicrobiia; order Verrucomicrobiales; family Akkermansiaceae; genus WTJZ01. The sequence continues at coordinate 8,631 of JALZUI010000017.1, forward strand.
TTTAGCATTAATTAAATCTACCAGAGCAGAGGAAAGCTTTGTCAAGGAACTCACCCCAATGGAGTTGAGCCCTGACCTGAATCCTGGAGATACGGTTTTGACCTGGCAGTTAAAGAAAACAGGGGAGCAATCAGCAACCGAGACGACAATCAACGCAGTTGACATTGTTCCTTCCTACGGTGGCGGTAAATCCTTCTTTAGTTACCTATTGAAGGGCTCGCTACAAAGCTCGACTAATAGCTTCACTCTTCCTATCGTTTCAGATGGGAAATTAGCCGCGATCTTAACCAGCTATGATTCTGACGAACAAATCAGTGAGACGCTCGCCTCTAGTGTCATTAAGCTATTCCTTGAGGATGCCGCCGATGGGGAATACGTGGGGTTTCCTTCGCTAGGAATCGCAGGAACGAGCATTCAAGATCCGGCGTTCCGAGATTGGCTGCACCTCAGTGATGAGGATGGTGGAGTCTATGTCACCGTTGTGCGCGCAGGTTCATCAGCTAGTAAAGCGGGGATCGAAGTAGGGGATGTGATTGTAGAAGTAGATGGTCAAAAGCTGGATCGTAAAGGATACTACGAAGACGAAACCTATGGGAAACTGGGTTGGACTCACCTCATCCGAGGTCAAAAGAAAATAGGAGAAACGATCGCTATCACACTCAAGCGCGAAGGAGAATTCCAGGAGGTTACCGCTACCTTAGGAGGTTCTTCCGACAGGCTGGTACCGACCGAATATCACGAAGACGGTCCTCAGTACTTGATTAAAGGAGGAGTGATCTTTCAGAAGCTTACTAAACAGTACCTCTTAGCCTATGGTAAAGATTGGGCAAGCCGCGCGCCGCTTAATCTACTCGATGTGTATTTACATTCAGAAAATTACGAGGAAGCAATGGATGAAGCAGTGGTCTTAACGCAAACGATTCCAAGCCAGACCACTGTTGGTTATGAGCAGGTGGGGAGATGCTTTGTGGAGAAGGTTAATGGAGTAGAAATCAGAGCAATGGCTGATCTCGAAAAAGGATTCGAAAAGCCAGAGAAGGGAGTACACACCATTCAGTTATCAGAAGCACCATACCTCATCTACCTAAACGCCGAGGCATGTGACCAAGTTGATCAAGCCCTACTACAACAAGGCTTACCATCACTGAAGCGCATTCACGAATAAGAGATTATTGCGTTCATTGTAGGTTTTTAATTGACGATGATAGTTGTTAATTCATACATGAAAATTGATATATGAAAATTATTTCTTGTTTTGTTGTTTTTTTCTGCTTTTCGCTTTTTAGTTTTGGGGAAGAGCTTGATGATCTCCTTAGTGGCTTAGAAAAACATATTCAGGGAAGCGAAGAGGCTTCTCCAAGTAAGCTGTTAGAGTGGAGTGAAGAGCTCCACTCTGCCTCTGAGGGGTTTACTGAAGATCTGGACTCCATTGCACAAGCGTTTGGAATTGTTGATCTTTTTGATGAGAATTACACTCCCTTATTCTTTGAGCAGGGGGAGAAACTAAAGAAACGCTCTGAATCTGAAGGGGTAGAGTTAGAATGGGCGATGTTTGCGTTACAGCAAGGGCTTATCGATCATGCCTACGTACCAGAGAATGTGGCTAAAAACCCCAAGCTTTTTGCATATAAATTCGCCACCGCAGATTACTTTCCAGGTAAATGTGAGCCGACTACAACGCCCGACGAAACAGTCAGCGTCAAGGTTGATGCAACTCAGATTTTAGGTTACGGCTACCCTCAAAGCCCCAATGGTGAAATCACCCGCCGCCCACTGGGATGGTATTTACCGGCAGGAGAAGTGGCTACCTTAGCGTTTCCGAAGGAATTAATTGGTAAGGGGTATCAGATCCGCGTGGGGGCTCATAGCTGGGATCTGAGTAAGCGACCTAAAGTTATGCGATTAGACCGCGTTTCGTTACTCTACCCAATTGAGGAAAAGATGGTTACGATCGCTCACCCACTTGGAGGGAATATCTACCTGGAAGTCCCTCCAGAGGCTACTGGAGGCGTAGTGTCCGTTCATGCTCGAAACGTGGTTGATGCGCCTAATTTTGCTAAGCTACCTTTCAATAAAACGGATAAGGATGAATGGCGCGCGGCCTTAGAGGCTAGTGATGTTCCTTGGATCGATTTCGAATCGCAGCAGGCAATGATGCAAATTCCGCGTGCTTGGGCGCTAGAAATGAAAGACCCTGACGAAACGATGGCACAGTATGATAAATGTATGACTCTCTTCTCGCAGTTTTCTGGGCGTCAAATTGTTCGCCCTCGGGTCACGCTCTATCACCAAGTTGATGTGATCTTGCGCGGCAATGCCTTTTACCCCGGATACCCTCAGTCTAATTTTAATTGGAATCCTAAATCTAGTGCTATTAAAGAGAGTCAACGCTGGGTAATCGAAAGTCCTCATAAAGCTCCTTATATCCTCTTTCATGAGATGGGTCATGCCGAGCGTATTACTAAGTTTACTGGAGGAACTGAGGCGGAGGTAAACGTTCCGTACATGTATGTGCAAAATGTGGGCTATGATCTGGACCTAGATAGTGCATTTAGCCGCTCCAGAGGAACTAGCGACCTGATTACTATCGATCAAGGCGCGATAGGGCGGATGATTACCGAAAATTTCCGCGAGGGCCGTCCTGCCAATATCGTTAACGCGCCTGGGAACGAAGTTAAGTATCAGCATCGAGGATACGGAATTTATGCCGATTTTGCCCTGCTCTTTGGTTGGGAAAAAATGAGAGCGTTTTGGAAAGCGGATCAAGAAAACTACGAAGCACGGGCTAAAGGCGATTTCGAGAAAGGGAAAAGTTACCCTCGAGATACGAACAGGGACCCCAATGATAGTCGTATCCTACGGCTTTCGATCGCGGCAGGGGAAGACATTACCCCTCTCGCTAAATTTTGGGGACGTTATTCAGATGATGAGGATGCCTTGAAGAAAGCAATGTTAAAGCATAAGCTCAAACCTTCTGCTAAAATTAAGGAGCGCCTGATACACTATAAATCGGTTATCCCTATGAATAACGAAAGCTTTGAGAACCATGCGCTTATCATGTACCCTAAATGTAAACAGCCAGGTAGAAGGCCTAACGAACAAAACCCTAAGTATGGTCATGGATGGTATCATATTTGGCTAGGTAAATATTCTGAAGCAGAAGGGGAGAAAGCGCAGAATGCCCTCGATTATATCATCGCTAGTTTTTAATTTTTAGGGGGTAAAGTTCATTTAGGGGTTTTATTCAGGAGAGAAACTCCCTAAAGCTTACATCCTATGTCTAAGGTTCTCGATCCCTCTAAGGAGCTGCGGTTTAACCGCAGTGCGCAAGCGATTTTTTTTGCTGTACTGGTGAGCTTTTTTCTCGCGATCGCGGTGACCTGTTCTTTGATCGTCTATACCGTAAAGTCCTCAGACTTAGTGAATAAGGAATTACCATTCCCTCTTTGGGTGTTAATTTTGGCTTGGGTCTTGGTTATTCCATTTGTGCTCCTGTGTTATCATTGTGTGAAGCATCCGTACCTCATATTAAGTCCTATCGGGGTAGAAATTTTTCCCTTCTGGCGCCCCGTTAAAAACTTTAACCTCGTTGAGTGGGCTCGCGTGGCAGATGTCGACATCGCCAAACGGGCAATGACGCTCCACTACGACAAGGAGCATACAGGAGG
>JALZUI010000018.1 GCA_023301545.1 Akkermansiaceae bacterium
TCCATCAGTTCCATCACTCCCAGCGGGTCCAACGACCGTAATTAGCCCAAGTGTGCCTGATATTACTTCGGACACAATTATGCAAAATTTGATTCTAGAATAAAATCTCTAGTTTCTTAATTCTCTCGCGCAGTGTGTAGCGCGTGATTCCTAATAGCTCAGCTGCTTTCGATTGGTTTCCGTCGGTGTAGTTGAGCATTTGTTGTATTAGGACCCGTTCTGTTTGTGAAGTCATGGCGCGGTATGCTCCGTCGGGGAGTTGGCCTGCATCAGCTTTGGCAATTACGGTATTGGCGAGCTTGACGAGGGAGTCGTGGTCGTCGGAGGCTTCGTTTTCGATAAGCGCCCTTAGGTCGGCGGTGTTAATTGTGAGGCCTCGTTTTTTGAGCACGACCTGTCTAATGACGTTTTGTAGCTGACGCACGTTTCCTGGCCACGTTTGTCTAGCGAGGAAAGAGAGGGCGTTGGGGGTGATTCTAGAACTATCAATTCCGAGTTCACTCCCAAAGATTCTAAAAAAGTGCTTAGTCAAAAGGTTAACGTCGCCAAGGCGTTCACGTAGGGGGGGTAAGCGAAGAGTGGAGGCATTGAGACGAAAGAATAAATCTGCGCGGAAGGTTCCTTTTTCAACCATTTTCCCGATGTTTCGGTGAGTGGCGGCGATGATGCGGACATCGACTGCGATTTCACTGGTACCGCCAACTCGTTGAATGACTTTCTCTTGGAGGACGCGGAGCATTTTAGCTTGGAGGAGGGGTGGCATATCTCCGATTTCATCAAGAAAAAGGGTCGCACCTTGGGCTTGCTCAAAGCGTCCGAGCTTCCGTGTGACTGCTCCTGTAAATGCGCCTCGCTCATGGCCAAAAAGTTCTGATTCGAGAAGGTTATCAGGGATGGCTGCACAATTTACAGGGATGAAAGGTTTGTGTGCACGATGTCCGTGCTCATGGAGGGCGCGCGCGATGAGTTCTTTACCGGTTCCTGTTTCCCCTTGGATCAAAACAGTTACAGGTGTAGCGGCGAGCTTGGCGAGGTCGCGATAGACTTTGGCCATTGCTCGGCTTTGTCCGATGAGTTGTGCGGCTTTTGATTCTTCTTTGGGCGGTTCTAAGGGTGACTCTGCTTCTTCTTGATTGAGAGCTTCCGCGAGAACCTCATGGAACTCTGCAGGATCACAGGGTTTGGGTAAAAAGTCATAGGCTCCAGCTTGCACCGCTTTGATCGCAATGGTTGCGTCAGAGCTATCTGATAACATAATACTGGGCAGACGAGGGCGCTGGGCGGTGAGCGAGGAGATAAGCTCTAATCCTCCCATTCCTTCTAATCGGTACTCTGTGATTACGAGGCTGACTCTCGGGGAGGTAAGAATGAAGTTGAGCGCTTCAGCGGCATCGGTGAAGCTAGCGAGTTCCGCGTCGTATTGTTCTAGATGGGCTTGAATATGGTTAGCAGTGAGCTGAGCATCGCTTTCGTTACTATCAATCAGCACAAAGAGCTTTTCATATTGTTTCGCCATATCTATGGATTAGTTTAGACACGACTTAGATTCAAATGCAAAACAGGCTTTTACAAAAATCACTCGCTCTAATTACGGCCTTAATTTTCACAATTACAGCACAGGGGCATAGTGTTGACCAAATTTACATGGAGCTCTTTCCTGAAGAGCAGGGTTTCCGCGCGCTGGTGTATGCAGATGCGGCGTATTGCTTACCTGAATATCGAGGAGATACAGGTAAAAAGGCGCCGAATAGAGATTGGTTATTGTCGCGCACGGAATCAGAACATGCGAGCTTACGTAAGGAGGCGGAGCTGTTCATCAGAGGCGCTTTGGGCTTTATGCAAGATGAGGTCGGGATTGATTACGCAGTGAACTTCCCTGATTACCAAAACGAACCGTACGAGTTCCATAAATCTTTACTCTCCAAAGCGATTTTACGCATCGAGATTGAGGGGCGCTATCTACCCGCTGGCGGATCGCTGCAGGCCTCTTGGTTAGATGAATTCGGAGCGAACTTACTGATGTACATCATGCGCCCAGGAGCGGTGGAAGAGGAGGGGAGTCTCCTGCAAATCGATTGGGTTGAAGGCGGAAATGAAATGGACGTTGGAGTGCAGGTTTATCCCTTTGAGTTAGGTGGTGAGGCGAAAGTGGAAATTGAACAAAAGAGGTCGTGGCTGTCTTTTGTTAAAGTTGGCTATCAGCATATCGCTGGTCTGGATGAAAAGGGAGGGTTTAAGGGGCTAGATCATATTTTATTTGTGATAGGGCTCTTTCTTTTTAGCCCTACTTGGCGTCCCTTATTGCATCAATCCTTAGCCTTTACTCTGGCTCACTCGGTTACGTTGGCGCTATCTTTGATGGGTGTGTTGGCCTTTTCTGGGAAGTGGGTTGAGGTTTTAATTGCGCTTTCTATTGTGTATGTCGCGGTGGAAAACTTGTGGCTAAAAGATGAGCTTGCCAAGCATCGGCTAGGCATCATTTTTGGTTTTGGGCTTTTACATGGCTTAGGTTTCGGGTCGGTCTTGCAAGAGTTATTACCTAGCGGGAAATCGCTGCTCCCTATTGTTTGCTTTAATCTAGGTGTTGAAACCGGGCAAATTGTGATCTTGGCGATTTGCTTTGCCGCCTTTTGGTGGTTTCGCGACCGTTTCAAATGGATCAGAATTTCAGGTTCTGTTATGATTGCTCTCCTCGCGTCTTACTGGGTGGTTGAGAGAATTATGGGCTAATCTGAATTTCTTTACTTTTTGTATGATCGTACTATGCTAACCAGTATTAAACAGGAGCTTTACAGACTAAACTTTATGAAAAAATTAAACATACACTTCGATTCAGTTACTCGTTTAGGGCGAGGTTTATTCACGGCCTTGATGCTCATTTGTTTGTCATCTGTAGCAATAGCGGAGACGAAGAAGGTTCTTTTTATAGCAGGGAAACCGAGTCATGGAAATGGTGAGCACGAATTCCGTGCAGGGAGTATGTTGCTCGCTAAGGGATTAAATGAAAGCGGCTTAGATATTGAGGCGAAAGTTCATTATTATGGGTGGCCAAAAGATGAATCCATTTTCGATGGAGTAGATGCTTGTATCATCTACGCCGATGCGGGGGGGAATTTTAAAGAGAAGTATGAGGTCCTAGACGAAAGAGTGAAAGAAGGAATGGGGATCATGTTTATGCACTACGGGGTGCACCCTAAGAAGCAAATTGGCGAAAAGTACTTCACCGACTGGATCGGAGGATACATGGAAACTGGTTGGTCTGTTAACCCTCACTGGATTGCTGATATTAGTCCCAAAGAAGGGCATGCAGTAGGGAAAGGGGTTCAGGTTCCATTTACCGCTTATGATGAGTTTTATTGGAATATGCGTTTTCCTACTAAAGGGGAATGCGAATGCTGCCACGCCCTAGCCACAGCGACTCCAACGCCTGAGAAGATTATCCGTTACATCAGCCTCTGGAATGAGCATGGGGAGGCTACTCTCAATACTCCACAGTCTCTGATGTGGTGTAGAGATCCTGAAGAAGGAAGCCGAGGGATTGGCTTTGTTGGTGGTCACTATCACCGGAACTGGGCGATTGATGATTTCCGTACACTAGTACTGAATTCCATCGTATGGCTTACGAGAGCAGAAGTGCCAGAGGGAGGGGTCGTTTCCGCTCCGATCACTCAAGAGGACCTGAACCTAAATCTAGACCGCCCAGTGAAAGGAAAGCCTATCTTACTACCTACTCCAGATCTCTACACGCAAGAGCCTATGGCTCAACCTGATCTCTCTAAGCCGAGAGAGCCTAGAAAGCGCAAGAAAGATAAGAAGAAGAAACCTGCTGAAAGTACGGAGAAGGTTCCTGCTAAGAATTAAGCTTTATTTATTGGTCTCAGCTAACCATTGGCTGAGCTTGCCCTTGAGCTCCTTCACCTTTTCTAGCTCCTGGGGAGCGAGGTTTGTTTTCTCGCCTGGGTCGCTGCTGAGGTTGTAGAGCTCGGCAGGATCATCGTTTCCTGGTTGGATGAGCTTCCAGTGGCCATCAAGAATGGAGTTGGCTGGCTTGTGCCCAGACCCATGATTGTGTGGGTATGTCCAAGCGAGGAACCGATCCTCTAGTTTGGCTTCATCTTGGAGTAGAGGTTTGAGGGATTTTCCGTCGAGGTGGAGCTCAGGTCTCGTGGCTTGGCCTGTGAGTTCGAGCAAGGTAGGGAAGTAATCCATGGTAATGATGGGGGTGTCATTAGAGGCGGCTTTAATAGTACCAGGCCAGCTTATGATGGTCGGAATTCGGGTTCCGCCTTCATACATCCACGCTTTACCTGAGCGTAGGGGGAGGTTACTGGTTGGTCCTCCTGTTTTTTTACGGTGCGCTAAGCCTCCGTTGTCAGAGGTGAATATGACAATCGTGTTTTCTAGTAATCCTTTATCCTTTAAGTTATCGATGACGCGCCCGATGTTCGTATCAAGGTTTTCCACCATGGCCGCGTATGCAGGGTCATTTTGATCCTGTCGGGTTTTAGTGTTAAATTTTTCGTCAAGAAGGATGTGTGGGGAGTCGCCAAAGAGCTCTTGCTTTTTAGCCTTATACTTTTCCACCAGTTCTTTTGGAGCCTGAATCGGAGTATGTACCGCATAATGGGAGAGGCAGAGGAAGAAGGGCTGTTCGCTGTCGATGTTAATGAAGTCGAGAGCCTTATCAGTGACTGCGTCAGTGAGGTAGTGTCCCGTCTGGTATTCGGATAGGTTGGGGACGTCTGTTTCTTTTCTATTAGGCTTAGTGTAAGGTGCGAAATATGAAGAAGGCTGGCCAGCGCGGTTGACGGCCATAATGTGGTCGAAACCTTGTTTGTCTGGCTGTACTTCATCTTTTTTCCCTAAGTGCCACTTACCGATATATCCTGTGCGGTAGCCGTACTCTTTGAAGGCTTCACCGAGGGTGACTTCTTCAAGAGGGAGGGCGACCTTCGCGCCTGAAATCCATTGAGTAATGCCCATTCGTTGAGGAGCCTTACCTGTCATGAGAGAGGCGCGGGTAGGGGAGCACACCGGGTGTGCGGAGTAGGAACGAGTGAAGTTTACTCCGCTAGCCGCGAGGCTATCAATATTGGGCGTTTCGTAGAAGGTGGATCCATTAACGGCGATATCTTTCCATCCCATATCGTCGATGAATAGGAGGAGGATGTTAGGTTTTTCGGCAGCTTGTGCGCTGCTCAGGATACAGAGGGTGAAGAGGAGCCTTTTAAGTGACATGAACTGTGAGCTTTAGGATTACTTGGCGTTTACTTCTTTACCTAAGGCGCGGAGGTAAGCGGCAATATCTGCGACGTTTTGGGAAGTGAGGCCCATTTGTCCAGCTGAGAGCATAAGAGAGCTTTCTAGCTCTTTACGTTTTTTAACTTGCTTAGTGTCGAGTTCGACTTCTCCGCCGCCAAAGACTTTGACAACAAGGCGTTTAGCTTTGCCGCCTCCTGACAGGCTAATTCCTTGGATTGTATTTCCACTTTTCATTTTAATTTCGGTGCCATCGAAACCGTGGGCAACACCAGCATTAGGTTGGATAATAGCCTCCGCTATAGTTTGCGTATCTCGTCCGATTCCCCACTCAGTGAGAGTAGGCCCGAACTCGACCCCAATATCGTTGATCTTGTGACATTGATAACAAATAGCAGACATGATTTTTCCTTTTTCAGCATCACCAGTCAGAGTGAGGACTTCTTCCACGGTCGGCTTTGTGATCTCAGGTCGGTCGAGGCCAACGAGGTAGTCTACATCACTAGGTAGGGCATTAAGCTTTTCATTAAGGCCTTTCATCTGGCCTTCATACTTAGCCCAGTATCCCTTGCTGCGGGAGTAGAGCCACCAACGAGCAGTTTCTTTGAGGTCGGCGTTACCGTTTTCAGCGATTTCAACCATTGCTACTGCCGCTTCTTTCGTTTTGATGTACCCGATAGCCGTGAGCATCTCTTTACGAAGGTCACCCGATACAGCATCGCTGAGCGCGCGTTGCTTGAAGGCGTCTACGGCTTGGTCAGGGTGGAGTCTCCATGCAAGGCGAGCCATGGCCGTACTCCATTCTGTTGGGGCCTGTGGGTTCGCTTTGAGGAGGGCGGTGTAAAGTTCGTTTTCCTTACCTGAGGCCGCCGTTCCGATGGCTTCGAGGTTCCAACGGTCTTGGCCATCGTAGTGGCTTGCTAGCTCGGTGATGATCTCGCCTGCTTCTGCCCACGATTTGTCGCGGAGGGCTAGTGCAACCTCCCGGCGTACCGCGATAGATTGGTCGGAAGCCAAGGCTTTTGCGTTTTCAAGTACTTGGTGGTCGATGAAGCGGAGGGAGCGGAAGCAGGTGATGCGTAGTTGGTCATCGGTACTGCTAGCCATAAATTCTTCGACTAGCTTGATTCCGGCTTCGCCCATTTGAGGGAGGAGCCATAGAGCACGTGCTTTGATGTAATCCGATTCTTCAGAGAGAAGGTCTTTGACCGCAGGAATAGCAGACTCTCCTTGGGCTAGGAGTCGAGTGAATCCAACATTACGGACATTGCTTGCAGGGCTTTTTAGCGCTTCAATTTGTCCTTCGGTGGTTTCTAGGTTGTATGTTGGGGCTGTAGGGTTTTGGCCTTTTTTAGTGATTCGGTAGATTGCTCCAGCGTAATCACTATCCTTGGCGATATGGCCCCCTACACCTGCATCAAACCAATCGGCGACGTAGATCGCACCGTCTGTTCCTACGAGGACGTCGGAGGGACGGAAGTTGTTCGGGCTCACTTTAGCGCCTTTGGTTTCTTCCTCACTTTTGATCGAAAGGAAGTCAAAGCGTTCTAGGGAAAAGCCTGCTCCTTGTGGTTTTGGGTGGTAGCCAAAGATTACATTACGAGCGGCTTCACCAGAGAGAAGGAGTCCGTTCCATTGTTCACCGAGTGCACCGTTTTCGTTAAAGGCGATTCCGGTAGGGGAGCCATTTCCGTAGATGTCACCAGCAGGGATTTTCCCTGGGTCGTCTTGTCTCCAGTGAGCATCAGACATTTGTTGTCCTGGGCGGCGGTCAGAAAGCCAAGTGGTTTTTCCGTCATCAGAGGAGAATCCAAGGTTTCCGTATTCCATGAGCCAAGTGTTACGACATGCTGGAGGGTCGTCATTATCGTTTTGGAAGACATCACCATAGGAGGTGACGGTTTCCTCATAACTATTCCGCATGTTGTGTCCGATGACGCGTAGTCCTGTTCCGTCAGGGTTGACGCGGAGAGCGACTCCTCCAACGTAGAAGTGTCCATCATCACTTTTTAATCCAGTTTGGCCTCCTTGGTTGGGACCCTTTTTACTTACCGAGGGAGCGCCACTGCGGTAGGAGCTGCCGGCTCGAATCGTGAAGCCTTCTTTATCCTGTACTACATGGGTTCCCGCGTTACCTGCGTTAAAGTACCATTGTCCGCTAGGCCCTGTGGTGACGGCATGTAGGGAGTGGTCGTGGTCTTTACCACCGAAGCCAGAGAGGAAGTTCTCTTTAGTATCAACTTCCGGGTTAAACTTAGCGTCGCGATCAAGGTCGTGATAAATAATGATATGCGGAGGCTGAGAAACGACGACTTTATTGTCGATTACCGCGATTCCGAGGGGGGCGATAAGTTCTGGGTCTTGGACGAACACGTGTTCGGAGTCTGCAACTCCATCTTGGTCGGTGTCGCTGAGAACCATGATGCGGTCGCCAGTTTTCGCGTGAGGAGCATGAGACTTATTTCTGAAGGCTCGGTAGGCACGTCCTTCGTTAACCCAGATTCGGCCTATAGCGTCGACCGCCATGTTGGTCGGGTTATAAAACATGGGTGAAGTGGCCCAAACTTTGACCTCTAAGCCTTCGGGTACTTGGAGATGTTCCGCGGGGACGTGAGGGAGGCGCTCGCTTTGCGCAAAAGTTGGTAGTGCGATGCTAGGCACAAGAAGTGATTTCAGGGCGAATTTGTAAATATTCATTATTCCTTTAATACTCATATTTTTAGCACTATCTTGCAAAGTCTTTTTTAAAACTATATCCATCAATTACTGTACCTTTTAGGTGTTTATAGAGAGGGCTGATGTAGTAGCGGGAATTGGGTTTGAGAGGTGTTTTATCCCTTATATGGAATTGACTCTATGTGATGAATAGTTAGTAATGTATGTATGATTGAAGATCTCCAAGAGGTTAAAGTATTTGCTCCTGCCACGCTCGCTAACCTAGGTTGTGGTTACGATGTATTGGGTCTCGCTATTTACGGGCCAGGGGATGAAATCATTATTCGTAAATCATCTTCACAGATAGGGATTTCAATTAAGGAGATTTCTGGAGACGATGGTAAGTTACCGCTTGAAGTAGAGAAAAATACCGCGGCGATTTCCGCCCAAGCGGTGCTTGATCAACTTGGGTTGAGTGGTGGGTTTGAAATGGAGATTCATAAGAAGATGCCTTTTGGTTCAGGCTTAGGTTCTAGCGCGGCGAGCGCTGTGGGCGGTGCTTTTGCGATGAACGAGCTTCTAGGGAGTCCGTTAAGTCGCACCGAATTACTCCCTGCTGCAATGGCAGGTGAGTCTATTGCAAGCAAAGCTTGGCATGCTGATAATGTGGCGCCGGGGTTGTTAGGAGGAATCTGTTTGGTCCGGGATAACCCTACTTTAGATGTAGTGAGTCTGCCGGCTCCTGATGATTTGTGGGCTACCGTTCTCTATGACCCAGCGATAGAGATTCTTACGGCTGAGGCTCGGGAAAAAGTTCCTGCCGAGGTTTCTACTTCTGTGGCTACTACGCAAGCAGGTCACCTTGCGGCGCTTGTCTCGGCGCTCTATGAGCAAGATTACGCTCTACTCGCTCGCTCCATAGTAGACCATATTGCAGAGCCTGGACGTAGCGAGTTGATTCCTAACTTCGAAGGCTACAAGCAGCGGGCTTTGGCTGAAGGGGCGTTGGCCTTTGGCATTTCTGGTTCTGGGCCAAGTCTCTTTGCCCTTTCTCATGGAGAATTAGCGGCGCATCAAGTCGCGAGCGCTTTCCAAAACGACCCGGTTGAGGTCTATGTTTCCGCTATCAATACGGAGGGAGTGAGCGTAGTGAAGTAAGGAGGGTGAAAAAAGAAATTCGCTAAGATGGCGAACTAAAGTCCTTAATTATTGAGGTTTCGCAAAAAAAATGAAAAAAGTTGAAACTAAAAGCTCAAAAAAACAGTCATAAGAGTTGAACCGTAGTGTAAAAACTGCATAATCAATTAATCTAAGTAAAACGAAATTAGTGAGCCAATCAGCATCAATACAGGTAGGTGAAATCGACGGGTACTCTTGGATCCGCGTTTGTGGTAGAGGCGACGTCTTCCTCGCCCCTACGCTGAAAAAATTTGTAGATAAGACCCTGTCTGATGGGGAGAGCACCTCGCCGCAGCTAGTGGTTGATATGGTAGAATGTTCAGGTATGGATTCGACCTTCATGGGAATCCTCGCTAGTATTGCAATTAAGGTTAAGAGCGTTGCAAACGCAGGGCTTCAACTCTGTGGTGTGACGGAAAAAAATCAAGAATCTCTAGAGGAGCTAGGATTGGATTCGTTGATGGAAATTCACTTACAGGATTCCGCGCTTTCTGAAAGTGGACTGGGGATCAGTGATAAGCTCAACCCTTGGGTGCCTGAGGGGCAAGCTAAGCCTGATGCGAAATTGATCTTAGATACTCACCAAACGCTCGGTGGTTTGAGTGATAAGAATAAGAAGGAATTTTCAACTGTGATTGAGACCTTTAAGAAACAAGTATAGATGACCTTGGGAGGACTTTCGTACATCGATTTAGTGATCTATATCCTCCTGGGGATTGCGTTTATTGGCGTCATCATTGCTGTCAGGAAAATCCTGCGGAGTAAACAAGACCTCGCGACTTCAGAGTTTCGTCGTAGCGAATTAACTCAGGGGGAAGAACGAATCTTTGAATTTCTTCATCACCTGGGGCTTTCGATTAACGAAAATAATACCCACCAAAACCTCTACAAAGTAATCGTGGAAGGGGTTTGTAAAGTGACTAAAGCAGAGGGCGGAGCACTGTATTTATATAATGCTGATACGGAATCGTTTACTCCCGCGCACCTCAGTGCCGAATGTGCTCAGCTCGTAGCAGATCCAGACGGTGACTCTGATCCCGATCAGGAGCTCTTGTGTCGCTATCAGGTTAATAAGCATGATGGAGTTTTGGGACATGTTTTAGATACGAATGCGGCGCTGTATATTGATGATCTACGTGGGCACGCGACCTTGTCTGACCAGTTGGTGAAGTACTCAGGGAAAGGATCGGCAATGCTGTCGCCTCTCAATCATGCGGGTGAGCAAATCGGGGTTCTGGCGGTGACTCATCAAGGACAAAGCAAATCCTTTACGAAAAACGATTTAGGAGTGTTTTCTATCATGGCTGAGCAATCCTCGTTCGCTATCGGAAACTTTGAGGCGCATGACCAAGCCGCTGAAAAACGCCGTTTAGAAAAAGAACTCGAAAACGCCCAAGAAGTTCAGCGGGTATTGATTCCCGTTAAAGCGCCAGAGGTCTCAGGCTTTAACTTTTATGGGTACAACCTAGCGGCTAAGATGGTCAGTGGAGATTACTTTGATTACACGACAGTATCGGCCAATACGACTGGGGTGGTGATTGCCGATGTTTCAGGAAAGGGGATGCCAGCGGGTCTGATTATGGCGACTTTTCGTAGTGCTTTAAGGGCAATCGCCAAGGGAGCAAAAAGCCCCAGTGAAAGCCTGTCGGAATTAAACCGAATGATTTTTAAGGATGTGCGAGAGGATATGTTTATCAGTGCGATCTATACCCACCTCGATCACAAATCGGGTAAGGTTAAGATTGCGAGGGCTGGTCATAACCCAGCGTATTATTGGGACTCGAAGAAAGAGGAATTAAGCAAAATTAAGTCTCCTGGCTTAGCTGTAGGGATTGATGAGGGGAGTGTCTTCGATTCGATCCTGAAGGATCATGAGGTGAAGATGAAATCTGGAGATAAAGTGTTCCTCTACACCGATGGTATCATTGAGGCGAACAATAGTGAGAAGGTGGAGTACTCCGCGGAGCGCCTAGAGGCAGAGCTTAAAGAGAACGCCCACCTTAGCGCTCGGGCGCTCGGGAAGCGTATTTTGGCTAGCATCGACTACTTTGTGGAGGATGCACCTCAGTCCGATGATATTACACTTGTGGTCATTGAGCGTGAGTAATTGGCCTCAAAACGTGAAAAAGATGCCGTTCCAGTGCGTTCTATGCATTTTTTGCTTTGACTCTTTCGCTTCAATGGCGATTTTCTCCCCATAAACAATTTATACTCATGTCTGAAGATCAAATACCTGAAGAAGTAAACCCAGCCGAACTTGAAGAAGCACAAGCAGCTGATGAGGTGGCGGAAGAAACCGCTGAGGAAGTGGAGGTGCTTGAAGAAGTGCCTGAAGTCGAACTGACCCGTGAAGAAGAGCTCGAAATCGAAGTTGCGAAATGGAAGGATCAAGCTGTCCGCACTGCGGCGGAGTTGGAGAATTACCGTAAGCGCGTCTCTCGTGATTTACAGGAAGCTCGCAAGTTTGGGAATAAGGGCCTTCTCGGAGACTTACTCCCTGTGCTGGATAACTTTAAGATGGGAATGGATGAGGCGGCTAAAGACCAGTCCTCTATGATTTACATGGGGATGAAAATGGTTCAAGGCCAGCTCGATGAATTCCTTACCGGTAATGGAGTGAAAGCTCATGATCCAACGGGACAAGAGTTTGATCACAATCTACACGAGGCGATCAGCCAAGAGGAAACTGAGGAGCATGCAGAGGGGACGATTATCCGTACTGTTCGCCCTGGTTATACCCTAAACGATAAGCTTCTCCGTGCCGCTAATGTTATCGTAGCAGCATCGCCTAAGGCGGAAGAAGAAGCAACGGAAGAGAATAGCTAATTATGAAAGACGATCCTTATGAATTACTGGGAGTTAGCAAAGGTGCTACGGCCTCAGAAATCAAAAAAGCTTACCGTAAACTAGCGGTTAAGTATCACCCTGACAAGAATCCTGACGATCCAAGTGCAGAGGATAAGTTCAAGGAGATAGGTCACGCTTACGAGATTCTCAGCGATGAGGATAAGCGTGCTGCTTATGACCGTTACGGACACTCCGCCTTTGAAGCTGGAATGGGTGGTGGTGGCCGAGGAGGCTCCCATGACCCTCGCGATATTTTCTCTCAAGTATTCGGCGGCGCCTTTGGTGGTGGCGGTGGATTTGAAGACATGTTCGGCGGTGGTGGTCGTCGTGGTGGCGGGGGAAGGCCTCGTGCACAGAAAGGCAGCGACCTCCGTTATGATCTCGATATTTCTCTGGAAGAAGCCGCTAATGGCACAGAAAAAGAACTCGAAATCGAAAAATTCGCTAACTGTAAGCCGTGTAGTGGCTCAGGCTCTAAGAGCGGTAGCGGACGTTCAACTTGTTCCGCTTGTGGTGGACAGGGAGCGGTTGCTCGCCAGACGGGGATATTCATTCAACAAATGACCTGTCCTCAGTGTGATGGCTCGGGATCAACGATTTCAGACCCTTGTACTACCTGTGATGGCGATGGTCGTGAGCAAAAGCTTGAGCGCGTAACAATCAAAATTCCTGCAGGGGTAAATACGGGGAACCGTCTCCGTTCCAGCGGTAATGGTGACTCAGGACAATTAGGTGGTCCTAGTGGTGATCTGTACGTGTTCTTAGAGGTTCGTGAACACGAGATCTTTACTCGCGATGGCGATGATCTGGAGTGCGAGGTTCCTACTCCGTTTTCAACTTGTACGCTCGGTGGCGAGATCGATGTTCCAACCCTCAGTGGCAAGGCTTCGATTAAAGTGCCTGCAGGAACACAAGGAGGCACTCTTTTCCGCCTGCGTGACCGTGGAATTCCTTCGCTCCAAACTGGACGTAAGGGAGACCTGCTCGTAGAGGTTCGTGTAGAAGTTCCGACTAAATTAGATTCCGACCAGAAGGAAAAGCTTACTCAGTTCGCTGAATCGATCGGTGATGAGAATGCTCCGCTCTCTGGATCCTTCGTTGAAAAGGCTAAGAAATTCTTCGGGAAATCATAGGGCTTATGACACCT
>JALZUI010000019.1 GCA_023301545.1 Akkermansiaceae bacterium
GTGCAAAATATTAACTGTTTCAGATAGCCCGTTGCCCACCTCCGACTTTCCGTCAAGAAGCTCAGACTCCGTGCGATATTCCTGCACAAGTTGGAAGCCATACCCCCCGTCCCAGCGGGGCATCATATTCATAATAGGCTGATCAGCTACCGCAGAAAGCGTAAGCAGCGCAAATGGTAAAACTTTCATCTGATTATAGGGTGCTAGAAACGACTTTACCGCCTTTACTCTGATATAGATAAACGCCTTCATACCCGGCGTCTTCGATCGCCTTTTTAAGCTCGGCACTAGAAATCGCTTTTCCCTTATCCAGCTTAATCACAAGGAGCATTTTATAAACATCCATTGTGATTCCTTTTTTCTCCTGCTTCGTATTAACGGCATCAATTTTGGAGATTTTTTTACGTAACCCTATACCGCAGCTTTCGCAGACAAGCCCTTTCACACGTACGGCGATTGTAGCGTCGTCAAGCGAGCCCGCTAGGTGTGCTGTAATGTCTTTTTGGGAGAAGTCCTCCCACTTAGCCCCACTCGTTCCGGCGTAGCTGGTAAGAGTGAGTGCGATCGAGGTGATGATTATTGATAATGTTTTCATATAGTATTATTAAGTTTGATTAATTCCGCGATAAAACGTCGCGAAATAAGAGTAAGGTTTGAGTGCGATGGCAAAAAAGAAGGCTCTCATCCATGAGAGTCCATGCCAAGGAAGGTAAGTCAAAGCGACTTACTCAAATCAAATATGAACAATACAAGACTCGTATACTCTCGCCTGTAGGCGGAGGTAAGGCAAAATTCTGAATAAGCAGAGCTTCCAAGAGAGCCGATGATCTCCAGGTAACGGGTTTAGAAGACTCAACCTCTTTAACATCTCGCATCTCACCTTCTGTATCATTTACCCAATTAACCGTAGGTGTCTCGACCTCGCAGGAGCACTCTCCAGGGCTCTCGTCTAAGGGAGACTTATCCTCATCGCAACCACTGCAACCTACAGAGGAGCAAGCCGAAAGCGGCGCGAGCTCCGTGCAACTAGTACACGGCCTCGTAACCTGAATCACATATAAAGCGAGACAGAGGATGGCAGTGAAAAGAGCTGAGGGCTTCATCAGAGGGGAAATTAGAACATCGGTTCAAGTGATAAGCGACAACAAAAATACGATTTATCTAAGCGAGTCAGCCTATGATAGAACTATGGCAATAAATTAATTACTTGATTATTTAGGAATAGAAAATATGTTGTCGTACCTTCAAAGAAGCCAATTATGGATCAATTAGAAAAACTTAACAAGCCCTCCCCGCCAGCTAAAGAATGGAAGGCAATCGTCAAGGAATATGCCAAAGCCCGTCCCGGCGCGGCCTCCTGGCAACTTGTAAACACCGTTGGATCTTATGTCGCCCTCTGGGTTGCGATGTACTTCATCCTTGAATTAGCCCCTAAGCCGTGGAAAGTCGTCTCCATGATTCCTATCGTAATGCTCGCTGGAGCCTTACTGGTCCGCGTATTCATCATTTTCCACGACTGTGGTCACGGATCATTCTTTAAATCCAAGAAAGTTAATCACTTCTGGGGTCATATCACAGGCACCCTAGCATTCACCCCATACATGCACTGGCGCTGGGAACACAGCACTCACCATGCACACAATGGTCACCTAGATCGTCGTGGAGTCGGTGACATCTGGACAATGACGGTCGAGGAATACCTCGCTGCCTCACCAAAACGCCAATTCATGTACCGTATCGGACGTAACCCAATCGTCCTGTTTGTTGTTGGACCGATGTGGACATTCATGATCGCGCACCGCTTCCCGATCGCAAAAGCTAAGCGTAAAGACAAGCTTTCTGTACTCTGGAGCAACTTAGGACTCGCTGCGATGGTGCTCACCCTTGGGTTCACCTTCGGATGGCTTCCATACCTCTACATCACCCTTGGTGTCATGACCGTCGCCTCAACCCTAGGAGTCTGGTTATTCTACGTTCAGCATCAGTTTGAAGATACCTACTGGGAATCTGGCGACAACTGGGATTACTTCAAAGCCGCGGTATATGGCAGCTCGTTCTACAAGCTTCCTAAGGTCTTTCAATGGTTCTCTGGAAACATTGGCTTCCACCACATTCACCACCTTAGCTCTAAGATCCCTAACTACAACCTAGAGCGCTGTCACGATTCTCACAGCATGTTCAGTGAGGTACAGCCTCTGACACTCTGGAAAAGTTTCAAGTGCGTCAACTTCCGCCTTTGGGACCAGGATACGATGAAACTCATCACCTTCCGCCAACTGCAGATTAAGCTTAAGGGCCAGCAAGGGGCGACTGCTTAATTTCGCCTTCCAAATCAATTATTAAAAAATAGCGCTTCTGGCGCTATTTTTTTTAGCTCGATCTGGCAAAAAAGCTCATACAATCAACATCACAATGCGCTTGACCAATCGGCCAAAAACAGAGAAATCCCCTACTCCTGTATCACTATGAAACTTTCGCTCAACTGGCTCTCGGAACAACTCGACCTCTCCGCATACACTCTTGATCAACTCTCGGATCTCCTCACCTTTGCAGGAGTCGAGGTAGAAGGAATCGAACGTACGGGAGTCCCGACTGACCTCATCGTAGTCGCGGAAGTGAAGGAGAAGACCCCTCATCCAGATGCCGACAAGCTCAATGTCTGCCAAGTAGATGCTGGCGAAGGCGATCTCCGCCAAATTGTCTGTGGAGCAAAAAACTACAAAGTTGGCGATAAAGTCCCTTGCGCACTCCCCGGTGCCGATCTCGGTGGCGGCTTTGTGATCAAGGAAGGAAAGCTCAGAGGCGTCGCCTCTAACGGAATGCTCTGTGGAGCTGGCGAAATTGGACTTACCGATGAAGAAGACGGACTCATGATCCTCCCCGAAGAGCTCCAAGCAGGAACTCCAATGACCTCGCTCTACGCGGGTGATACGATTTTCGAGCTAGAAATCACCCCTAACCGTCCAGATTGCCTCTCACACAGCGGAATGGCGCGCGAGCTAGGAGCGATCCTAGCACAAACCCCAAAAGCGATTCCTCACGATATTGCCGCAGCTGAGGAAGCCGTGGCCAGTGACCAACAAATTTCTATCGAAGACACTGACGGTTGCCCTTACTACACCCTGACCAAAATCACCGGGGTTAAGGTCGCGCCTTCTCCTGAATGGCTAGTCACTAAGCTTGAAGCCATCGGGCTCGCTCCAATCAATAACATCGTAGACATAACCAATTATGTCCTACACGAAACAGGCCAACCCCTGCACGCCTTTGACGCAGCTAAAGCAGGACAAACAATCAAGATCCGCACTGCTAACGAAGGTGAAGTCATCAAAGGACTTGATGAAAAAGAGTACACTCTATTCGCCGACGACTGCCTCATCTCAGACGAAAGCGGGACGCCCTTAGCCATCGCAGGGGTAATGGGAGGCCTCGAATCTGGAGTGACGGCGGAAACTAAGGAAATCCTCCTAGAAGCCGCTTACTTCACCCCCTCTCGCATCCGTCGCACGGCACGTCGCCAAGGAAACCTTACCACCGACTCCTCATACCGCTTTGAGCGTGGAGCTGATTTTGAAAACATTCACACCGCTCGAGGACTAGCAATTAACCTCATCAAGCAGATCGCTAAAGGCAAGGCCGACGCTACCCTAACCGCAGGCGCACTTCCTAGTGGGTTACCTACCGTTGAACTCCCCGAGAGCATGCTAACGCAAGTATCTGGTGGCGATCTCAATATGGAAATCGCTGAAAAGCACCTCCGCGCCATCGGCCTAACTTACATCAAAGATAATAGCCGAGTGTACTGGGGAATCCCTGCCTTTCGCCAAGACATCACACGCCCTATCGATTTGATCGAGGAAGTTGTTCGACTCGAAGGTTTTGATAAAATCACCTCCGTCAATCGTTCCATAGCCTCTCTGCCATCCAAGGAAGACATCGCGTACGACGGCCAAATGGCTCTTAAACGTCAGCTCTCAGGACTAGGATTCTATGAGGCTAATACGATTAAACTAATTTCTGAGAAAGAGCTCGCCTACGCGTTACCGATCAAGCCCATGATGGACGGGGATTTAATCAAAGTAGCCTTACCTCTCAGCGAGGAGCATTCTACCCTCCGCCCCTCTCTCGTACCAGGCCTTCTCGCCTCCGCAACTCGTAACGCTCGCCAAGGAGCGAAATCCTTCCGCTTTTTCGAGATTGGACGTACCTTCCGCAATGCAGGTGGAGGTAAAGCCAAAGATCTAGAGTCCGATAACTTAGCCATCCTCATGGGTGGTCAACGCACGGCTAAAGGATGGAATTCTACCGAAGAACTTTGCGACGCCTTTGACCTCAAAGGAATCCTAGAAACCCTCGTTCCGACTGCTGAGCTCACCCTCAAACCGAGAGCTCGAGACGGCTTCCTCCTAGGCGCAGAAATCCTCCTCAACGGGAAAAACGTCGGAGCCTTTGCCCAGCTGCACCCTAGCCAGCAACGCGAATTCGACATCACCGCGCCAATCTACCTAGCAGAGCTTGATGTCAATAAACTGATCAGCACACGTCAATCAGCCCGCATGGCTAACGAGCTCTCCAAATACCCTGGATCCTCCCGTGACGTCGCTTTCGAATGCCCTCTGACCGTTTCAGCAGGAGACATCGCAGCCGCCTTGACAAAGCAGAATCAACCCCTACTTGTCGACTTCACCTGCTTTGACCACTTCCACGATCCTAGTGGCGAGAGGTTATCTGCCGATAAGAAATCCCTCGCCTTCCGCCTAGAATACCGCTCGGAGGAAAAGAACCTGAAAGCTAAGGAAGTAGAGCAAGCGCACGAGGAACTTGTAAAAGCTCTGAGCGAAAAGCTCTCCCTTACTCAGAGGTAAGGTTTCTGAAACTACTTTGCTAATAAGTAACCACCTTATTACATGGATCAGTTAGAATATAAATGGCTAGGCCAAGACGTTGACTTTCAAGGTGCGCTCGAAATGCAAGAAGCGAGAGTACAGGAAATCGTTGCGCAGCGTGAGCAAACTGGCACCTTTTATTTCCTAGAGCACGCCCCTGTCTACACCTGCGGCATTCGTGACGCTGGAGTTCCAGCGCAACTCCCTCACCCTGTAGTCAAAATCAACAGGGGCGGACTTGCGACCTATCACGGGCCAGGTCAACTCGTAGGGTACCTCGTTACCGATCTCATCCCTCTCGGTAAAGACCTCCACACCTTTCTCCGCACGATGGAAGAAGCCCTCATCCTCACCAGCCAACACTTTGGCATCGCTGCTGGTCGCGAGGAAGGGCTGACAGGTGTGTGGACGAGCAAGCGCAAGATTGCCTCCATGGGAGTCGGAGTCCGCAAGTGGGTTTCCATGCACGGATTCGCCCTAAACATCACCCCTCAGAGCCTCCCTCCTTTTGGATTCATTAACCCCTGCGGCATCGATGGAGTGACCATGACCTGTGCGCATAACGAAGGAAGCTGGAAGGGATCCCCTCAGGAATTTAGCCAGCTCGTCTTTAAGCACATGACACAACTCCTCTACCCCTAATTCCGTATGAAAGTAACGTATCAGATTAATAAACCCGAACTCACCAAGGCGATGAATCACCATTTCAATTACCGCGGAAAAGCAGGGCGTATCATGTGGCCTATTGTAGCTTGTTTCATGCTCTACTTTGGCCTCAGTCTGGTCGTTAGCACTGGTGAGTACATCCTAGGAGTCACCCTTACTCTCTTATCCCTCGTCTTCTTTTTTCGTAAACGCGTGGCAATCTGGAAGAGCGTTAATCGCACCTTTAAGGACAAGCCTGACTCACAGGAAGTTACTATTGAAATCTCAGAGCAAAAGCTCAGCCTTACCACTACCGAATCGCAATCTCAAGGCAGTTGGTCAAACTTCATCGACGCACATCAGGTCAAAGACGGGCTCCTCCTTTACACCCAGAAAAACCTCTTCAACTGGATTCCTGAATCCGCAGTAGAAAACGGCACCTGGGACGAGTTCTGCACAATGATCCTCGACAAAACCAGTAGTTCATAAAGCCTACGTCACCAACAGAACCCTTGATAAGCCGTTGTTAAAGCGGTATGGTTAAAACATCTATGATGAAATTCATCTTATCCTTTATCATTACTTTGGCTGTTGGAATCCTCCTAGGACGCTCCTGGGGAGTAAAGCAAACCCAAGCCCTCTCCGAGCAAGCACCTGCCCGTGTTTCCTCTCAGAAGTCAGATACGCGCACCGCTCTAACATCCCAAGAATCCAAGCTCGCGCAGATCGGCCGCAAAATCCAAGCGCAGGGGTTTAATACCAACGGGGTCTTTGGAAAACTCGCTACCCAACTAGAACGCTACCAAAAGTTGGACGACGCTGGCTTTGAGGCAGAAGTCGCAAACGTGCAAGCCCTCCC
>JALZUI010000020.1 GCA_023301545.1 Akkermansiaceae bacterium
AAAAAACCGCCAATCCGTTAGGATATGGCGGTTTAGTAATGGTCGGGGAGACAGGATTCGAACCTGCGACATCTGGTACCCAAAACCAGCGCTCTACCAAGCTGAGCTACTCCCCGACGGGAGAGGTTTTCTAAGCGAGGTGTATCTGTATTGCAAGCACAGAATGGTGTTTTTAGAACTTTTTTTAGAGTGGGATTATTGGGTTAAGGCTTCGGGGGAGAGGGGGGCTGAAAAAGATTGCTTACTGTGGGCTCTGTTGGCAGGTTATTCATATGATTCGTCCTCGTCGTAATCGAAAAAACCCTGCTGTGCGCTCGCTGGTTCGTGAAACTCAAGTGATTCCCTCTGACTTTGTTTACCCTTTGTTTTTACATGCAGGGAGCGAAGATGAGGCTATTGATTCCATGCCAGGGTGTACACGTTGGTCTTTGGATGGATTAGTTAAGGAGGCGAAAGAAGCGCATGAATTGGGGATTCCTGCAGTGGTTCTTTTCCCTGCGATTGATGCAGGGTTAAAGACTCAGCAAGCAGAGGAGAGTTATAATGATAATGGGCTGATTCCGCAGGCCATTCGGTTACTGAAGACTGAGATCCCGACTTTACAGGTGATTACTGATGTCGCGCTAGATCCCTATAATTCTGAAGGCCATGATGGGCTGGTAGTGGAAGGACAGGATGGAGAGTTAGAAATCCAAAATGATGAGACAGTAGAAATTCTCTGTAAGCAGGCCGTGAGCCATGCTCGCGCAGGTGCAGATATCGTAGCGCCTAGTGATATGATGGATGGCAGAGTAGCCGCGATCCGTGAGGCCTTAGATGACACGGGGTTTAAGAACGTATCGATTATGAGTTACACTGCTAAGTATGCGTCGGCCTATTATGGGCCTTTCCGTGGGGCTTTAGACTCTGAACCTAAGGCTGGGGATAAAAAGACCTACCAAATGGAGCCTGAAAACAGTAGGGAAGCGCTCCGTGAATTAGCACTCGATGAAGAGGAGGGAGCGGACTTTGTGATGGTTAAGCCTGCAGGGCCGTATCTAGATATCATCGCTCTTCTTAATGAGCATAGCACGCTTCCAGTTGCGGCCTACCAAGTCAGTGGCGAATACCTGATGATTAAATCCGCAGCCGCTGGGGGCTGGTTAGATGAGAAAAAAGTCGTTATTGAGAGCCTGATCGGGATTAAACGAGCAGGAGCGAACGTGATCTTAACATACTTTGCCAAAGATTATGCAATCTGGTTTAGAGCAGGAGAGCTTCTTTAACCTCGCTTTCCGGAATAGCGGCGCTTTTCACCGCAGTAGGGGCAGTGAATGGAGGGTCTGCGGGCAATGATTGTAAAGGCTAGAGAAAGGCGAGAGCTTCCTAAAATAGTAGGGGTGTTTGGCTTTTTTACACAACGTAGTTTTTTGAAAAATTGAGCCCGACAGAGGCGACAATTGACACTATTAGCATTACCGAAAAAGATGATTGTTACCAGAATAGCAGCTCCGATTAAACCAAACCCTATCTGTTGATAGAGCGATTTTTCCAAATGGAACCCATATCCAAGCAAGCCCAAACCACCAAGTAAAAGAGGAAAGCGCAGGAGGTAGCTTAGTGCAGTGATAATGAACTTTGGCTCATTGATGCCACGACGCTTTTTAGACATAGGAATAGGTATTAGTAACTAGTGAGAGATTGGAGGTAGGACTTGTGCTTTTTGTACGACTGCCCCTCTGGGGTTGCCGTACCCCAAGTGTGAACCCGAGCTAAGTTTTCCTTGGCTAGAATTTCATGTAACCATTGCGATTTACCTTGGTATTGTAAGCGTACAAAAGCGTATTCACGAGGCCCTCCGTAAACGAGTTCGTGCTTAGTGTAAATATCGAAGTCGTTTTGCTTGAGCAGTTTGGTAGTGAACTTTTTAGCTTTTTTTCCGAGGGAGATAGTTTCTTTGTAACTGAGGCCCCCCATGTCGAGCCCTTGTTCTTTCACGCGCTTTTGGTGATTGTCGTATGGTTTGTCACGTGACTCAGGGGTGTCGACGTAGTAGAGGCGGTATTCAATCTGAGAGCCTCCGTGGGCAACGTGGAAGCTGTCACCATCATTGTGTTCATGATTGATAAGTTTACAATTAAGGAAGACATCAAAATCACCTTCTTTTAGTGATGGATTGGCCGCGGTTTGTGAGGTTGTGGCAGAGTTGCTTTTAGCCTTTTCTGAGTATTTCCCACCATTAAACCAGGCGAATATACCCGCGACCGCTACAATGACGAGGCGGATGAGGAGACGTTTTGGAAGGACTTGCTTTGGGAGTTTCATGCTAGCTGAGATTAGGAGGCTGAATTATAGAAAAACTGGAAGTAGATCATCCCCGCAATTCCGGCAACGAAGCAGTAGTAGGCAAAGTATTCGAGCTTTCCACGTTTAACAGCTCCCATAACGAGGTAAATCGCTAAAATACCACTAATGAAGGCTGCTGTAGCGCCTAGAACGTAAGGTTTAATCAATTCGCCAGAGAGGTCAGCAAATGCCTCGCGCTCCTTGACGACTGCGCCGAGAATAGCAGGCAGGGACATGAGGAAGGCAAATTCGGCTACTTTCTTAGGATTGATCCCCGAAAGTAGACCCGCGGTGATTGTCGATCCGCTCCGCGAAATTCCAGGAAGAATGGCAAAGGCTTGTCCCACTCCCATGAATAGGGCGGTTTGCCAATTGAGTTCCTTTTCCTTAGGCTTAATGACTTTAGGCGCAAGGAGGAG
>JALZUI010000021.1 GCA_023301545.1 Akkermansiaceae bacterium
CTACCAAAACCGTCGCCCAGACTACATCAACGCATTCTGGAACGTCGTTAACTGGGACGTAGTCGCTGCTAACTTTGCTTAATCCCAACTAGCACCAATAAACAAAAAAGCCCCGCTTGTAGAAGCGGGGCTTTTTTCTGTTTCTAACGTTAACCGTGAATCACCGAGGGAAAGTTAGATTTTCGGAGTTTGAGCCCCGTCAATTAATGTTCGGTTTTACTGAAGTAACTCCGAGAGTAATTGAAGTTTACTTCATAAGAGGCTAGTTCAACACCTCACTCAAGCGAGGTCCCCCTTCTCATCTATTCCTCTTTCCTGACAAAAGAGCTTTTAAATTAGGAATGCGCGAGGCTAACCAGAAAGCAACTAATCCATAGAATAACGCCCAAGACCAAAATATAATTGGAATCCATATTGGAGCCTGAGAACTTTCACCTCGCCCTAGCCAAGTCCCAAACAAAAGAAACGCCAAAGGCAGAAGCGACAAAAGTGCTCCTACCGCATCGAGAAATGTTGAGTCCAACACAACTGCTATAAAGATTACTATCGTAATAGATAGTGCGCTGAACGATAGCGCACATGATTCAGCATGCAGAAGCTCAACCAAGCAGAAAAAAATCCACAGTATCAATGACAGCCCTAGTCCTGATAAGTAAATGACCTTCAGAGAAATATTCATTTATTGAAAAAAACTATTAGACTACCCACCCGTGCTTGATATTCGCACTTCACTTAGTCGTTAGTTGTAAAGGGTTAATCATATTCGATAGGCTATATCGTACAAAGGCTGACCGATCAGTTCAAGATGGAAATCAGACTCCTATTTTTTCTATTTCCTAGCTTAGAACTT
Organism: Akkermansiaceae bacterium; assembly: GCA_023301545.1. Classification (GTDB taxonomy): domain Bacteria; phylum Verrucomicrobiota; class Verrucomicrobiia; order Verrucomicrobiales; family Akkermansiaceae; genus WTJZ01. The sequence continues at coordinate 851 of JALZUI010000021.1, forward strand.
ACCAAAATCGATCTCACCAGTCCCGATGAAATCAGCTGATGATACATCTGCGGTACGTAGTAATTCCCCTACTGTGTTTCCATTCATCGTGTACGTCTCGTGATTTTTTGGGAACAAGACGCCATCTAGTTCACTCCATCCTTCATAAGTAAGGAGCTTCTCTACAGGTGCGCCTGTGAGCCCTAATAGTGAACTCGTTACAATATAACGTACTCCTTTCACTCGCTTAGACTCGGGCTCGATAAGAACGATGTAGTAATCGTCTGGGCTCTCACCCGTACCCGATTCGTAAGTTACCTTTACTTGATTATATTCCGTTCCTTTAAAGCTAATTTTCTCTGGCAGCAACTCATGAATTGTTCCGGGGTCAGCCAGCACATGAGGAACTCCGACAAAGTAATAAGGAGTCAATCCCCAGAATGCAGGTGGGATGCCAATATTGGCATCCTTTGGTTCTATCCAGGAAGCCTTGCCATCCCAACCAAAAGTCACCCCGTTCATATCTCCGTGCCCTGTATGTCGCGCCTTTGATGACCATGTATCAATAACCTGTGTCGTATCTTTTACAAGACCACGATCCAGCATGTTATACGTCCAACGGAATTCTAATAAGCCATTAGCGAACCAAGTGTCTAATCCCCCATGAGCCTGAATCGACTCCCAGATCAAAGCCCCGCCTTCTGTCTTGCTAAGCGCCGCCTCAGCGGACTTCACCCGTTCTTCGATCAAGGATTCAGAAGCAATTTCATAAGGTTCGGCAAAGGCCGAAAGGCTCAAAGCCAGTACTAGTGGAAGTGTTGTTGATAGGTTCATATAGAGTTATTATTGATTGGGAATTCTTAGTCAGATTACAATAAATAAGCGACACAGCCTACCATCACACTCTATTAATCACCCATAAATCCGGATTAGACTTGGAGGCGAAGGCGGGATTGTTCAAAACTTCGTTTTGGGACCTACCGTTTGGTTCGCTTTGCTCACAATTTCATGTACCGCTCTCTCATCCGCTTCGCGGCTCGTTTACCTTTGCGCAGTCGGAACCCTTTATTAGACAAAGGGTTGTCTAAGCTGATCCATAATCCCAGATACTCCAAACCCCAACCCGGATAAATCCGGATTGGGGTTTGGAGGCGAAGGCGGGATTCGAACCCGCGAATAAAAGTTTTGCAAACTTCCGCCTTAGACCACTTGGCCACTTCGCCCTTTTGCAGGAATAATCTTGCAGGGAAGGAGGTTATAAGGGGAATTTTTTGATTGTCAATTTTTCTTTATGCCATTCCTTCACCTTTTGCTGAAGGTCAATTTAACACCTTTCCCTCTCCATGATTTAGCGATTGATTCCTCTAACTCAGGGAAAGTACGGCCGTTAAGTAAAACGGTAAGTAACTCTTCCCCTTCCTCTCCTTCTTTCATGGACTTAAGGAAAGACTGTACATTCTCTAACTCCTCCTCTCGTTCTAAATCTAAGAAGTACGTTACTAACAGGGCTCCAACCCCATAGCAGTGCCCCGCATTGCCTGTAAATTGAGAATAAGGCATTAGCATAAACTCTTTAAGCGAACCGACTTTGATATCCTTACCTAGGTTGCGGCCTCTCCCAAAATCTTTATCGAAAGCCGTCACGTAGTCCTCAACCGAGGAATCTAACCTCCCGGGCTGATAAATCCCTGAACGATATGGCGTCAGAGCGACTAATTCTGCTAAACCTTCTGTAAACCACCCTCTAGACCCCTCTGCGTAATAGGGCCAATCTGTAAAACTATGCACAATTTCATGGGAAAGAGTTTTATTACTTACATCCCGATCCACCGTATAACTTGAACCACTAGGCTTCATTCCTACACTGCTAAAAGGAACTAGAATAATGTCTTCCCCTCCCATGTAAACTCCTGCGGAGCCTTCGGGCCCTCCATTTCTATGATAATCTGTTTTATTTTCATAAAGCACGATAACATGACGTTCCTCTTCTTGCGTCCTTGCTAAGGAGAGAGGGAGAACTGAAAGATAATTCAAACTAGATTCAAAGTACCAGGAAAACTTTTTTACGAGTGACTTCGTTAATTTCGCATCACTGTAGAAGGTGAAGTGAGGGCTATTATAGATATATTGATGAGTTTCGAAACGGTCAAAATCACCTCCTTCAGTGACTTCAAAGTCTTGCGAGGTTTTCACCAGCTTTGGCCATTCCGCTTCCCAGTTTTCCCAATCAGGTAATTTCCTCCCTCCTCGACGCCCCTTACTTTTCTTAGTTTTCTTCGAGGTTGTCGCTTCCTCTTTATCACTAGCTGTTTGTAAACTAGTCAGATAGTCTCGATCTTCTTGTGAGAGTTGAGAGGTCGTAAGTGTCAGCTCTCGCCCTTCGTCCGTTTTAAGTACAACATTTATTCCTTCATGGGAGAGCAACTCAGCATCCATCGTCGAGCCAGCGGAGCTGGTCCAGGTTCGCGCTTGAGCAACGCTGAAAAGCGCTAGGTGAAATCCTAAAGCAGTCAAAGTCTTCATAAAAAACAGTGTAATTCACAATAAGTGAGTCGAAAAGGATGAAATAAATAACAATCGATCCCCCTTAAACACTGTAAAACATTGACTCTAATAACATCTTTCAAAAAATTACTTAATTTTTCACAAAAACCTTTCATTTCAAAAGATTTTACCTATTTTTAGTTAGCGTAAAACACTATTACTAATATGTCTATTAACCTACTCAAAATTGCAGGAGAGCACCTCGGTGAATATGCTCTCAAAGCCATTGGGGAAAAAGTCGGACTCGATTCTGGCTCTCTTCCTGGTACAGTTGAAAAAATCCTCCCTTCCCTTCTTGGTTTATTCAGCCAAAAAGCTCAATCCCAAGGTGGAGCAGAGTCTCTCTTGGAGCTTGTTAAAAGTGCGGATGGAAGCATTCTCGATGACACCCTCGGCATTCTCAAAGGAGATACTGCAGACCTTCAAAAAGGTGGTCTTGATGCTCTTGGTTCTCTTTTCGGAGGAGACTCAAGCTCGATCGTAGAAAAGCTTGCAGGCTTCGCTGGTCTTTCCAGTGAAAAGGCTGGTGGCCTTCTTGGAATCCTTACTCCTATGCTTACAGGTCTCATTGGTAAGCAAGTCAGCAGCCGTGGACTCGGTCTTGCAGACTTTCAATCCATGATGAAAGATCAAGACCAGCACATCTCAGGTGTTCTCGGTAATGGCTTTATGGACAAGCTCGGCCTCGGTGGACTACTCGCAGGAGCGGGCGCTGGTGTAGCTGGATTGTCAGGAATTGCTTCTGGAGCAACTGATAAGATTTCAGGTCTTGCTGGTTCTGCTACTGATGCAGTAACAGGTGCAGCAAATGCTGTTGGCGATAAAGTTTCAGGCGTTGTCGGTGCTGCTGGTGACAAAGTTACTGGTGTTGTCGGCGCTGCTGGCGATAAAGTTACTGGCGTTGTCGGTGCAGCTGGTGACAAAGTTACTGGTGTAGTCGGCGCTGCTGGCGATAAAGTTTCAGGCGCTGTCACTGGTTTAGCTGGAGCTGCTACTGGTGGTGTTAAAGCTGCAGGTGGCGCTGTCACTGGTTTAGCTGGAGCTGCTGCTGGTGGCGTTAAAGCTGCTGGCTGTGCTGTTACTGACGGAGCTAAGGCTACTAGTTGTGGAGCTAAGAAAGCTGGCGGTGGATTCCTTAAGTGGCTTCCACTTCTCCTTCTCGGACTTATTGGATTCTTCTTCCTCCGTGGTTGTAAAGGCGGAAAAGGAGTAACTGAAACACTCAAAGATGCAGGCGGTGCTGTTACCGATAGCGCAAGCTCAATCGGTGGTGCAATCGGTGAAGGCGCTGACGCCATCACTGATGCGGCAGGCGGTGCTGTTGAAAATGTAGTTAACGCTCCAGACGCAATCGCTGAAGGTGTTGATTCAGCTGGCGAAGCTCTTGGAAACGGAGCTGACGCTCTTGTAGACGGTGCTAAATCTCTTGGTGGAATCGTTACTGGTGGTGCTGATTCAGCTGGCGAAGCTCTCGGAAACGGAGCTGACGCTCTCGTTGACGGTGCTAAGTCTCTTGGAGGAATCGTAACTGGTGGTGCTGAATCTGCAGGTGACGCAATCGGAGACGGAGCTGGTGCTCTCGTTGACGGTGTTAAGTC
>JALZUI010000022.1 GCA_023301545.1 Akkermansiaceae bacterium
CCTAAGCCATCGGACGAAGTTCCCCCGATGGCACTAGTAATCACAAACGAGGGTGGAATTTATCTCGATGCGGAAAACAATGTGCTCGTTTACCTAAAGAATGTCGTTGTCGAAAATACGGACCTAAAACTGACCTGCAGCAAGGATCTAAAAGTGTTCCTCGAACCTAAAAATAAGGATGAGAAGAAACCTGCGAAAGATGCTGGAGCGCTAGGAAGCATGGGATCACTTACCCTAAAAGAACTCCTCGCTAGCGGTAATGTTGTCATCGAATATAAGAAGACGAAGGGTAAGCAACCGATTGTCGCTAAAGGAGCAACGGCTCTCTACCAAATGGGTAGTGAAGAGGTTCTCATAAAAGGCGGCTACCCCAATATCAGCCAAGGGGCTAACCGCAGTGAAGCTCTTGAAGAAGATATGTGGGTTAAGCTCTCTCGGACTGGCGCGGTGTGGAGCAAGGGCAAGCAGCGACAAATCTACGTTCCTGAAAAATAATGTCTGAAAACGCGCAAAAATATACCGTAGGAGAACCTCTGCTGGTTGCAGAAAACTTACGCAAGGTCTATGGCGGTCGTGCGGTAGTTTCTAAGGTAGGGCTGACGGTCAATGAACATGAAATCGTCGGGCTATTGGGGCCTAATGGTGCCGGGAAAACGACCTCCTTTTACATGATCGCAGGCCTAGTTCGTCCCGATGAAGGCCATATTAACCTGATGAATCAAGACGTCACCTTACAGCCGATGCATAAGCGGGCTAAGATGGGGTTGGGATACCTGCCGCAGGAGGAAGCGATCTTTCGGACACTAACCTCAGAGCAAAACCTGATGGCTGTACTAGAAACCCGTAAAGATCTCTCTCGTAAGCAGCGTATCGAAAAAATGGAAGGTTTGCTCGAACGATTTAAAATAGGAAAAATCCGCAAGTCGCAAGCCATCGCCCTCTCAGGTGGAGAAAAGCGCCGTCTGACCATTGCTCGAGCCCTCTGTATGGACCCTCGCATTCTTATGCTAGATGAACCGTTTTCGGGCGTAGACCCTCTAGCGATTAAGGATATTCAAAAGATCATTGCAGAGCTCCGCGATGTAGATGGGCTTTCCATCCTAATCACCGACCACAATGTACGCGAGACCTTAAAGATCGTCGATCGGGCCTACCTTCTCTTAGAAGGCGAAGTTGTCCTCCAAGGAACAAAAGAAGAAATCGTAAACGATGAAATGGCCAAGAAGCATTACCTCGGCACCGACTTCACCTTGGACTAGAGCTGTCGAACTGAATTGGATTTGCTAAACGCAACCAAATAAAGCCTTAGAAATTCTTATCATTTCTTCGGAAAACGCATCGAGGTTGTTTTAGGCGCCTGATAGGCGTTTGTTTAACTGCACAGACTTGTAGAGGGCACGGAGTTGAGAGATTATCTGGCGTCGGGACTTGATGCACTTTTTGACACTTCGTGTTTTTCTGTTTTCATATAAGAAGCGTCCAATTTCGGTGTAGTGTTCGTGGAGTCTATTAGTTAGTCGCGCCTGGAGAACTTGGTTATCAGCAAGCTTTTTATTTACGTCTCCTATATTGAATTCAATACTAGATCCGCTGGACTTAGCGGCTTGTTGGGCTTTCTTAATGCTCTCGTTTTTAAGATTGATCGCATTAAGCGTTTCCTTGTAAGAGCTATCAATTTTGTCACGCTGGAGTTTTAGGTTTTTTAGATCAAAGAGGCACTGTTTTATTTTTTCGTTAACCTGAGAGTGGTCACTGGAATGTTGTTTTTTCTCTTCTAATCCGTCATGGACTTGGACGAGGCGGCTCCCCTCGTTATTAATAGAGGATTGTTCCTTGGCTAATTCCGAGCGCTTATTGATCAGTTCGAGCTTTTCTTGGGTTAGGGTATTTACGCTCTGCGCTTGCTTTTCTCGCTCTTCTGTCCGTCTATCGATCGATTCATTTAGATCAGCCCCAATCTTGGCTTCGTCGTTTTCGAGTTCATTGATCTGTTGAGCTAGGGACTTAACCTCATAGTATGCACTTTTGAGTTCATCAATTGGTTCGATATGCTCGCGGTTATAGAATCCGAGGAGTTCCAGCCCTTCGTGGATTACTCGAGCTTCGTGATTGGCTGCCGTTAATGATGTAGTGCCTTTGTGGATTTTGATAGCTTTCAAGAAGCTCGTGAATATATATTTATCAAAGGTCATAGTTCGAAGAGGAATTGTTACGGTTATTATAGACCTAGAACGGATTATGGGCGTTCACAAGTTTCTTATGTTATTTTGTGCAAGTGGTTACAAGTAGCACCGTATCTTCTCGAAGGAGGTCGATGAAAAACATTACTAGTTCTTGCATCTATGAAGGGAGAGGATTAGTACCCTGTTTGTAATATGTCTTCTTACCTTTTAGCCCTTGAGACGAGTTGTGATGAGTCTGCAGTTGCGATCGTGAAAGCGGGGCCAAATGGACCTGAGATCGTGGATTCTCTGATCTCTTCTCAGATCGCCATTCATCGGCAATATGGAGGGGTGGTTCCTGAGGTGGCCTCTCGTAATCACTCACAGAACCTTCCTGCTTTGGTTCGTGAAATCCTTGACCGTAACGAGGTTGCACTGGATGAAATTAGTGGGTTCGGCGCAACTGGAGGTCCGGGGCTGTCTTCTTCTTTACTCATTGGGCACGCGATGGCAAAGGGGTTCGCTATCGCACATAAGAAACCATTTTATTCCGTGAACCACATGGAGGGGCACCTACTCTCTCCATTTATAAGTCAAGGGTTAGAAGAGGTTCCGCCTCATTTGGCTTTGATTGTCTCGGGCGGTCACACGATGTTGATTCACGTGAGAGGTCTAGGAGAGTATCAACTGGTGGCAGAAACGATGGATGACGCGGCAGGAGAGGCCTTTGATAAGGTTGGTCGCATGCTGGGATTACCTTACCCAGGAGGTCCGGAAATCGAAAAAGAAGCAATGGGGGGAGACGCTAAGGCTTATGAGTTTCCTCGTTCGCTGCCCGGGAAACTTAGCTTCTCATTTTCTGGTCTTAAAACCTCAGTTTTGTATAAGTTGAAGGAACTGGGGTATTCTGCGGAGTTGAAGCCGGAAGGGGAGGTGTTAGCTAATTTATGCGCCTCGTTTCAACGGGCGATTATAGATTCACTGGTCAAAAAGACGCTGTTGGCGCTTAAGGAAACAGGATGTGAGCTCGTGACGATTTCAGGAGGAGTGAGTTGTAATCAGGCTCTAGTTTCGACGTTAGGGCATGAGCTCGGGAAGCGAGGAAAAACCTTTTTAGCCTGTGAACGTGAGTACACGACTGATAACGCTGCAATGATCTCCTACGCGGCTTGGCTCTATCACCAAAAAGGCGAAGAATCTTCTCTGAATACAAATATCAACCCTAACTTAAGCCTTGCTTAATAGCTAGATTTCGCAAAACTGCGTGTTCGCCTCTCACTTAATGAAATACTCATCACTTATCTTCGACTTTGACGGAACGATTGCGGATACTCTAACGCAAGCAGCTGAAGTCTATAATGTATTAGCAGAAGAGCATGGTTATAAAGTAGTAAAGCCTGAAGAGATTCCAGCGCTACGCCATTGTAACCTGAAGATGCTAACGAAGGAGTTAGGGGTGTCTAAGTTTAGGCTTCCGTTCCTTCTCAATAAAGGGCGTAAGATTTTCAAAGAACGGGTAGATCAGCTAAGTCTCATAGATGGGATGTTAGAGACGCTCCATGAGCTACGGAAAAACACTGACAACTTTGGGATCCTTACCTCTAATTCAACTGAAAACGTAGAGCTTTTTCTCAACAATTACGGAATACGGGATCTGTTCACCTTTATTAGCTCAACGTCGAAATTGACAGGGAAGTCTAAGCATTTGAATTCGATTTCGCGGACCTTTTCGATTAAAAAGGGTGATATGCTGTATATTGGAGATGAAATCCGTGATGTAAAAGCCTCTCACAAATCTGGAATATCTGTGGCGGCTGTTACTTGGGGCTTTAACTCCAAAGAATCATTGGAAATTGAAGGGCCAACTTATTTAATAGAACACCCAAAAGAACTTTTAGAGGTTGCAAAGTAACAAAATGTGCGCTCTATCCATGTAAGTACTTATATCTTTTACTAAAAAACAATATCTAACACACCATGCAAGATCCAACACCTGACACTAATCAGACCGTGGAGCGAGTAGTCACCACTAGACAAGCTCCTCAGACTCAATACGTGACGGCCGCTCCAGTGCGCCAAGCTGATAACTCTAAGCTCCTGGGGCTTCTTATCTTTCTGATGCTCGCGACGACTGCAGGAATCGTCTTCTACACCATGGGCAAGAATAAGAGTGATTGGAATAGTCTCGGAAGAGGTAACCCCTCCGCAAATCCTTATGCGCTCAGCTCAGGTGTGATTAACAGTACGTCTGCAGAAGCGGTGGCAAATCGTATCTCATCAGACGCGGACGAACTCTCTCGTCTGCTGAGTCAGTTCTCTAGCACGATCGCATCTAATAATGCGCAGTTGGCTCAAAAACAAGGGGAGCTAGATAATATGAATACGCTCAATGGCTCGCTTTCCCAGCAACTAGCTGAGTTACAAAGGCAGCTCCAAAGCTCTCAGATTAATGGGGCGATGAAAGGGCAGCTAGAAACTCAGTTGGCCGACGCAAGACGCCTCTTAGCTTCTGCTAATGACGAAGTGGCTCGCCTTAATGCACTTCTGCAGAACGCTCCAGATTCCGCGGAGTACCAATCTTTATTAGCTCAGTTAGATCGCCTGCGAGCAGAGCTGAACTCTTCCCCATCACAGGCAGAATTGGTTCGCTTACAAGAAGAAAATCGACGACTTAAGCAAGAGCTAGTAGCGATTAAGTCACAGACAAACCGTAGTCGCTTGTTTGCTGAAGATGCGAATATGCTTAGTGAAAAAGGGCAGGGCCTCTTTAGAAGACTTGTTACCTTAGAGGGAAGCTCTAACGCTGAACGGATTAACGTCTACAGCCGCATCCAAGAAGAGTTGAATGCACGTGTAGTAGAGTCTGTTAACTTTTCCTCTGGATCTTCTACCGTCGGAGTTGAAAAATCGGCTGTGATTCAGAAAAGCCTCATGGCCACGTCTCCTAATGCGGAATACCTCATTGTAGGATATGCCTCGAAGTCTGGTGATAAAGGTGTTAACCGCGAGCTTTCTGCTAAACGAGCGACTTCTGTTGCAACACTCACAGATATTCAGCGAGGCGCTACGCAGACTGTAAAAGCCGTTTTCCTAGGCCAAACTGATCGCTTCTCAGGATCCAACGATTTTGCGAATCAAATTTGCGAAATCTGGGAGATTCTTCCAGAGTAAACGAACCGAGGAGGTATCAAATTAAAAGCTCGCCGTTGGGCGAGCTTTTTTTGTGGACGTAAATCAGGCGAAGAGTTGTTCGCGGTCGATAGAATCAGGAATGCTGATTGGATCCCACTGTTGATCCGCGTTGAGACGAAAGGTTCCTAAGGAGGGATAGATCCATTCCTCAGGTGGAATCATAGAGAGGGTGTGTTGGCCACGAATTTTGTAGAGGTAATAAAGTTGTCCAATGACAGGCTCGAAGTTTAGATCAGCTTCATAGAGGAGCTTGTTCCAGTTGAATTGCTCGATTGTACGGATATATTGCTCACGCATTTCGATTAACTTTTGCTCAAGCTCGCGTTCTACCTTGCTGATTCCGCGGCTCTTAAAGTTGGTAAGATCATTAGGAATGATCTTGGGGCTTAAGGTCGATACAGGGTAGGGCATAAAGGCGCCTTGATTAGGCATGCTGAGCGTTTCCGTGTCCATAGGCCATACTCTCGTACTAAAAATCGATATTTCAACTGTTAGGTTGAAAATAGTTTTTGTATGGTCGGAGAATGCGATCCCTTGGAACCTCAAAGCCTCTCTCATATCTATGGGATGTCTTTGCCTTTTCCGCCAGTCTTGCGATGGCATATGTTCTGAAATGGGAGGTAAAGGATTTAGTCTGGAGTCTATGGCTCAGTAGTTTAGTTGTCGGGTTTCTTATCATTGTAGCGACGATTGTAGGAGGAGCTTGGCATTCAGAACGGACAGATGGAGAAGGACTTACTAGATCCTTGTTTCAAGGGGCATTAATGCTCGTGTTTTTCACTATTCACTTTGGAGGGTTTCATCTTGGGCATGGCGCGTTCTTACAAAGCTTTTTCCCTTTGAGCGAAAATCGAGGAGGGCTAGGGTTTATTTTTGAGCAGATATTTACGACCGTTATTCCCGCGTATGGAGTCTTTTTGATTCCGGCTTTTATTGCTTCCCGAGAGGTTTTGATGAAACCTTTTTTAGTAAGGCCAGTGATGGGGAAACGTAATAAATCTAGTGATCTCAGCGCTCCTTATAAAAGTGTGATCAAAATGCATCTATTAATTTTCTTCTTTGCGGGCTGCGCTAAGTTCAATTTGGAGCACTTTCTGGTCTATGCCGTTGTTTATGCGTTGTTCTTTTTTCCGTGGCGGATTTTATCATTAAAAAAAGGCGTGACCAATGCATGATTTCTCCTCATTGATTTTGCACTTATGAAGTTGGTCGTTTTAGGTAGTGGTAGTGCAGGCAACTGTATTGTCTTTGGCTCTCCAGAGGATGGATTCTGGATGGTTGACGCTGGCTTGAGCTCGAAACAAATTTGCGTTCGTTT
>JALZUI010000023.1 GCA_023301545.1 Akkermansiaceae bacterium
GCTGGTTGTAATGGGTCGATCTCATTTACTAATGCTTATAATACAAAGAACAGATTTGGTTTCAAGGGGAAAAGGTAGCCTCTATAATTTAGTTAAGATAGATTTATTATTGCGTTCCCTTTACCAACCAATATTCGTATTTAAGATACCTAAAATTTTTGGAATTGTAAGATATTTATATAAGCGAAACTTCTGTATTATTAGAATAATTAACTTAGTCTCTTATTCTTAAATAGTATCGTCCAGCCGAAGCCTAGACTCTCCTCGTGCGCTCTCTAAGAGATTGTTGGATGAAAGCACCCCTTCCCTAAGAAGGTTTGATTGAGTCTTGGAGCGAGCTTAGTACCCCGTGCACAATGGTGTAAGCTACTCCATCAAAGAGAAGGTCTAGGGCTAAGGCGAGGTGGCAGACGACGATTAGCCAATACGCTATTTGGTAGCTGCGTTTAGCGGTTTTGTGTCGGTAACGGCGCTGGGCGACAAAGCTACCTGGCCAACCACCTAGAAATTCTAGCATGTGCAGCGAGGGCTCAGAAATCCGCCACTCATCAGCTTCCGCCTTTTTCTTATCACGTCTCAGCTGAATAAAACTAATCAGCTGCAGAATCAGCATCGCGCCTAAAACACAGAGCACGGCCCAAGCTAATTTGTCAAAAAATGCGAGCTTAATCATCGCCGCACAAGGAAGAACTAATAAGGCCGCTAAACTGTAAGTCTGCCGAGTGGTAATCTCACTCACGGTTTTGTTCCCTCTATTTTTAGCGAGCGGTTTTCCCGTTTTCTTAGCACTCTTTTTTACTGCTTTCTTGGCGGCTTTCTTCTCCACTTTTTTAGGAGCGCTTTTACCACTCCCCTTTTTCTTCGTCTCGTTTTTCATTCTTCTTAGAAGTCCCTTCGCGTAAATTACTTCCTCTGATTTGGCAGGCGCTTTTGATTCACGCGCGCTTCGATCAAACTAGCACACATCCCAGTCGAACGCAATTTCTCGCAACAGGCTTCGATCCGGAGCGATTTCTTGACGGGGCGAAACCCCATTCTGCGGGAAAGACAGTCATTGAGTAATTCCAAATGATTGTCCTCAAACTCAACCACCTTCCCACAATCAACACAAACTAGGTGATTATGTACGGGGTTCTCCATGAAGTTGGGGTCGTAAGTGGTCACATCCTCCCCGAGGTCGATCTCAAACAACATTTGAGCCTCCACCAATAACTTAACGGTTCGGTACACCGTCGCCCGTGACGCCCGGACATCGGTCTTACGCAAGCGCTCTAAGAGCTCTTCTATCGTAAAGTGTTCAGCCGACGAAAAGATCTCCTCCACTAATTTATTACGCTGCTTTGTCTGGCGTAATCCTTGCGAGGCCACATAGGCATCTAGCTTTTGTTTTACAAATTCGTTCATCGACTCGCGAATTAACATAAAAATTTCATTCCCTCTCCACAAGAAACTTATTAGGAAACTTATATGAAACTGTTTCTCGCACTGCTCACTCCACTTCTCCTAGTCAGCTGTGCCCCGCCATTGGAGGTTTCCCTCTTCCACCTCCGCGGCGAATCTTCACTCGATTCCTCAGAACCCATGATTACCGCTGAGGCTCGATTCCGCTACCAACGGAATATCGAAGCCGAAGACCGCAAGCAAAAGCATGGCCATTACTTCACCATCCGATGGAAAAAGCAATTGGAGCGAACGCCTAACGAACCCGTCCAAGTCAAACTAGCCTATATACAACCCGATCAAGGGCGTACTCCGCGCTTCCTAGAAACTGCGGTTACCCCGGATCAACCAAATCAAGCGGAGTTCTCCATCACAGGTCCCGAATACCTCAATTCTGGACGCATTCTCGCCTGGCGCGTTGAGCTGCACCAAAATGGCGACCTAATCGGCACCGAACAGTCTTACCTCTGGGAGTGATCCTGAATAACGCATCTTCCCAAAAAATTAGCTATGCAGCTGTTACCTCGACTTTCATTTAAATGTATCCGGTTTTGCGTTCTGGGAGCGTTGATCGGGAGCCTCTCCGCCAGTGTTTATGGAATTATTCATGACCAAATCACCTACTCGCTCTCCCCAGAATATTATACCCATTTCAAGTTTCACCAATTTGGCTATGAAGAGAGTGCTTTGCCCCATCGCTGGTTAGCTACTAAAATCGGAGTTTTAGCGAGTTGGTGGGTAGGGCTTATTGCTGGTTGGCTTCTCGCTAGAGCCGCCTGGAGAGCACATGATTCTAAGCGCAGTTACCTTCGTTTAGGGAAATCTGTAGCGATCTTATTTTTCACCTCCGCCGCAGTCGCCATACTCTTCGCGCTCAAGTTCACCTTCTTTGGTAACCATGCCGATCCGTTTTATAAGTATTCTTTTGAGCTTTTGGACGAAACCGTAAGCCCGTTTATTCTGGTCGGAAACATTCACAATGGCAGCTACTTAGGCTCTTTCCTTTCGCTCATCATTCTACTGATCCTGATGATCCTGCAAAATGTCAAAGAGCGTAAAACAACAAAGAACTAACCGTCCTGCTCTAGCACCTTTAGTTTCCGACAGATTTTGAGAAACTCCTCCTCTAGTACAGAAAACTCTACCTTGGCGGTGCTGTAACGGCCAATCATC
>JALZUI010000024.1 GCA_023301545.1 Akkermansiaceae bacterium
ACCTTCCTAGGCCCCGCCCAGCAATAAAGGAATAGCGGACGGTTTTGATGTTCTAGAGCAAGGTATCTATTAGCCTTGTCCGCCTAGTGAATCTGTTTTGTTGAGTGATTTTTTCACCGTCGAATCTAGCCTGCGTTTGACTTTACTTACGTCTTCAGCAGGGGGTAGGTCTTCAGGTGTGATCCCTCGATCAATGAGGGTGTTCCTTACTGCTTGGTTATTGGTAACGTGCTCCTGAGAGATCAGTCTTTCTGTCTCCATCTCCTTATCGCGAGCATTGTGAATGGTGATCTCGGTGGCAAAGTCTTTTGCTTTTAAGATAATAGTGGGAGCGAAATCTGAGAGCGGCTTGTTCTTTGGGACATCCCATTTTTGTTTCATTGCTTGGGTCGTCCGACCAAAGAGAGCTGTATCTCCTTTGCTACGAATCAGTCCGAAATTTTGTCCACCACCAGTGAGTTGTTGGATGGTGTCAGAGAGTTCTTTTTCGGTTTGCTTGAGCTTTTCACGCGCTTGTACACGCTCGGTTTCGAGTAGATGTTGCTCAATGATTTCCGCCTTGCGGGTTTGTATTGCAAAGTAGGTTTGAGCAAAGGCGATTGGGGCTTTCCTTGAATCACCATTCTGAGCGAGTAGATAGCAGGCGTAGCGGGTGAGCATGATGTCATCCACTTCTCGCGTGCTACCAGAGCCGAGTTCGACCATTTTCCCGACGTCAGCAAAATGGTCTATAATACTGTGTTCACTTACTTCGCAGGCAGTTTTCGCCTTGGATATGACATTGGTGAAATTGTCCCATTTAGTGTATCCAAGTAGGTGCTGGATGTCACGAGCAAGCCAGAATTCTACCCCTCCTTCGGTTTGCTGTGCGCCGGACTCAAAGTCATTCGTAAGTTTATGGATAAGGTCTTTGTTCATGAGTTACTTAGCATTTTAGTGATCAATAGAACAATAAACAATTCAAGAAACTACACAAGCATCTTTTCAATCATGAGTTTCAAGTCTTTAACTTCTTGAGCAGAGTTTTCTTATCCTTGAGGTCCAAGAGTTCAGAAAGTAAGAGTTTTTGGGTTTTTAGAGGTAATAACTCGTTAGGTAAGCTAGTCCCAAGGCTCTCTTATTATGTCACGTTGTGCTGTATTCGCATATGATATAGACTTTCCTAAGCCGTCTAAACCTGGAAATATTGTCTTATGGGAAATCCCTATCTCATAAAGCTCAGCTTTAATTGGACCAAATCTTGCAACAGGGATGATACACCTGGTCACTTGTAACTCATTTGGAAGTATTTCCTGATAATGGTGGAAATACGCTTCCCGCTGATCAAACTCAAACTGTGGGTGCAAAGTGAAACACGATGACTGAGCGGCAATCCTCCGGTCTGCATAACTTGGCATGTAGAACCTGAAGGGGCCTGCATCTGGATCTAAAGTAGTTGTATCTTCTGATCCATTCTCTGCATAAACTTGAGTATTATAAATTTTCCCTCTGTATATGTGACTTGGAAATTTTGAATTTTGGTTCTCAACGGCGAAAAATAAAGAAACTAAAGGGTTTGTAGTCCAATCCAAAAGCCGTGTTGGGATTCCATGATGCTGAGCTAGAGCCATCCATTCTATTGATGATGTTGGCTGTATAGAGAGCAATGAAGGAGCTTCTCTCTGAAAATCTTTGAGCATTTGCTCTTCGGTCTCTCTGAGGGTTAAGTCAGCTCTTCTTTGATGCCGCATAATAGACGGTAAAAGCAAGGTATCAGACACACTTCCCTGGGCGGTCTTCTTCTTTGAGGGCTGAGCTCTATATATGAATGTGGCAATATCAGGCTGACCAACACGGGTAAACCTTATGAAATCTGATAATGACTGGACAAGAGTACACATATTTAGCCTTACAGTATTAGATCACTCACCTGTGCTCTATTAGCTGGTTTCAGAGAGTCGATCATATTGTATACGGCTTATACTACAAAGGTTGAATGCTAATTCAAGAGCGAAATCTAGTGCCCGGAATACAAAAAAACTCCCACTCAAACGAGCGGGAGTTTTTTAGTTTTGAGAATGGTAAGTTCGCTGGGGGGCTTACTTGTACCTGCGCTTGAGCTTGAGCTGGGCGAGGGACTTGGCGATGGTGGCCTGTAGTGCCAAGACTTGGCTTGGGTCAGCGGTGTGGTCGGTGTCAGCGAGGGCGTCTTCGGCGCGTTTCATGGCGGCTTCGACTACGTCTTCGTCGATCTCCTCGTGGCATGCACAGATGTCAGTGAGGACGGTGACGCTTTCTTGTGTAGCTTCCATAAAGCCTTCGCCGATAGCGAATTCGATGTATTCGCCGTCTTTCTTATAACGGAGTTCACCTGGCTCTAGAGGAGTAACGAGGGCGGTGTGCCCTGAGAGGATCCCTGTTTCACCGAGTTGGGTGGGGAGGTAGATGTCTTCTACTACGTCAGAGAATACTTTCTTTTCTGGAGTTACGATGTCAAGTTGGATAGGCATAGCGCGTAAGGGTGAGAGGTGGTAATATGTTGATATTGCCAGCTTTAGTCAACCCCCGCGCTGTGAGACACAGGGAGGAGGCTGAAAAAACTGAGAGTGTTTACTCTGCGTCGCGAGCGACGGTGGAGAGGTCAGCACGCATGTAGAAGTTACCTTCTGGTACGTCATCCCACTTTCCATCAAGAAGTTCGCGGAAGCCTTTGACGGTGTCATCAACTTTTACGAGTACTCCTGGAACGTTGTTGAATACTTCTGCAACGTGGAAGGGTTGGGTGAGGAAACGTTGGATCTTACGAGCACGGTAAACGGTGAGCTTATCGTCGTCTGAAAGTTCGTCCATTCCGAGAATCGCGATGATGTCCTGAAGGTCTTTGTAGCGCTGGAGTACTTGTTGTACGCCACGAGCAACTGCGAAGTGTTCTTCACCACAAATCTCAGGGCTAAGCGCCTTAGAAGAAGATGCGAGTGGGTCAACCGCAGGGAAGAGTCCCTGTGCAGCAAGAGAACGCTCAAGTACAACCGTTGCATCAAGGTGAGCGAAGGTGTTAGCTGGAGCTGGGTCAGTAAGGTCATCCGCAGGTACGTATACCGCTTGGAGTGAGGTGATTGATCCTTTATTGGTAGAAGTAATACGCTCTTGGAGTCCCGCCATCTCTTCTGCAAGAGTTGGTTGGTAACCTACAGCAGAAGGGGTACGACCGAGAAGGGCGGATACCTCAGAACCTGCTTGTGAGAAACGGAAGACGTTATCTACGAAGAGAAGTACGTCTTGTCCTTGTTCGTCACGGAAGTACTCAGCCATTGTAAGGGCAGAGAGAGCAACACGGAGACGTGCTCCTGGAGGCTCGTTCATTTGACCGTAAACGAGAGCTACTTTTGATCCTTCTGCAAGTTGAGGAGTACCATCAGCATTGATGATTGGCTCACCCTCTGCATCACGTTCAACGCTAATAACGTTTGATTCGATCATTTCCCAGTAAAGGTCGTTACCTTCACGAGTACGTTCACCAACACCTGCGAATACGGAGTAACCACCGTGGTTTTTCGCAATGTTGTTAATAAGCTCCATGATTACAACGGTCTTACCTACACCAGCACCACCGAAGGCACCAACTTTACCACCTTTAAGGAAGGGGCAGACAAGGTCGATTACTTTGATCCCTGTTTCGAGGATTTCAGCACTACTTGCTTGTTCAACGAGAGTAGGGGCAGCGCGGTGAATCTGAGACTTCTTGTCTGGTTCAGCGAGTTTTACGTTCTCATCTACGAGTTCACCGGTAACATTGAAGATACGTCCGAGAACTTGCTCTCCAACTGGTACTTCAATAGACTTACCTGTATCGATAATGTCCATGCCACGCTTGAGACCGTCTGTGGTGCTCATAGCTACTGCACGGACGCGACCGTCACCGAGGTGCTGCTGCACTTCGAGAATGAGGTTAATAGCCGTGCCAAAGAGGTCGTAGTTGACCTCGACAGCGTTATAGATGTCTGGGAGTTTAGTTGCTGCTGAGAAATCGGCGTCTACAACAGCTCCGATGATTTGAACGATGGTTCCTTTATTGCTCATGGGTAGATTTGTGTGGGGGAAGAGGGTTAATATTAGTTAAAATTTATTAGAGGGGACATTATTCCATTGCTTTCATAGCAGTGGTGATTTCGAGAAGCTCTTGCGTGATCGCAGCTTGACGAAGCTTATTGTATTCGACTTTAAGATCCTTAACGAGGTTGTTGGCGTTATCAGTCGCAGATTTCATGGCTACCATACGAGCGGAGTGCTCAGAGGCGCGGGCTTCTACGATCATTTGGTAAACCTGGAAGTTAATGTACTGAGGAAGGAGGGTATCAAGAACCGCTGTTGGGTTTGGCTCAAAGGTGTATTCCTTTTCTTCAATAGCGTGGTCAGTCTCCTTAACCTTACCTTTACCTACACCTTCGTAGTCTTGCTTTTCAGCAAGCTTAGATGGGTCGATAGGGAGAAGTTGTGAGATATGAGGCTCTTGTACGAGGGTCGAGATGAAGTTAGTGAAGGCAACGGAAACCTTGTTGTACTTCCCTGAGATAAACTCATCGGAGATGAACTTAGAGATGACCTTTACTTCCTCAAAAGGAACAGGGTCAACAATAGGGAAGTCAGCAATGAGGTTTTGCTGCGCTTTAGCAATTTGCTCGCGGAGTTTTTTACCAACGGTGACGTAGTCGCCATCTACAGGAAGTTCCTTGCGGACCTTCTTAAGAACGTTGGTGTTAATGCCTCCACAGAGACCCTTATCGGTTGAGATAACTAGGATAAGGTGCTTACCTTCTTCTTCAACTTTCAAGAATGGGTGAGCAAGACCTTCCATGTTCGCCTTAAGATTCACGAGAACCGCGTTGAGGCGGTCAGCGTAGGCACGACCAGCAATTGCTTGGTCTTGCGCCTTTTTCATCTTAGCGGCCGCGACCATTTGCATGGCCTTGGTGATTTGGGACGTATTCTGGATCGACTTAATCCGTCTTCTGATGTCTTGTAGGTTAGCCATTCTTGGGGTCCGTTAGTTCTAACTAGAGTGGGGGGTGAATTACGCTTGGGTAGAAGCGAAGTCGTCGAGAGCTGCTTTTACAGCATCGATAGCATCTTTACTGCCTTTCTTAAGGTCAGGCTTCTCGTTAGCAATCATCTCAAGGAGATCTGCTTTACGCGTTTGGAAGAATTCTACCATGTCGGCTTTGGCCTGAAGTACGCTATCAACATCTACGCTGTCGAAGTAACCGTTCTGCATTGCAAAGAGAATCACGGACTCTTCCTGCATGGAGAGAGGTGAGTATTGGTTTTGCTTGAAGAGTTCTACGATACGAGCTCCACGGTCGAGTTTCTTCTGCGTGGATTCATCGAGATCAGATCCGAACTGGGCGAAGGCCTGAAGTTCACGGTACTGAGCAAGATCAAGCTTAGTTGTACCTGATACAGATTTAACCGTCTTAGTCTGAGCAGCTCCACCTACACGAGATACGGAGAGACCTACTGAGATCGCTGGGCGGATACCTTGGTTAAAGAGGTCTGTTTCAAGGAAGATCTGACCATCTGTAATCGAGATCACGTTAGTTGGGATGTATGCAGATACGTCACCAGCTTGTGTTTCAATGATTGGAAGAGCGGTAAGAGAACCACCACCAGCAGCCTTAGAAAGACGTGCGGAACGCTCAAGGAGACGTGAGTGAAGGTAGAATACGTCACCAGGGTAAGCTTCACGACCAGAAGGACGCTTAAGTACGAGTGACATTTGACGGTAAGCTACAGCGTGCTTAGAAAGGTCATCAAACACGATGAGACACTCTTTACCCTGATCCATGTGGTACTCTGCAACAGCACAACCGGTGTACGGTGCGAGGTATTGCATAGTAGCTGGGTCAGAAGCAGTAGCGGCTACAACGGTGGTGAATTCCATAGCACCTGCGTCTTCGAGAGTCTTGATGATTCCCGCAACGTTAGAGCGCTTTTGTCCGATCGCTACGTAGATACAGTAGAGAGGCTTGTGGTCCTTAAGTTTACCAGCGGCCGCAGCCTTGTTCTGGTTGGACTGAGAAATGATGGTGTCAATCGCGATGGTTGTTTTACCAGTACCACGGTCACCAATGATAAGTTCACGTTGACCACGTCCGATAGGGACAATGGCATCGATCGCCATGATTCCGGTCTGTACAGGAACAGAAACAGATTCACGCTTAATGATACCAGGAGCGATTTTCTCTACTGGGTAATTAGCAGAAGCTTCGATATCACCTTTGCCATCGATAGGAACACCGAGAGCATCGATTGTACGTCCGAGAAGGTTTTCACCTACAGGTACTGAAAGGAGTGTTCCTGTAGTCTTACATTCGTCACCTTCTTTGAGGCTAGTGAAGTCTCCGAGAAGTACAACCCCGACTGATCCTTCTTCAAGGTTAAGTGCGAGACCTGTAACTCCACCAGGGAACTCGATCATTTCATTGAGTTGAACATCACTAAGACCTTCAACCTTGGCGACGCCGTCACCGATTTCACGGATGACACCGATGTTCGCTTTTTCTACTGTTGTGGAAACGCTTGAGATTTCCTTTTCGAGTTGTTCAAGAATTGTGCTCATGGCAGGCTATTTTGTTGGGGTGATTAATTGGTTTTTAAAAGGGTATAAAAGAAAGAGATTAAAGAGAGTTGGCAAGTCGGTTGATTTTGCTGAGAACAGTTCCGTCATAGACGCTACTGCCAACTCTTACTTTAAGACCTGCGATGAGGTCTTTATTGGTAGAATAATGGAAGACGAGGTTTTTACCATGCTTTGCGGTGAGTGACTTCTCGATACGAGTTTGGTCAGCTGCGGTGATCTTCTGTGCGCTCTCTACGTGAGCAGTACGCTTATCTACGTCAATCCGAACGAGTCTCTTCAGCTCTGTAAGAACGCCAAGGTAGTCGCTTGGACGCTTTTCGCCGAGGAATTTGATGGACTTGGAGAGCTTGCTCTCATCGAGCTCGCCGTTCTCAAGACACATACGGTAAACGCGCGTCGCGAATTCTCTAGATGCTTTAGAAACTTTCATAGTGATTGACTAAGGTAAGGGTGGTGAAATTATTTTTCGATAACAGCGAGCGCGTCTTCGTTGATAGACTTGTGATCCGCATCGGTGAGAACTTTGCCAGAAACAGTTGCAGTTGCAGTTGCAACGAGCTTACCGAAGTCAGACTTAAGTTCTTTAACCATTTGGCTACGTTCAGCTTTGGCTGTTTCTTCAGCCTTAGCGAGAATGTTTTGTGCAGAAGCGATTGCTTCCTGCGTTTTCTCTTCAGTGATGTTGGCAGCGCTAGTTTTCGCTTCCGTGATCATTTCCTTAGCCTTGTTGTTTGCTTTTTCGATAGCTTCAGCAGTGCGCTTTTCGGAATCTTGGAGGTCTTGTTCGATTTGCTTCAGCTTTGCTTCACCTTCAGCGATACGCTCACGACGTTGGCTGAGCATGTCTCCGATAGGTCCGAAAGCGAACTTCTTGAGAACGTATGCAACGATAACAAAGTTAATACACTGAGCTATGAGGTATGCCCAATTAAGGCCGAAATTCTTTTGCAGGTCTTCTACGAGACCGCCTGAAGCAGCAGCTGTTTCTGTGGAGGCCGCAAGGATAGTTAATAGCATAGTTGTGAGTATTTAAGCTTTTTTGAGGGAAAGGGGGGTAAATCAGGTAAAAATATAATTTGGACGCCCTTATTACGGGGCGTCCTAAACTTGAAGAGGGATTAACCTTTTCCAAGAATGATTGTAAGAAGGAATGCTCCTTCAATAAGAGCTGCAAGAATAATTGCAAGCGTACGGATGTCGTTAGCTGCTCCAGGGTTACGACCTGTAGCTTCAGCTGCTTTCATTCCGATAAGGCCGATGCCGATTCCTGCGCCAGCTGCTGCGAATGCAAACTGCCATACTGTGGAAGCTGCTACGATTGTGTTGATTAGTTCGAACATAATGTTTGTTTTTGGTTTAGTTGGTTATTCTCTTACTCCCACAGCAATGACGCCATATGGTCGAGTAAGTGAAAGGGGTTTAGTGAGCTTCCTCGTGATCATGGTCTCCATGGTCACAGATGAGTTTAAGGAATACTGAGGTAAGAAGGGTGAATACGAGAGCTTGGATAAGTCCAACTAGGAGCTCCATGAAGTAGAACGCAAGTGGAGGAGCGAAGGCGAGCCATTTTGGCACTAGAGTCATAAGAGTCTCTAATGCTTGCTCACCACCGTAGATGTTTCCGAAGAGACGGAAGCTAAGGGCGAGAGGGCGAATAGCGATCGAGATCACCTCTAGAAGTCCCACAACAATAAAGATTGCTACCATGATGTAACCCATTGCTCCTTTTTCACGTTCTTGTGGAGCGAAGATGTGAGCAAGGAAACCTTTGAAGCCGTTTTCTTGGATCGCCCATACTAACCAGAAGAGGGAAGAGGTGATTGCAAGTGCTCCAGTGTTGTTAATGTCAGCGTTACCACCACGAAGAAGTGTTACAGGGTGGCTAGTATGCATACCCCAACCGACTGTGCCAACGCCTGGGAAGAGTCCGAGCCAGTTGGTGACGAGGATGAAGAGGAATAGAGTAGCGAAGAACCAAAAGGTCTTTTTAACTAGGTGTGTACCAAGAATGCCTTCAAGGAAATCGTAGAGGCTTTCTACAACCCATTCAGCGAAGTTTTGTAGTCCTTGCGGAACCATGACGATCTCTTTCGTTGCGATCTTTGCGAAGACGATTAGAATAGCCGCCGCGATCCAAGTCATGATCATCGAGTTTGTGAACATGCCGTTAAACCCAGGAATGGGTTCAGCGAAGAGAGGCATTTGGTGGCCGCCCTCTGCTGCCATGGCTGGCATTACTGATGCTAGGGTTGCTATAGTGAGTTTACTCGTTAGGGATCGCATTACGGTAGTTAATTTCGTGAACTCTATAAACGACTTTCTTCCTCTGGCGCAAGTTGAATTTGTGAAATTTTTCACAAAGTCACTTCAGTTCATATAAACAAAGGATTTAAGAGGGTCGTAAGCCCCTTAAAAATTAAGGGCGAACTTTCCTAAACCTAAGCTTTTTCTAAACGTTATAATGTAGGAAATTAGAACCCTTTCTAGCAAGCTTAGGAATTAGTCAGATAATTAGTATATGAGAGTAGTGATTTACGCGACGTTTTTGATAACAAGCTCTCTATAAACTCTTTACTCTAATAAATCATGCTGGAATTGCACTCCTAAAAGAGTGATCAGTATTACTTGCTGCTATGAGAGAATACAATTTCAAGTAGTACGTTAGCGTATCCCGTTTTCAATAATGGACTACTCAATCATTCAGCCTGATTTATTTATATTTATCTGTTTTTTCGTGAATAAAGGGAATTTCATGCCTTTTTGCCTTTACAACCGTTATCAATCTAGCTTTTTATTCTATCACTATGAACAAATCAGAGTTAATCGAAGCAGTAAGCGCTAACCTTGAAAGCGGCACCAAGAAAGAAGCGGAAGCAGCAGTAACAGCTGTACTTAAGTCTATTGCAGACGGTATTAAGAAAGATGGTAAAGTTCAAGTGATTGGCTTTGGTACATTCGAAGTTCGTGAGCGTCCAGCTCGTGACGGTCGTAATCCTAAGACAGGTGAGCCACTTAAAATCAAAGCGTCTAAGAACGTTGGATTTAAAGCTTCATCTAATCTTAAGGCGGCTCTCTAAGTTACCCCTTTAAAGATTTTTTCTCTTAAACCCACTCTACGGAGTGGGTTTTTTTGTGGGTATTATTTAGAGCACGGGCTAGGCCCTTTAAAAACAGTGTTCATAATATTATTCTGCTTGCATTTAGGTTTCGAGTTAGTTAATAAAGGTTAAACTCTTATGAAAATTATACCATTAGCTCTAATCTCGGGATCCTTATTCTTATCCTCCTGTAATACCTTCGTGGGAGTCAGTCGTGATGTTACCACAGCTAGTAATAAGGTTGCGGGTGTATTTACCGGTAATAAAGAGAGCCAGGCTTTTAAACCGCTTCTTGGTTACAAAGATGGTTATGACCCCGCGTCCAACACGTACGAGACCTCAAAACAAGCTCCTGTAGCCCCTGAAGCTCCGAAAGATTACCGAGAGTAGGAGGTCATAATTTACCAATAAAAACTAATATATCGGCATGAAAGCACTCGAATGAGGCTTTGATGCCGATTTTTCTTTTCAGAAGAGAGATGCGAGTGCATGTCATGTGCCAAGATTTATAAATGAAGCCTTATACCTTACTAGCAGAATATAAACAGAGTGACGAGTTAACATACGGATTGTATGAACGTGACGGGGTCAAATATTATCAAGTAAACTCCGATCCAATTACCTCAAGTAAGGAGATTAACTGTGAGTACGAATTGGCGCACATGATGTCCCGCCCATTCCGTCCGGCAAAGCAACCAAAGGTTCTCGTGGTGGGCTTCGGGCTAGGTAGTTTCTTAAATGCGATTGCAGAATCTATGCCGCAAAAGAAAGCTCGTTTCGATGTTGTTGACCTAAATAAAGAATCCATCAAATGGTTTAAAGAGCATTTGTGCGAAGCGAGTGATACGCTTGAACGCACAGAGTTCGTAGTTGATAAGGCTAGTGCCTTTGTCCGAGCGAAAACTAACGAATACAACGCGATTTTCGTAGACCCGGAATTATGGCGTAGTAGCAAAAACGGGGAAGACCTCCTTAGTAAGCCATACTTAAACTACTTCACTAACGCTCTGAAAATGGGTGGGCTACTAGGGGTTGTAACGGAACGTAAAGACAATATCGTGCTAGGACGGATGGAACGCTCGGGCTTTGAAGTCACTACGGAGCGAATTTCCGCTGTTCCAGGAGGTAAGCGCCAACGGACAATCTGGCTTGCCAAGAAAGGGCATTATCAACGAGAGCACTAATCGCGCTCTGAAATTCGATTTTCACTTTAAAAAAGCCACTGCATTTGAGCGGTGGCTTTTTTTGTGGAATAATCACAGGCTGAGACCTTCGACCAGCTTAGTAATATAAGCGATTTTTCCTGCGGTGTTGTTTTGTGATGGATTCGTAAGCATGATCCGGTGAGCTAAAACAGCAGGGGCTAGTTCTTGGATCATGCTAGCGGTAACAAAGTCTTTTCCTCGTGAGAAGGCATAGGCCTGTGAGATTTTAGCCAGGCCGAGGGTGGCACGGGGACTAAGAGGGAGCTGAACATTAAGGTCGGAACGAGTTTCTGAAACTAGCTTAATGATGTAGTCTTTTAATTCCTCGGAAAGATGAACCTTAGCAATCGCAGATTGAACTTCTTGGTATGATCCCAGCTCAAAAGAGCTATTCGTCTCTGCGGTAATGGGCTCGTTAAGGAGGACTTTGTCTAGGATAGCGCGTTCATCCTCGTGATTAAGGTAGCCGAGTGAGCACTGGAGACCAAAGCGATCCATCTGCGCTTCGGGCAAGTGATACGTGCCTTTGAATTCGATAGGGTTCTGCGTAGCGATTACAAAAAAGCTTTCGGGAAGTGGGTAGGTTGTGCCTTCGATCGAAACTTGTTTCTCCGCCATCGCTTCTAAGAGCGCTGATTGGGTTCGAGGGGAAGCCCTGTTGATTTCGTCGGCAAGTAGAATATCACAAAAGAGGGGGCCTTTCTGAAAGAGGAAAGCGCGTTTGGCAGGGTCAAAGATGTTTACGCCCGTTAGATCTGAAGGGAGGAGATCTGGCGTGAATTGAACACGTTTATATTCGCTGTTTTTTAGATTTCGCGCGAGTTCCTTGGCGAGGGTCGTTTTTCCTGTTCCTGGATAGTCTTCGAGGAGGACGTGATGACCTGTGAAGTAACAGGCTAAGATATAGTGTAATGTCTTGTCTTGGCCTTTGATGGAAGCTGAAAGCTGGTGGTGTAAAGCTTGATATGTATCGTAGGCTGAATTCAAAGGGGGGTTCGAAGAAGTAGGCACGGTAAGTAGTATAAGAGAGATTACGCAGAATGGTAGAAGATTTTTTGCTTTGCTCCCATTTGCAGGCATGAAAGAGTGAAGGAGTGAAGAGTAGTTTTATTGATAAAGTCCTGCAACGTCTAGATAACCTAAGTAGTAAACAGGTTGAAGTCGTTGTGGACCGTCTTGCACGTGAAAAGGGGCTTTTAGAACAAGTCTTAGAGGCGTTGCAGGAAGGGGTAGTACTCTTTGATACGTCTGGAGTGATGATGTTTATTAATGATGCAGCCGAAGGAATGTTCGGGCTTCGCGATCAGGTATGCGTTGGGAAATCCTTGGATGAGATTTTACCAGGCCTCGATTGGAATAGTTTTTCAAAAGATGAGGCGAGTGTAGTTTCGCGCGACTTGGAAGTACTCTACCCTGAAAAGCGCGTGCTGAATATCTATTCCGCGCCGATCAAAGACACGATCGATCTAGAGGACGAGGAGGTGGTCGCTGGGCGAGTCCTCCTTATCCGTGACATCACTTCGCAGATTGAAGAGACTGAACAGTCGCTAGAGAGTGAACGATTCAATGCCTTAACGCTTTTAGCCGCAGGGGTGGCTCATGAAATCGGGAACCCTCTGAATTCCCTGGGGATCCAGCTGCAATTACTCCGCCGTAAGCTCGTAAAGCTGGAGAATGAAGGGTTGGTGGCCCATGTCGACAAAGCTCAATCCGAAATCGAACGTCTCGACACGATTCTAAAAGACTTTCTCCATGCGGTGCGTCCATCGCAACCCAAACGAGAAGCGACGGATTTAAATGAAATTTTACGAGCGTCTGTTGAAGGAATGGAGGAAGAGTTAGCGGCTCGTAATACGCAGTTATCAATTGAGTTAGCGGACTCCTTACCGCAGCTCCAACTTGATCGAGGGCAAATCCGCCAAGCACTCTACAATGTGGTACGAAATGCGAGTCAGTCGATGAGTGCGAATGGGGGGCAAATGTGGGTCTCTACCAAAGTGACCGATTATGAAGTGGGGCTCACTGTACGTGATGACGGGCAGGGGATCTCTCCTGAAGAAATGGGTAGGATCTACGAACCTTTTCAATCGAGCAAGAAGGAAAATGGAACTGGCCTGGGGATGTTAATCGTCCGTCGAATTATCCGCGAGCATGGGGGAGAGATTAATATAGAAAGTGAAATCGGCCAAGGAACAACGGTCAGCTTTGCCTTTCCTCGCTATGACCAACGGATGAAGTTACTAGGCACCAATGACGAGGCAATCGAAGTTGGTTCATGAGATGCTATTTTTCTTTTGTTCTCGTTATTCCTTTGTTTAGTTTAATGCCATGCATCGCCCCATTCTATTAATTGTCGAAGATGAAGCCGCTACCCGCGAGGGCTTATTAGAGGCTCTTGAAGATCGCTTTGATTGTTACAGTGCTGCTGATTTATCCGGTGCCCGTGAAGTTTTATCAACTGAGCGAGTTGATGTCTTATTAACAGATCTCCGTCTCGGAGCAGAGAATGGGATGGATCTACTGAAGGATTTTGAAAACAAGCCACATGCACCTGTCTCGGTCGTAATGACAGCCTACGGGTCAGTTGAAACGGCCGTGGCGGCAGTAAAGGCTGGCGCCTTTCACTTTGTAACTAAACCGCTAAATATTGATGAAGTAGAGCTCATTCTTTTACGGGCTTATAAGACGCGTAATCTAGAGCAAAAGAATGAAGAGCTCGAAGTGGAGGTCAAAACCCTGAAAAAAGGAGGTCGCCCGCCTAAGTCAAAGCTTGATCTAATCATTGGTTCGTCTCCTAAGATGCAGAAAATGAAGCAGGTTATCCGTCAAGTCGCGCCTACAAAGGCAACCGTTTTGATCGAAGGGGAATCTGGGACGGGGAAAGAATTAGTTGCGGGGGCATTGCATGATCTCTCTGGCCGTGAAAAATTTGTGGTGGTAAATTGTGCGGCTTTACCTAGTCAACTGTTAGAGTCTGAGCTCTTTGGACACGAGAAGGGAGCTTTCACCGATGCGAAAAGTCAACGGGTAGGACGGTTCGAAGAAGCGTCAGGGGGGACTCTATTCCTAGACGAAATCGGGGAAATTGATCTTGCGATGCAAGTGAAGCTCCTGCGAGCCCTCTCTGAACGGGCAATCCAGCGAGTAGGCTCAAACAAAACGATCGAAGTTGATACTCGCGTAGTAGCAGCCACTAACAAATCACTCTCTAATTTAGTGGAAGATGGTGAGTTCCGAGAAGACCTCTACTTCCGTCTCAATGTCGTTAAAATCAGCCCTCCACCTGTTCGTGAACGCGCAGGTGACCTCCCGTTATTAATCAACGCCCTCCTGAAAAAAGTAGTGCATGATAATGAACTAGGGGCCAAAAAACTGAGCGCCGAAGCTCTCTCGGTATTGGAGGAACAAGAATGGCCTGGCAATGTACGTCAGCTCGCCGCGGTTCTTGAAAACGCGGCGATTATGTCGCTCACAGAGGTCATTCAAGTAGATGACCTGCCTGCCGAGTTAATTAAGCGCAAGCGGGCCTCTCTAAGCTCCGGCTTACGAGACAATTTGGACCCTAGCGTCCGCTTTTTGCTCAGCGAAATTGAAATGGAGACGATCCAAGCGGCCCTCGAACATACAAACAACAATAAAAGTGAAGCCGCCGACTTGTTAGGATTGAGTCGCCGTACCTTACAGCGTAAACTGCAAGGTGAAGAGCTCTAATAAGCATTACCGTTACCCGCATTGTATAATACATGAAGTTTTTTGAGTCATTGCTTTACTGATTAGATTACGGTAGCTAGTTATATTGTAAAATTCTCTCTATGTCATTCGCTCTACTTACTCGTCGCCTGATTGTTTTAGCTCTCATGTTAGTGACGGCTATTGTTTACCTCTTTATTGGTTTCGATGGCTTGACTACTCCTAAAGGAATGGAAAAAGCCCAATTAGCTCGAGAAGTGGCTCGTGGGTCATATAAAACCAAAATGATTCGTCCCGTTTCGATTGGGCAGTTTCAAATCAGTAAAAATCGGGCGCCCTTTTTTCGAGAGCTCTCTAAGGCCGACACCTTTAATGCACCTCTCTACCCAATTGCTCTAGGTATCGTATTTAAGGCCGTTGACGCAGGTAATTTTAAAAAATGGAGAATGGGTGCGACAGACGGTGTTTATCAATTAGACCGGGTAGTTGTAGGCTTAAGCATGGTATTCTTTATTGTAGCTTGTTTCGTAGCCTATTTATTAGCGCGCAGGATTTTTGACCCTACTATTGCAGGGATCACCTTTTTCCTCCTGATAATGACTGATCTCTTTTGGCAATTTACTCTGACAGGCATGGCGAACAGCCTTATGATGCTTCTTTTTTCCTGTGCGATGTATTGCATCTATGTCGCAACAGAGAAGACATTAGAAGATGGAGAGAACGGCTTCCTCTTCGGTAGTCTCGGAGGAATCTTTCTAATCTTATTAAGCCTGACACACTGGATGGCGTTGTGGATCTTATTAGGCTATCTTATTTATGCCTTTTTCTTTATCCGCCCTATGGGTGCGGTCGCGGTCGTTACAGTTTTACTTTCCTGCCTATCTTTTGCTCACCCAGTGTTTCAAAATTACCAACAATCAGGGAATCCCTTTGGCACCGCGTTCTACACTCTCTATGCTGGTTTGGGGCTACCAGAAGAGCTTCTTATGAGATCAGGGTCACCCAGTGATTTCTATGTCCCGATCAAACAAATCGCCTTAGTTTTTGTTAGTAATTTCTTTAATAGTTATAAGCAGTTTTTTGAGTATTCAGGTTATATTTTCGCCGCTCCAGTCTTCTTCTTTAGTTGCCTGCATTCCTTTAACAAACCAGCCGCGAACAATTTCCGCTGGGGAGTGCTCATTATTTGGGCTTTCGCTTCAATCGGCATGTCCATCTACGGCATCGGAAAGGATGCACTGTATTCTAAACAATTACATTATCTCTTTGCTCCTGTGATGGCTACATTTGGGATGGCTATGATCGCTGTGCTTTGGGGGAGAATGAAGCTACCTTCAGGTCACAAGGCTTGGAACGAAGGCTACGTTTGGATTATGGCTATTATTAGCGCTACTCCTACGCTTTTCAACCTTCCTCAAACAGCGCTTCAAGCCTTGAAAGTTACCAAACAAGCTTCTTCAACAACAAGTATCAATCGGGTTCTCAATCATGCCATCCCAGCGAATCAATATATTTTTTCTGACCAGCCGTGGGCGATAGCCTGGTATGCAGATCGATATGCCATTTGGACCCCACGTGATTATAGCACTGTTAAGGCGATCGAAAATTTAGCCCTTAAACAAAATAACCTTATTGCTGGAATTGATGTTACAAGTATCGAAGGGATTGAACCAAGCGTAAGTAAATCAGGCGACCTTGCTAGCTTAGCAATCGACCCCTGGGTCTCAATAATAACTAAGAATAAAATAGATTATAAAAGGGTGTCCGGATCTACAGGTCAAGGAGCTGATATCTTAAGAACTTACCCCAGCGCCATTCCATATAATGGGATCTTGATGTCCTATTATTCCCGAGACCCCGTTGACTTAACCTCTCTTAACGAAAACCAATAAATACGTATGCACTTAGAAGAAGCCCTGACTCGCATCCAAGAAATTGTTGAAGAGATCGAAAATAAGCAATTACCACTTCATGAAATTATCACACTTCACGAAGAGGGACAAAAGCTCATTACTCATTCCGAGGATCTTCTAAAGGAAGCCAAAAGTCGACTGAAACTTACTGAAGTAGAAGTTGACTCGCCCCCTAATAGCACTGAGAGTGCGCCTCGTACTTCCCCAAAAGACGAGGCAGAAATCAACCTTTTCTAATTTTATACACGATGGCACGACCAATACTCGATGAAATTACTAGCCCTCAGGATATCAAAGGATATTCTGAAGAGGATCGTATAGCTCTAGCAGAGCAGATCCGTGAATCGCTGATAAACAAGCTTTCCAAGACTGGTGGTCACTTAGGTCCCAATCTAGGAGTTGTAGAATTATCCATCGCAATGCACACGGCCTTTTCTACCCCAGAGGATAAGTTCACCTTTGACGTTTCGCACCAAGGGTACGTACACAAGATGCTTACGGGTCGAGCTAAGGATATCCATACGATTCGCCAATACAAAGGCCTTAACGGATTCCTCTTACGTACCGAATCTGAGCATGATGAATATGGCGCTGGCCATGCAGGCACCGCGGTTTCAGCTGCTCTAGGAATGGCTGCTGCACGCGATCTCAAAGGTGATGATAACCATGTCGTAGCTGTTGCAGGTGATGCCGCTTTTACTTGTGGCTCAACTCTAGAGGCTCTTAACAACATCGCCGTCACAACTAAGAAATTCATTGTCGTACTCAATGATAACGAATGGTCAATTGACAAAAATGTCGGAGCGATTGCGAAGTACTTCAACGCCCTGCAAACCAATTCCACTTACTCTTTTGCACGAGAAAAAGCTTCTGAATTTGTTCAGAAAGTTCTCGGAGACAGTGCCCGCAGTCTTGTCCATAAAATTGAGCACTCGGCTAAAAACATTATCCTTCCTAAAGTTCTCTTTGAGGATCTAGGAATTACTTACCTAGGTCCTATCGACGGGCATGATACGGAGCTTCTCATTAAGACGTTTGAATATCTCAAAACCCGCGATGAGCCCCATATTCTTCATATCATCACGGAGAAGGGGAGAGGCTACAAGCCTGCGCTTGATAAACCTGGCAAGTTCCACGGACTCGGCCCTTACGCCGTGCAAGATGGATCGACCGCTAGTTCCTCGCTCCCAACCTATTCCGAAGTCTTTGGGCAAAGCCTTTCTAAATTTGCTAATACACAAGAAGACCTCGTAACAATCACGGCAGCTATGCCAGGGGGGACTAAGCTTGAGATCTTTAAAGAAGAACATCCCGAGCGTTATTTCGATGTCGGAATTGCCGAAGAACACGCCGCCCTGTTCGCCTGTGGATTAGCTACACAGAAATTTGCTCCTTTCCTCGCCATCTACTCTACCTTTATGCAGAGAGCGTATGACATGATCATTCATGACATGGCGCTGCAAAACCTTCCGGTACGACTTTGTATGGACCGTGCAGGTCTCTCTGGCGATGATGGGCCTACTCACCATGGTCTCTTCGACATTGGATACCTTCGTCACGTTCCTGACTTGATTCACATGCAACCAAAGGATGAAGACGAATTCGTCGACATGCTCTGGACGATGTACAAATACAATGACGGAGTCTCCGCTATTCGTTATCCTCGTGGAAACGGCACTGGAGCTACCATAAAAGACGAGCCCGTTGTCCTTGAAATTGGTAAAGCTGAAATCGTGCAAGAGGGAACTGATGTTCTACTCATTGGACTTGGCAATCTCTTTGAAATGGCTGAGAAAACGAAGGAAGAACTCGAAGCCCAAGGCTTTAGTGTTTCCCTGATTAACCCTCGCTTTATTAAACCATTAGATAGCGATGCAATCCTTCGTCTCGCTCGCCAGTCTAAGGTCGTATGTACCTTTGAGGATCATGTACTCATGCATGGTTTTGGAGCATCGATCATCGAGCTACTGCATGACCATGAAGTATCGATCAAGGTTGAACGAATTGGCTGGCCTGATGAGTTTGTCGAACACGGAAAAGTCGATATTCTTCGCGACCTGCATGGCATCAACACGCAGACAGCGCTTAAAAAGGTCCTTCCGCATCTTGCTTAAGCTTCAATAATTGACCCAACAAAAAAGCTACTCAATGAGTAGCTTTTTTTGTGTATTCAGGAAATGAGCTAGTTGCAATTCAAGAAGGATTTCGCTTAATGAATTCCTTAGTTACTGCAAGATAAGCGTTCGCACCCACTCCATTTTTATCGTGTTCATAAATGGTCAACCCGTGACTAGGAGATTCGCTGATACGTACAGAACGAGGAATCAGAGTATCATACATTTCCTCCCCAAAGTATTCTTTCACCTCTGCGACAACACTCTTAGAGAGATTTGTACGGCCATCATACATCGTCATGATAATTCCCCCGATTTCCAACTTCGGATTTGAACCCGATTCTTTGATTTGGAAAATGATCTTAATGATTTTGGAAAGCCCTTCGAGCCCGAACCACTCGCACTGAAGAGGGATCAAAACATCATCAGCGGCGGTGAGTGCCGAGGTCATCAAAATCCCCAAGCTAGGAGGAGTATCGATAATGCAGTAATCATATTCCTGAGAGTCTTTTAGTGGTTGTAAAATGCTCTTGAGCCTCAAGATTTGGTCATCTTTTCCTGCGAGCTCGATTTCAATACCGGAGAGATCCATATTCGCAGGAACGATATCAAGGTTCTCGAAACGCGTTTTAATAATACAGGTGGAGAGCGGAGTCCCTTCCAAGAGCGAATCATAGGCACTGACATTATCATCCACATCGACTCCCAACCCGCTAGAGGTATTCGCTTGCGGGTCAAAATCGAGCAAAAGCACACGCTTCCCTGCGTTCGCCAGGCCTACTGCTAAATTAATCGAAGTCGTAGTCTTACCTACTCCTCCTTTTTGGTTTGCGATAGTAGTAACGTGCATGCTTGAAATGTGAGTTAAGGGAAATTCTCGTACAAGCCAATTTTTCATTTGTTTCTCACTGAGTCAGGCGTTAAGCCCTACATGGTGAGGGGTTTTGACTAATTCAATTCACTTCAGTCATAAGGGAAAATACTAATAATGATCGTTAATTTCACAGACCAGGACTTAATCGCTCAATCAGGATGGCCCGTATGGAAGCAAGGAAAAGAGCAGTCCCAAATCTTTGAGCACATTAAAATTAGCTCTCAGGCCGTTTCGGGGATACTTAAAGAAGGCCGAAAAAAGATACTGACCTCTGTTAAGCTAGAAGGGTCTGATTTCGTTCCGCACTGTAGTTGCCCCCAGTATTACCAGACGCATGGGTTCTGTTCTCATAGTGTTGCACTGCTCCTGCAGTGTAGAGAAGCTAAGGAAATAGAACAACCTAAGGAGAACGAAAAAGACACGGAACAAGATTACAGTGTAGAGGTTAAACTCACCATGCCCTTGGCTGAGATTTTGCAGAAAAAGGTCTTCTCCTTCCATGTTACGGTCAAAGAGGAGGCTGGTAATGGCGCGTCATTGAAGCCTCTTATAGCCCTACTTCCTTCTGCCAAGATAGGTGAGCACCTGATTCAATTGCCTCTCCCAAGCTTATCTGAACTGCTCTACCTAAATGCTAAAACCCCTTTCATTGAGGGGCTCTTAGGAAATCACTTAGCGAGTCGTTTCCCAATCTCTTTCGAAAGAACGGGCGAGGACATTAGACTACAAGCCCCTCTGCTTTCTGAATGGGCGTACCACCAGGTTGGAGCCTACCATCTCCTAGTTCAACAAGGCGCATACCACTTACAAGCCAGTGAAAGCCTGTCTCCTGAGCTTACAGAATTATTAAAAGGGGAGACTTTATCCATAAACGTTGAACAGTATTTCACCCACCTTACTAGCCTCCAGAATTGGTTTGATCTCACCACCCTAGACGCTCAACTGCAAGCGATCCTCTCTCCCCAAAAGCCTCTCTTTTCAATTCACTTAGAAGGAACGGTTAAAAAGGTTCAGGCTAAACTCCGCGTTCATTACTTAGGTCAGGAAGCTCCATTAGATCACCAATTTCATTTTCTGAAATACGAGGATGGCCAGATTCTCGTTAATAACACAAAAGAGGAACAAGCCGCCCTGGCGCTCCTCACCCAATCAGGAATCACTGATTATTCTGACCTAGAAGGAGAAGGGGAGATTCTCGAGTTCTTAGCATACACGCTTCCCAGACTCGTAGCACTAGGCTGGGAGGTGACCATGATGGGGAGTTTCCGTGCGCTGGCGCATAATGTAACGAACCTATCGCTGCGCTTACAAGTCGACCCTTTTGATCCACAAGACGAGTTTGCCAGTGTCCAATACTCCTTTGAAACCGAAGAAGGGCAGGGGATGAAATCGGGAGATGCGCAACGGCTGATACTATCAGGGAAGCAGAGCTTTAAGATGAAAAGTGGTCGAGTCGCCTTGGTGTCGCATAAAGAATACGAACTCATCACCACGGCTTTACAAGATTGCGAACCCCGACAAAGCTCTGGAAAATACCTCATTCCGACCAGCGAAGTGCCATAC
Source organism: Akkermansiaceae bacterium (assembly GCA_023301545.1). Lineage (GTDB taxonomy): Bacteria > Verrucomicrobiota > Verrucomicrobiia > Verrucomicrobiales > Akkermansiaceae > WTJZ01. The sequence continues at coordinate 21,074 of JALZUI010000024.1, forward strand.
CTCTTAGCGCTAGGAATCAGAAGCAAAGGGGAGATCCCTACCACTCCATCAGCTAAAACCGAGCTTCCTTCATTGCCTATTATTGAGCGTTTACGAGATTACCAGAGAGATGGAGTTTCTTGGCTCCTGTCATGCATGGAGCGTTACCGCTGTGCCTTATTAGCCGATGATATGGGCTTAGGGAAAACTATCCAATCGATTACGATTATCGAAGCTCTGGCAGCACAAGAGAGTACACTCATTGTTTGTCCCGCCTCTTTGATTCCTAACTGGCGGGCAGAGCTTGAGAAATGGCTCCCTCAGCAAGATTTATCTAAGGTTCAAATCGTCAGTTACCAGCTCTACCTCCGCCAAGCGGGCACTCACCATTCCGATACATACACGCTCTGTATTATAGACGAAGCTAGTATGATTAAGAACCCGGAGTCTAAGGTCTCTCAAGCCTTGAGCCAGCAGCCAGCTCAGTATAAGCTCGCGCTGACAGGGACCCCGATTGAAAATACAGCAGGGGACTTGTGGTCGATTTTTCGCTTCTTACGCCCTAAGTATTTAGGATCAAAAGCGAAGTTTCATGAGCGATTTGTAAAACCTCTAAAAACTCCTGGTTATACAGCGGAACTCACTCAGAAGAGGCTCAAAGCAAAGCTAGAACCGCTCGTTCTCCGCCGCACAAAGCAACATGTACTGACCGAGTTACCGCCCAAAACTTACCGTGTCGATTACTGTGCTCCTAACGAATCTCAGCTTAAAGAATTCACCCGAATTAAGGCCGAATATGAAGCCCTCCAAGCTGATGACGAACTTAACCAAGCTCAGATTCTAACAAGTATTCTACGAATGAGGCAGGTGGCTGATGACCCTGGACTCCTTAGCGATAACTTCACACAATACGCACCTAAGGTAAATCGATTGCTACAAATCTTAGAGCAGGCCAAGGCTCTGAATAAGAAAGTCTTAGTGTTTAGTCAGTTTGCTCAAATGTTAAAGGTGCTTAAAACCCAGCTTCAGGAAAATGGTTACCGCTGTAGTCTGCTTATCGGTGAAACCCGTGATCGTGAAGAAGAGATCCGCTCGTTTAATGACGAAAATGACGTTTTCCTAATCAGTCTTAAAGCTGGTGGCTATGGCTTAAACCTGACCGCGGCAAGTATTGTCGTTCACTTTGATCCTTGGTGGAACCCAGCTGTGGAGAATCAAGCAACGGACCGTGCTTACCGCATGGGACAATCTGAACCCGTGTCGGTAATTAAACTCATTACGCAAAACTCGATCGAGGAACGAATCTTAAAACTACAAACCACAAAACAAGATCTCTACAGTACAACGATTGACGAGAATTCGTCCTCAGGAATTACGCAAGCTGAATTAAAAGCGCTGATGAGCTAATTTCTCTAACGCCAATTCTAGCGCATATTTGATAAGCTGATCTATAATTGTACAGTCCAAGCGCTTAAATTCGTATTTACGAGAATCCAGCATTATCCACTCGATATACTACCCTTTACTATAACTTCTCACAATATATGTAATGCGTACTTTGTAATTAGAACGGAGCGAGGTACTGCCCTTTCACCTTTCTAATAAATTGAATTCGATCTTAAGGTGTTGCGTTTAAGTATTAATTTATCGGAGCTGCATAATGTATACTATGTGAGCTGAATTACAATCATCGCGTACGACGTATCTGATCCACGACGTATCTGAGAATTCATCTAAAGCTCCTGGGGCATTTATAAACCTAGCTAAAGAGATGCCCGCAATCGTTGAGTGTTCATGACTCGGACTCCGCGCTCAATAAAGCAAATCCCCATATTTATCTTTACATCTGGCCTGTATTCGTATGAAAGTTTTCGTCCGATGATTATCTTAGCTGGCGCCCTCAACATTTTCA
>JALZUI010000025.1 GCA_023301545.1 Akkermansiaceae bacterium
ACAAGAACCAGAATAAGGAGCGCAAAGCCCGTGTAGTTCACCAGGCGTACAGGCACCCCTAGCGTCTGTGCCACATCAGGCTCAAACGAAGTTAAGAGAATAGGACGCTGGAAAAGGGTTAAAATAAACACCGCAAGAAGCCCAATAATAAAGCTCATATTGAGGTCCGAATTGGTAAGCCCTAGGATATTACCCAGAAGCCATTGCTCCAGCTCTTGCGTCTGACCGAGGTAATTCAGGGTGATGATGCCCAAAGCAAAGGCACCCGTATACAGGATCGATAGGGTCGTATCCTGTGAAAGTCGGCTCATACGAGAAATCAAAATCGAGAACATCCCGATAGAAATCGCCATAATAACCGCCCCTACAAAGGCGCTAACAACGCTAAGCCCAACTAACAAAGTAGCGAGAGCAATCCCAGGAAGCAGCGAGTGAGAGAGTGCCGTGAGCTTAAGCGGGCTTCGGTTGATCAACACGTAGGCACTGGCATATCCATTCGTAAACCCAATGATGAGGCAGGCCAGGAAGGCGCGTTGGAAGAGAGTGAGTTCTAACATAGTGCTTAGTAATGCTTACAGTGAAAGAGTTCAATAACCGCCTCGCTACTCATTACCTCCTCACTGGGACCAAAGGCGACTTGCCCATGGTTCACTGCCAAGGCGCGGTCAAAAAGCTCCGTTACGGTATCTAAGTTGTGGTGAGAGGCGATAATCAGGTGCCCATCATCGGAGAGATTTTTTAGGGTATGAGCGAGGTGCGTACGAGATTCCGCATCAAGACCATTGAAAGGCTCATCGAGGAGGATCACGTGCGCCTCCTGCGCCAAACAACGTGCGATGAAGGCACGCTGCTGTTGCCCACCAGAGAGATCATCGATCTGACGGTCAGCTAAGCTTGAGATTTCCATGACCGCCATGGCCTCTTCTACTTTTTCCTTATCTTTAGCCGTGAATTTTCGCCAAAAGCTAACTTGAGGGTAACGCCCCATCGCGACGACTTCGCGCACAGTAATGGGGAAATCTAGCTGATGCGAATCGATCTGTGGTAGGTAGGCAATTTCCTTCGCCCAGTTTTCAAGGGGCTCATTTTTCCAGAGAATCTCGCCAGACGATTGTTTTTTAATCCCCGCCAAGATACGGAGAAGAGTCGATTTCCCTGCTCCGTTAGGACCGATGACGGCCATCCTGTTCCCACAAGACACCGAGAAATTAATGTCGCGGAGCACCGAGGTCTTTCCATAGGTAGCAGCGACGTAGCGAAACTCTAAATCATGCTCGTGAGCACAAGAATCTTCGCAAGAGGGATGACAGGAGGCTTCGCTCATTAGAGGAAAAAGGTTAATTCTTCGGTTAGGGTTCCTTCCGCCCAGATTGTACGCTCCAGAGTAGCCTTTCCATCGGGCATCACTTGGATAATAACAGCGGTCTCAGGGGTATTCTCCGGCCAATCAATCTTCAGCGTAAACTCTAGCGTACTATTGCTCTGAAGCTCCGCTTCGACTTCATTGGAGGAGAGTGTGTCGAGCTCGATTTCTTTACCTCCAAGCAAGCATGAAATCGATTGGAAAGAATGCGCTCCACGAATGGTTAAGGAGCTAGAAACTAATTCTGCAGTGTTGCCCGTGGCTTCACTTTCCTCCGCCACCGGCTTAGTCGACCTCTTACCAATGAGAGAAAACCCTAATAGCCCACCACAAAGAAACAGAAGTCCAATGATGATGGTGGTGCGTATAGGAGAGCCGAACATTACTGCAGAGCATTAACGATTGAAGTTACGTTGTGTTCAATCATTTTTTTATACGAAGTAGTAATCGCGTCTGCATAAAGAGCATCTCCCACCTTCGCGTTCGTTTCGAGCGCGATTTGTTTGAGCATCTTAGGGTTGGCTAATTTTTCTGGGAAAACGGCACGGACTTTTTTGTCCTTGAGTGTTTTTACGGTGTCAGCGAACTGCTTGGCCGAAATTTCTGATTCACGGCTAAGTCCTTCTACATAAGCCGCCTCAAATTTATACTCCTTACAGAAGTAAGCGAAGGCCGCGTGAGCGGTAACGAGGGTGCGTTGCTTTTTAGGAATTTTGGAGACCTCGCTTTTGACCCAGTTATGGAGATTGCGGTACTCCTTACGTAGAGCGGTAGCGTTCTCCTGGTAATATCCCTTATTGGTGCTGTCGGCTTCTTCTAGTGCTGCGGCGATTACTTTGACCGCGCGCTCTGCGTTTTCAACATTATGCCACCAGTGAGGATCAATTGCTCCTTTACTATGAGCTGGGCAGCAGGAATAAATAGGATCGGCATCGACTTTTTGGGATGGAATCGAGCGCCCCACTTCAATGATCTGCTGATCACCCTGAAGCGTCTGCTGCAGACCGCCAAGATACTGTTCTATATTTTTCCCCATCGCGAAGATGAGAGCGCTTTCTTGCATTTTGGCGACTTGCGCGGCCTTAGGCTGAAAGCTGTGTACATCAGCCCCGAGAGGCATAACTTGAATTACTTCGACCTTGTCTCCACCCACTCGTTCGATAAAATCGGTAAGAATCGGGTTTAAAGATGAGACGGTCAATTTAGCGCTAGAAAGCGTAATCGTGAGGAGCCAAAGGGCGAAGAATTTCATGTGATTTAGTTGGTTTAAAGCTTAGCGAATTTCTCTGCCTCCGTAGGAGAGCTCAAGTCCGACCCAGCCTTCGTGGAAGGTGTCGCTTTCGAATTGATTGTTGTTGTATTGAACACGAGCTTCACCGCGCCAATCTTCATTAATTTGGCGTTCGTAGGTGACGGCAGTAGTGTAGCGTTCACGCCCACTAGTTTCGCCTTCGTAATCGAGTTCAATCCACTCGAAACGACCGTGGAGGCCGATTCCGTTGCTGAAGCGGTAGTGGGCGGATAATAAGAGACTACTAAATGTATCCTCTGGAGTGTCTAAGACGTTATATTCTGCACGAGCAGTAAAAGACTCGCCTCCACCCTCTAGGCCATTAGCATTCCAGGTGTAGCGGTAGTCGATTCCGTAGAGCTTACGATCTGAGTCTCTATCGGAGTCAAGGTAGTTGATTCCTAACTCTTGCTGGTGAAAGTCGGTCGTATTGTAGCGCAAGAAGGCACGAACAGTGAGAACATTTCCTTCGAACTCCTCTTCTTCTTCATGTTCCTCGCCCTCTTCTTCCTCTTCCTCCTCTTCTTCGTGGTGTCCAAGAATTTCGCCGTAGGCTAGTGAAATACCAAAGATCCCAGCGTCGAGCTCCTTGAACCAGCTGATCTCTCCACTGTCTGTACCGAGTCCTTCTTCCCCGAGAAAGTGGCTCGTAGTAAAGTTTGCGTCAGCAAAGTCCCACCCATGAAGGTGAACTGCATTCTGAGTTCCGATTCGGTTTAAAAAACGTCCTCCACGAACCTCAAAGCCGTATGGAAGAGCGGCTTTTAAGAACGCTTCTTCTAACTCAGTATCTAGATCGCGGTCTTCGTTTTGGAACGTGTTCGTATTCGCAAAACCAGAAAGCCATCCAAAAGCTTCAAAGTTAAATCCTAAGTCAAGACCTTGGAGGTATTGTTCGTCATCTGTAGGGTCGTGTTCGTGACGTGGAAGGCCTGAGTCTTCGGAGCTACCGGCTGCAAAGTTAAGTCTCGCACTCACCCATGCTTTTGGCTCGCTGGCGACAGCCTGTGCTAAGGAACAGACTACAAGTGTTGTTGTTAGTAATTTCATTATATGCTATAGTGTTGCGTTAATAAGACTAAGGATCTTACTACTGTCAAGCCCCCAATTGCACAAAAGTTGCATTTAATAGGTGATTACTAAGTTTTGGAAGGAAAGCGGGCGATTAAAAGAACGAACTAACATCGGATTACTCGACACTAGTTCGTTTAAATTACTTTAACAAAGCGCTCTTTACTTCTTTTTGGTAGCTTTCTTGGCTGCTTTTTTAGCGGTCTTTTTAGTCGCTTTCTTGGCTGCTTTTTTCGCTGTTTTCTTAGAGGCCTTTTTCGCTCCTTTTTTAGCTGGACGGTCAGGGAAATGGAAGCTGACGTTGTGCTTTTCGATCTCTAGTTTGAGTTGAGCAGAGAATGGGCGCTTGGTTCGCTTGGAGATAAAGCCATTCAATAACTCAGTCTCGCCAGTTTCCAGCATCTTAAGCACCTGCTCTTCTGGGAGGTTAAGCTGTAGAATGGTTTTAGAGATTCGCAGTCCGTTCTTGTGATCGTCATCCTTTAGGGCGGGGACAAAGAACGCCTTTTCAGTCTGGTAGACATCCGCATTGGCGCCGTTGGTCAACTTCACGTTGCCAACTTTCATGTCATCGGTAAACTCCTCGGCGCTTTCAGGCTCATCTTGGTCAAAGACGAAACTAACTTTCCCCTTAGCATCAATTTCTAGAGCCGCGTCAAAAGGTTTATTAAAGCGAGATTTAAAGCCTGAGAGTGGACCAAGGAATTTCTTAGCAAACAGCTCCTTAGCTTCCTCTGGATGCAGAACTCGGCCTGCAATATGCTTCCCAGAGCGGAATTTACACTCCAGCCCCTTACATTCAAAGTGAGAATCAGTTTGGCGCATAGGGCTCTCATTACACATTGGGCAAGCCGCTTCTAAATCCGGGTAGTCCAAGTTTTTAAGCATCTCAGCATGACTTTTAGCCTTAGTAACGATATCAGTCGTGAAGTCTAAGACCTCATGCATGAACTTATCACGCGCTAGAGTTCCGTCCTCGATCTGGTGTAACTTATGCTCCCAGTCTCCTGTCATCGACGGGGAGGCCAGGGACTCAATGCCGATTTCGGTAATTACTGAGATCAGGTTTAAGCCTGAGGGCGTCACGTGGATGTCGCGCCCATCACGAGCGAGGTATTTCTGACGGAGAAGGCCTTCAATAATAGCGGCACGGGTAGCGGGTGTTCCTAATCCACGTCCAGCCATTACATCTTTCAACTCTTCATCATCCAGAAGTTTACCGGCTCCTTCCATCGCAGAGAGGAGGGTTGCTTCATTATAATACGCTGGTGGTTTCGTTTCTTTAGAAAGCGATTCGATCGACTTAGTCGCAGCAGATTCACCTTCGGTCGCAGCGACGAGCTCTTCCTTACCAGAAGCGGCGATTTCGCCTACTCTACGGCCATAGACCGCGAGCCATCCAGCGTCGGTAAGCACCTTCCCATTAGTGCGGAAAACATCAGCATTAGAGCCGTGGTCAATTGTGGTAGTACGCTCAGTAACCTCAAATACAGCTTGAGGGTAAAAGATAGCGATAAAGCGCTTCGTAACGAGGTCAAAAATCTTCTGCGCGGCATCATCGAGCTTCACAAAGCGACCCGTCGGAATAATAGCGTGGTGATCGCTGATTTTCTTATTATCAAAGACCTTCTTGGTATTCACAATCAGCTTCTCCTTGTTGACGTGCTTGGCGTACTGGCTAAGCCCTGGGTAGTCTGAGGCGATTGATTCCATAGTTCCGTGAACATTCCCGATGTAGTCCTCCGGGAGACACTTAGAATCGGTCCTAGGATAGGTGAGCATTTTATGACGCTCATAGAGCGCTTGCGCAATTTGGAGCGTTTGTTTAGCAGAGAAACCAAAGCGCGAGGAGGCCTCACGTTGGAGCGAGGTTAGGTCATACAGGAGTGGACAGGCTTGCTTCGTCGGTTTCTTTTTCTCAGAAACAACGCCGGACTTCCCTTTACAGCGTTCTAGGATTTCTTGTGCCACAGACTCGTCCCAAATACGCTCAGCGCGCTTGTGAGCATCCGTTTCGTCTTTCTTAAAGTTCGGGTCGATCCATTTACCGATATATTCGCCCTTCTCGATACTGAACCCGCCTTCAACTTCCCAATAAGGACGGGAAATAAAGTCCATAATTTCGTGTTCACGCTTTGCTAGAATCGCGAGCGTTGGGGTCTGTACTCGACCTGCAGCGGTAATATTGAAACCACCATGACGAGAACGGAAACAGGTCAAGGCACGGGTAGAGTTCAAGCCCACGAGCCAGTCAGCCTCCGATCGGCACTTAGCAGCGTCGCTCAGGTTTGACATTTCAGCGCCGTCGCGCAGATTACTCCAGGCTTCATTGATCGCGCCAGCAGTCATGGACTGCATCCAGAGGCGCTTAACAGGCTTCTCGATTTTGCCTAGGTCGATAATGTATTGGAAGATAAGCTCACCTTCCCGGCCGGCATCACAAGCATTAACGATCAGGTCAATATCCTTGCGCTTAGACAGCTTGAGGACTTGCTTCAAGCGTGCCTCACTTTGTTCGATCGGTTGGAGCTCAAATTTCTTAGGGATCGCGGGTAAAACATCGAACTTCCAGGGGAGACCCTTTCCGTTTGGACCAGTAGGCATCTTAAGCTCTACGAGGTGACCGACAGCAGAGGTAATCACCGCCTGGTCGTTTTCAAAATAGGTATTCCGGTCCTTACCTTTTTTCTCAAATGCCCCGAGTGCATCTTCCTTGCCGAGCACTCTCGACAGGTCAGTTGCCACGGACGGTTTTTCCGCAATGATTAGTGTTTTACCCATTTTATCTATTCAACCCCCTACCATGAGAATCCACTTTATAAAGTATTATTTTACTCCTTAGCCTAAAAATAATTTTTCAGAGACCCTTCCCGCATCCTCCTCATTCCCTAGTTTACATCACTAAATTTGACGCTAGGCTACAGATATGAAACGCCTTGCCATGATCGACGTAGTCGGATTGACCTCCGGATTGATCGCTGAACACGGAACATTCCTGAAGGAGTGGAGCAAGTCTAAGACCGTCTCGACTTTTGAACCCGCTTTCCCTGCGGTCACCACCACCGCCCAGTCAACTTACCTCACGGGCGAACTTCCCTCATCCCATGGAATCGTTGGCAATGGATGGTACGACCGTACTGATGCGGAGCATAAGTTTTGGAAGCAGAGCAATCACCTCGTACACGGAGAAAAGGTCTGGGAAACGCTCAAGCGAGAAAACCCTGACTTCACCTGTGCCAAACTCTTTTGGTGGTATAATATGTACAGTAGCGCAGACTACACCATCACGCCGCGCCCAATGTACCCTGCGGATGGGCGCAAGGTCTTTGATGTCTACACGCAACCCATGGCCATGCGTGAGGAGATTAAGGCCGATCTCGGCGACTTCCCCTTTTTCACCTTTTGGGGGCCTAAGGCTGGCCTTCCCTCCTCGCAATGGATCGCTAACTCCGCAAAATGGGTGGAGAAAAAGCACTCCCCCAACCTCAACTTAGTCTACCTCCCTCACCTGGATTACATCCTTCAACAAGAAGGTCCGAATGGAGAGAATGTCGGCACCGAGTTTCAGAAAATCGAGGAAGTCCTCGCGGAACTCATCACCTTCTTTGAACAACGCGGAGTGGAAGTCATGCTGGTCTCTGAATACGGAATCTCTGAAGTTGATCAACCCATTCACCTCAACCGCCTCTTCCGTGAGCAAGGCTGGATCACGATCAAGGATGAGCTCGGGCGTGAGCAAATCGACCTCGGAGCCAGTAAGGCCTTCGCCATCGCCGATCACCAAGTCGCCCACATCTACCTCCAAGACCAAGACCTCAAAGGGGAGGTGCGCCAACTCCTAGAACACACCCCCGGCATCGAAAAGGTCTATGATGGAGATGACGAGTTCGGAGAAGGCTTAGGAGGTGAACGAGCGGGAGATTTAATTGTCGAGGCTGAGGCAGGAGCCTGGTTCACGTACTACTATTGGTTTGATGATGCCCTCGCCCCAGACTTTGCCCGTTGTATCGACATCCACCGTAAATGTGGCTACGACCCCGCCGAGCTCTTCCTCGACCCGTCGTTGAAATTCCCTCCTCTGAAAATCGCCAGCTTCCTGCTCAAGAAGACGCTCGGTTTCCGCGCGTTAATGGACGTCATTCCGCTAGATGCCAACCTCGTCAAAGGGTCGCACGGCCGCAGAAACGTCCCCACAGAAGAGCAGCCCCTATTCATCGGGAGCCAAAAGGCTCGTTCGGCAACAGACGTTCACCGAATCATCCTAGAGCACTTTAAGCCCAGCTCGCAGTGAGCTACTTGATTCCCTCTGGACGCCAAGGGTCTTTCTTCTTCCCTGGCTGGAGAAACTGAGCGTCGTGTTTCGCATAAAAGGCATGAAGCTTGCTACGCATCTCCGCTGCTAACTCTGGCTTCTCCTATCTGATTGAAAGATTTCCCTCTTACCATTTGTAAGTTATCCCACGTGTTAAATTACAAAAACAACTCTATTGATACTCTACTCAAGTCCTTCCTACATATCCTACTTATTACTTCCTGCTATGCGGCGCCCCCTTTAGACGAGTGGGATAAAGTCCTCGATTTCGGCTTAACTTTTACGGCCGGAAACCGTGAATCCACCCTCGTCACTTCTGAGCTCGACTTACACAAGAAGACCGAAGCCCACGACTTACGGATAAAACTGCGCTACACCCTTCATGAAGTCACCGACAATACCGTACGCGATGAGATAAACGCCCGATTCACCTGGAATTGGATTTTGACCAATGACCTCTACGCCGGCTTCCGCTCTGTCGCACGGAGAGATGACGCTGCCGGCATTGATTACCGTTCACAGAACTCCGCAACCATCGGTAAGTATTTCGCCAAAGGGAAAGACCTCACCTTCGCCCTAGAAGCCGGCTTGGGATACAACCTCTCATCCATCGCTCGGGAAGACATGAATAGCACCCAGTTTTATCTGGGGCAAAATTTCGCGATACCCATTACTAAGCTAGCCTCCATCCAACAAGACTTCGCCACCTACACTGATATCGACGGTGGAGGAGACTACAACTTTGTCTTCAATCTCTCTCTAAAGACTAAAATTAGTGACTCCACAGATGTGAAAATCTCCTTCCAAAACAAGTTCGAATCAAACCCCGCAACCAACGCCAAGCGTAATGATGTTCGCGTTGTCTCTGGATTGTCTTACCGCTTTTGAAGCTCAGAATGAGAATTTCAGTAAGTTCTCATTCGTAAACTGCCTGTTATCTTCTACATCATGCAGATGTGATTTCAAGTGGGCGCGTTGTTCTAAGAACGATAATAAATGCTCGCGGTATTCAAAGAATAGCGGGTCAGTTAGAATCTCGGCACGATTCCTTGGGCGCTCCCAATGCAGCGACATGACTTCGCCAATTCGAGCCAATGGGCCATTGGTCATCATAATAACGCGATCTGACATAAAGACAGCTTCATCCACATCGTGCGTCACGATCATAGAAGTTAATTTTTCTTGAGCGACAATATCCAAGATAACATCCTGTAGCTCCATTCGGGTGAGAGAATCTAATCGTCCAAATGGTTCATCTAAGAGGAGAACCTTAGGCTTGAGAGCAATCGCTCTGGCAATTCCAACCCGTTGTTGCATTCCTCCTGATAACTCCTTCGGGAATTTCTTCATCGAATCCGCAAGCCCTACTCGAGCGAGCGAGTATTCAACGATTTCATGGCGCTCTTGTTTCGTTGCGTGTGGGTACACATTTTCAACGCCCAGCATCACATTCTCGTACGCATTAAACCAAGGCATCAGGCATGGAGCCTGAAAGACCACGGCACGGTCGGGACCCGCACCATCGATTTCTTTATTATCGACGATGATACCGCCTTCAGAAATTTCATTCAGTCCAGCAAGCATGGTCAGAACAGTGGACTTTCCACATCCTGAGTGACCAATCAGTGAGATAAACTCTCCCTGAAACATGTTGATATTAAGGTTCTCTACTACTCGAAAGTCGTCTCCAAAAGGGTTTGGGTAAGACTTCACTAAGTTAGAGATTTCTACATAGCGTTTGGAGATCATTTAGTGAGGTTGGGTAAATTTGTTGCGGAGGGTTGGGCGACCTGAAATAGGAGTGAAGTTCTTGGGCATCACATCAGGCATGGAGTAGGAATCCATAGAAGACCCTTTTTTGTCCTCCTGATTGAGATTGATAAGATATGTCGTAATTTCAGTCTTCAGACGCTTATATTCAGGATGATCATTGAGCGTGTGTCTGTTACGAGGGTATTCGATATCTACGGCAAAGGGTGTATCCAATGTTGCGCTAGGCCCCATCGTCAGAGGGACAATTCTATTGGACATCAGGACCGCTTCATCTACATCGTTTGTTACCATCACAACAGTCTTACGCTCGGCTTCCCAAATATTGAGAATTTCCTCCTGCAGATCCCCTCGTGTTAAGGCGTCTAGCGCCGATAGGGGTTCGTCTAGAATGAGAATCTCTGGCTGGAGCGAGAGCGTTCTGGCAAGCGATGCGCGTTGCCTCATGCCACCTGAGAGCTCATGTGGCTTACGGTCTCTAGCAGGTGTTAGGCTCACCATTTCAATATACCGATCGACATGCTCTGTAAGCTCTTTCTTACTCAGATCCTTAAAGACCTGAGCCGCAGCGAGCTCAATATTTTCATACGTTGTGAGCCATGGGAGGAGCGAATAGTTCTGAAACATGATCCCCAGCTTAGGTCCAGCCGCCTTAACCTTCTCACCTTTGAAGGTGACCTCCCCTTTATCTGGGAATACGAGTCCTGCGAGCAGGTTCATTAAGGTAGATTTCCCCGAACCTGAAAATCCGATAATGGAAACAAATTCGTTTTCTTCCACCTTAAGATTCACATCTTTTAAGACCTCGTAACGATTTGACGGAGTGCCGAAGCCAACCGAGACATCCTTTAATTCTACTGACATAATAATAAGAGAGTTAGAGTTTAAAGAGAAGCTGATTCATCAAAGGAGACCAAGCGTTGGAGAACAATCATGACTCGATCGAGGAAGAACCCAATGATTCCCACTACAAAACAGGCCACGATAATATTGGCAAAGGATTGAGAAGATCCGTTCTGATATTCGTCCCAAACAAACTTCCCTAAACCATCAGAGGAAGAAAGGGCTTCAGCCGCAATCAATACCATCCAGCCTACTCCTAAAGAGATTCGCAATCCTGCAAACACAAGAGGAAGAGAAGAAGGGATAATGATTTTAAAGAGACGCGACCAGAAACCAAGACGGAGAACCTTTGCGACATTGAGATGATCTGGGTCGATGGACGAGACACCTAAGGCAGTATTCACCAAGGCAGGCCAGAGGGCACAAACCGCCACCGTACAAGCAGAGAAGATCATCGCTGGGTTTGTCTGGAAATAACTTAAGGGGTTCGCTTGGTCATTTAAGAACAGGAAAAGTGGGTGCTTCTCTGGATCAGGGAAGAAGGCTCCAATAATGATTTGGAAAATCAGGAGCCAAACCACAGGAGAGACCGGACGGAAGATCGAAATGATTGGGGTTAAACAAGCCATTACAATCCTATTCAATCCACACATGATCCCCAGCGGAATTGCAACCAGACAAGCGAGGCTGAAGCCGATAATCACGGTAATAAGCGAACGATACGTTTGCCACACGATAGAAGCGGATCGAGGGTACTGCTGTCCTTTCGTTTTTTCCGCTTTCTCGGTATTCGACACCAGTGACTTAGCTTGCTTATAGGCTTCGCCTCCGTCTGTGGTAGTATTGAGTTGAGTCGACGCATCCGCAGCCTTCGCAAGAAGCGTATCCCCTTTCACCTCGCGGTTTCCGGAGGTAAGGTAATCGATTCTTTTTTTGGAGTGTTGGATTTCATCAGCCAGCTTATTTGCCGCCAACTGAGCAGCTTTCACTTCTTTGGGAGGATTAGATCGAATGAGATCTATCTTTGTTTTGATTAATTTGAGCTCTTCTTTTTCGCTCTCACTCTTTATCCCATTTTCTTTAATGAGAGTGACCAGCTGTTGTGGCTCAGCCGTCTTGTTGGCCACCTTTTGAGCTAGAGCTTCCTCAGCACTTTTTCGCTCTTTTTTCTGTGAAAAGGAGAGTGCTTTCAGTTCGTCATATTCTGCTTTAATAGGCGCGATTTCAGACTCCATCTTCTCTTTCGCTTGTGCGGCAATCGACTGTGAATCGGCCTCTAATGCGGCATATTCACCTTCTTGCTTCTGTATCAAGGCTTCGATCTTCTCAACCTCTGCACCACGGTCTTCGCCTGTAGTCATGAAGGCTTGTTCCTTCTCACTTTCCTTTTCATGGAAGCGGTAACTATCCTTCCACGCATCCCATACTCTAGTCGGGGTTGGCACCTCTCCTGATTTGGTCTTATGATTCGGCCCTAAAACAGTCCAAGCGGCAAGGCAAGCGAAGACAAAGACGATCGGGAGCAGCATATAGCGGCTGATATCTCGAATCTGTTTTTGTGGCTCTTCTTTGAAAAGGAGTCGGACGGGAGGATCCAGTACTTTAAAGCCACTGACATCAATGACCTTTAGTATACTATATTTGATTTTATCTTTTGTAGGATTAGCCATAGAGCAAAACGTTGTATCTGAAACCCGATACAGCTCACCCCATGCCAACCCCGCTCACCCCAAAAATTTTAATCGCATGTCGCAGATGAATAAAATTCATGCTCGCCAAGTGAAAGGGTTCCTCCGCTAGTAATTCGACATCGCAACCCCCCTTTTCCTTTAAGATATTCATGCACGCCAGGGGCACACGCTTCATCCATCCAATAGCATGGAGCGGCCTCCTCTGATCCGGTAAACTTCAGATTCCCCACAGAAAATTCCTTCCCAATCAACGCATTCAAATCAAGCCCTTCGGTAATAACGTTTCTGCGAAAGGCCGAACTACATAAATCGGGTAAGGAGAAGTGCTCTTTGACCTCATTGTAAACCTGTAGGTCAAAGAATGTAATTTGCCCCTTAAAATCTTCCTTAAAGTCATAATACCGATCACCGAGAATTCCTCTTCCAGCGACCAATTCAGCAGACTCCGCAGATTCTATATGATAATTGGCCGCGCCTTTTCCATGCCTCCCTTTGTAGCTATGGCCCTTTGATAAATATAATTTTTTTACTATCATCCTCCTATGTAACTCATTTCTATTTTTTTCTGGCTCACGATTCCCCGTAATTCTGAATAACGATCCGTGCGATTACCCCAAAAACCTCTCAGCATAGCGCTCACCTCCGTAACTGAGCCACTTTCACGAAGTACGGACTTAAGATCCGTCCCGGTAGACGCAAACAGGCACCCATATATCTTCCCCTCAGCCGACAACCGGAGCCGTGAACAATCACTACAAAATGGTTGGGTTACAGAGCGAATAATCCCTACCTTCCCCCCGCCATCACTATAGGAGAAATTCTCCGCCACCGCAGCGACTTGTCGCGGGTCTGGGTTGACCCCATACTCTGCATCTAAGAGTTCTAAAATTTGATCGGCAGGAAACACCTCTTCGACACTCCACTGATTCGACTCTCCTACGTCCATGAATTCGATAAAGCGAAGGAGCAGATGGTGCTGTCTAGCGAATGCGGCTAGCGGAAGAATCTCAGCGCTGTTCATGCTCTTTTGAATGACCGCATTTACCTTCACAGGAAGCCCTGCTTGTTGTGCCGCAAAGATGCCCGAGAGCACTCGATCGACATCTGCTCCGACCCCATTCATTGCCGCAAAGGTTTCAGGATTTATGGCATCTAAACTGACAGTTACTCGGGACAATCCAGCGTTCTTTAACCGCTCCGCATAATGCCCTAGTAAGATTCCGTTTGAGGTCAGCGCAATATCTTCGATCCCAGGAATAGCAGAAAGCATCCGCACAAGCTCATCGATATTTTTTCGTAAAAGAGGTTCGCCACCAGTCAGGCGAATCTTAGTCACTCCTAAACCAGCAGCAGCTTTCGCAACCGTTGTGATCTCTTCAAAGGAGAGTAACTCCTTCCGATCCAAAAAAGGGTAATCTGCGCCAAACTTTTCCGCCGGCATACAATACCCGCATCTGAAATTACAGCGATCTGTTACCGAAATACGGAGATCTCCTAAAGCTCTGCCTCGTTGGTCTGTAATAGCCATCTTATGATTTTATACAGTTCGGGCACGGGGCGGTATAAACAGACTCTCCATCAGCATAGGTTTCAAACTTCCAGATCGGCACCTCAGTTTTGATTTCGTCTATCAAAAACTGGCACGCTTGAAATGCTTCTGCACGATGCGAAGAGGCGATCGCTATAAAAACCGCGCACTCTCCCACCACGCACTCTCCTATACGGTGAACGGCATAGGCCGCGGTGATCGGAAACTTATCTAGAGCCTTCTGCACGAGTTCGTCTCCTGTCGACTGCGCCAAAGCGGGATGGTGCTCGTATCGTAAAGAGGTAACAGACTTTCCGTTATGATGGTTTCTCACAATCCCTTCAAAGACAACATAGGCCCCACAAGTGTCATCAACCACTTGCTCTCTTATTTTCTCCGTCTGAATGACGGTGGAAGTAATGTGAAAACTCATAAAATTATCCGCCCATAAAGGGGGGCATGAAAGCGATTATATCATCTGGGCTAAAGACATGGTTCCAACTCGTAAAGGCATTATTCACAGCAGGCTTCATCTCAGGTAATTTGGTCGATAGATGATGACGCATACGACATTCTTCCCACAGTCCAGCTAACGTCACCGCCGTCGAAGTCACGTGCTCTGAGGAACAACCCGCCTCCTCTCTTAGCTTGGCATAATACTCCACTGTCACTTGCTTTTCTGAGACCTCATTTCCTTGCTGTGCCTTCCATTCGTTAAGGTCTTCAGGGTAGTTTAGGTTGGTCAATAGATTCATCCTGTCAGGAGCAAGCTCCACCCGCGAAAGATTCTCTAAGAAGGAGCGTAAGCAACGCGAATTGCTTTCAAACACCTTATCCAGAGCCACTTTGGCAGAGGGTGAATATAAGGAGCAATGACCTTCAGGTACTGCGTCATAAGGATTCAGATAACATACAATATCTTTATTCTGCTCACGGCTTTCTACTAAGCGTAACAAGTCCTCCTTACCTACATTCGGTAAGTCGCAAGCCAAGACGAGCCAATCACAGTCTGGAGAGTGAGCGAATGCAGTAGCCATCCCTCCGAGAGGCCCCTGACTAGGCGCTAGATCAGGTAAATCGTATGCATTAGACTTCTCTGCTCCATACGGGAGCGAAACATACACTTCATCGCACACTTCCGAAAGAAGCCTTAAAGAGCGGTCTTTAAAAGTCTCGCCTTCATGTGTCAGCAATTGCTTAGGCTGCCCCATCCGCTGACTGAGACCACCTGTAAGTAATAACCCCTTGATCATTCGATTCCGGATTAAGAGGTTTGAAAGTCGGATTTACCTCCTGTTTTCTTCTCTAACTTTAGGTCGGTAATAGTAATGCCAGGATTCTGTGATTTACACATATCATAGAGCGTCAACGCGGCGGTTGAAGCTCCTTGTATGGCTTCCATTTCCACTCCCGTCTTCCCTTCGATTTTACAGGTGCACTCTATCTTAAGAGACTCCGCATCGTTAGGCAGCACTTTAATAGAAGCGTGGCTGAGAGAGAGAGGGTGGCACATTGGGATCAACTCCGAGGTCTTTTTAGTCCCCATAATTCCCGCAATAGTAGCGGTTTGAATCACGGACCCTTTTTTGGTAACCAAATCCCCATCAACCATTTGAGCAATCAGGTCAGACCCTAGAATAACCTTACAGCTCGCCACTGCGACTCGTTCAGAAACACTTTTGCCGCCGATATCTACCATTCTCGGCCTTCCCGCTTCATCTATGTGTGTGAAATTAGACATTATCCCTTGTTGTATACGAATACCTTAGCATTTTTAAAGCCAAGATGCAAATTCGACGAGATTATTGCTTTTATGATCAGGAGGAATCGTCACATACCCTTGACTCCCAACCATTGAAACGAAATCCCCTGAATTACTTGTCGCTAAAAGCTGAACAGTTCCCCCATCTTCTAATCGAGCGGGAATATGTAATACAAAATGATGAGCAGGTATGTCTCCTAGGACTTGTACCATTCTCTTACTCAGGGAATGATCCCCCATCATTTTACGCAGGGCGGGCTGCACATAATGGTGAAAACAGATCAAGGCTGAGAGAGCGTTCCCGGGGAGAGAAAAAATAGGAACGGGACTGTTCCAAAATGCGAATGGCTTCCCTGGGCGTTGCGTCACTCCATGAAATACCGGGTCTCCCGCATAGGACGAAATCACTTCTCGCAAGTAATCCGTCGTCCCTCTTGAAATGGCTCCGCAGGTAATAATCACATCGACTTCGCTAAGGTGGGTGTCGAAA
Organism: Akkermansiaceae bacterium; assembly: GCA_023301545.1. Lineage (GTDB taxonomy): Bacteria > Verrucomicrobiota > Verrucomicrobiia > Verrucomicrobiales > Akkermansiaceae > WTJZ01. The sequence continues at coordinate 16,122 of JALZUI010000025.1, forward strand.
AAGCATTGAAAGCTCTCTCTACTGTCAGCGACGTGTTCATGAACTAAGGAGCTCACCCCCAGTTTGTCTAACGCTGTAGAAATCGCCGTCATATGTGATTGCCTGATTTGGTGCGGTAATGGGCGAGCTTCTGGAGCAACTACTTCCGCCCCTGTTGTCAACAAGGCCACCCTAGGAGCTCTATATACAGATGTCGATGCGACTCCCAATGACGCTAGCAGGAGCATAACGCTAGAGTCTACCAGAGTCCCGATTGGTAAAACCTCTTGTCCCGCCAGAGTATCGTCCCCCTTTCGGTGTATAAACTGTCCCCTCTTTATCTTTTCAGGAGCCTCCAAAATCACATATTCCCCACTAAAGGTTAACTCCTCTACGGGCACGACTGTATCACAACCCACAGGTAGGACGCCTCCCGTATTGATGCGAAATGCGGTATCCACATCTTCAATTTGAACCTCTGGCTGACCCGCTTCTACCGTTTTACTGAGTCGATACTTACTTTGCCCTTCTCTGTAGGATAACGCCACTCCATCCATGGTTACCCGATCATACGGGGGGTAATCTCGATCAGCTAATATTGCAGCAGATAAAACACGACCACATAATGAAGCACGTGGAATCTCCTCGGTCGGCAAGACCGAGAGGCGATCATGTATTAGAGTACATGCATCAGTAGGTGAAATAAGGTCGTTCATAAAAATATGCTCTCCTGTAAATAAAAAGTAGCTGAATTTCTCCAGCTACTTTTACTTTGCTATGGATTATTACAAATTTTTTCTTACTCTGCAGTATCTTTATTCCCTATTGCGTGGGCATTTAGGTAAGCAATTGGCTTCTTCCCATCATAGGTAACTCCATCAATGAAGTCTGAAGTAGGAGCCTTGTACCCATCATACTCAGGAGCTGGGAAGTCTGAAGCCTCAAGCACTCCTTCCTCAACAAGCATGTCCGCAGCCTTACGGTAGACGTCTGGTAAGTAAACACTCTTAGCCGTTTCGTGGTACCAAGACGCTGGTTTAGCCTCTGTGATTTGCCCCCAGCGACGCATTTGCGTCAAGAACCAGACTCCATCCGAAAAGTGTGGATACGTTGCATGGTACTTGAAGAAGACGTTAAAATCAAGCATCTCACGCTTGTCGGTCTGTTGGAAGTAGAAGTGCCCACTCATCGAGTTATTGATAATGTCAAAGTCTGCTCCAACGTAGTTAGGTTGTGAGAGAATACGGCACGCTTCAGCTCTGTTTACTAACTTGCCATCTTCGGTCTCATCTAGCCATTTACCAGCCTTGATCAGTGCTTTTGTCAGCGCGATGAGGGTATTTGGATTTTCATCAGCCCAGGCCTTTGTGATTCCAAAAACCTTTTCCGGATTATTTTTCCAGATATCATAGTTCGTGATCACAGGAACTCCGATCCCTTTAGATACTGCTTGTTGGTTCCATGGCTCTCCTACACAATACGCCACATTCTTTCCTGACTCCAATGTCGAAGGCATTTGAGGTGGAGGAGTAGTCGATAATTCAATATCTCCGTCAGTGAACCCCTTCAGGTCAGTTGAAGTATACATCCCTGGATTAATTCCAGCAGCTGCCAGCCAGTATCTCATCTCGTAGTTATGAGTCGAGACCGGGAAGACCATTCCCATCGGAAGCTTTTTGCCGTCTTCTTTAGCCTCATCTACAATCGGCTTCAGAGATGCTGCAGAAATTGGATGCGGTGGAGTATCAGACTGAAGTGACTCGTCATTCTCCTGCATTTGCTCCCAAATCGCGTTTGAAACCGTAATCCCGTTACCATTCAAGTCTAAGGTATAAGGAGTCACAATGTGAGCTTTGGTACCAAAGCCGATCGTCGCCGCAATTGGCTGACCCGATAGCATGTGCGCTCCATCTAACTCGCCATTGATGACGTTATCTAATAATTGCTTCCAGTTTGGTTGCGCAATCACTTTTACCTGAAGACCTTCCTCCTCGAAATAGCCTTTCTCTTTAGCAATAACAAGAGGAGCGCAGTCTGTTAGCTTAATAAAGCCTAGCTTTAGCTCATCTTTTTCGACTTCTAAGGTTTCTGCCTGTACTAGGCTAGTTGTGGCAAAAAGCGCCAACGTTGATTTTAATAGTAATTTCATTTTTATATTTGGGGGGTAATTGAATTAAGAAAAAATTAGAACTTATAGTCTAACTGAACAGAAGCCTGTGCGATATCAGCACTGGCTCTGCCAAAGCTACTGTCATTATCGTTGTTGCCAAAGTAGTAGGCAAACTTAGCTAAAACGGTGAGGTTCTCATTAATAGGCTTAATAAGCACTGCATCCGCTTCCCATCCGTAGGTTTCACTAAAGTCTTCATCCATGAAGTAGTGTAATGCACCTACCGCTTTGATTCCACCAGGGAGACCTGCTTTCACTGCAGATACATAGAAGTCTGCGATTCCATCCCAATCTACTAAACCTAATTGACTACCTAAGAAGGCATCAGCAAACCCATTGAATTTGTGGGCGGTTTGTAAAGGAGTTACGAAATCTGCCCCTTGAAAGACCAATCCCGCAGACCCTGCGATCCCGGCAACCTTCTGGGAGTATTTAACGTGTCCATAATAGTCGGTGTAGCTATCTTTATCCCCGGCTTCAGTCTGCACCGCTCCTTCTAAGTAAAGAGATCCAGCCCCCGCTTTAAGAGTCGCGAAAGAACCATAGGTATTAGAACTAGCGAAGTCCCCTTGGTCTGAGAAATCGAACAGGTAAGCATAAGCACCTAGTTTATGTGAACCTAAATTGAATTTGGCATTAATCAGATGCGCATCTCCTTCTAATTCACCTAGCTGACCGTTAGCATCACTACCAAAAATTCGATTAACCTGTGAAACGTAACCGTAGTAGAGATCTACAACGTCGTTTTTGTATCCAACGGTGACCCCATCATAGGTTTGTTCGTTATTACGCCATGCCACTCCACCTACGAATTGCTGGTCGTCTAAGTTAATGCGTTGGCGTCCGACCTTAGCGCTAAATCCGTAACCTTCATACGCAAGGTAAGCTTGGTTAAGCTCTTCCGTCTCCGGATCAGCAATGACTGTATGACCCGGTTCGAATGGGTCAGCAACTGCAGTGCGAGTAGGAGTACTGCGGAAATCATCTACTAAGGCGTAGGAAAACTCCCCTTCTGCAAAAAGACTGAACCCACCGTACTTTTTCGTCTTCAACCCGGGTCTTAATCTGGTTGTTAAGGCATTAGAAGATTGAAGACCTTGCTGATCACGAAACTCGTAACGGAGCCTTGCGTCCAACGTAGGGCGTACCGCCCAGTCATTCACGCCATCAAGGAAATTGACCCCTTGTATAGCCGCTTGTGGGAATGGTAAAATAGATAGACTTGATTCATCAGTAGGGATGAAACTTTCGCCGGCATGTGAACTTGCTGTAAATGCCGCGACCGCAGATAGAGTAATGATTTTATGTTGCATGACGTATCATCCTACAGCTTAAGGCGTGCCAATCTGGAATCTCTAATAAAATTAAAATTCATCAAAAACATGAATTAAATTTATTTAAACCATTCAAAGCCTAGTGAGATATGAGCGAAATCTCTTAATACGGCTACTCATTCAAATAGAGAGCCCCTTTCGAAAACCTCTTCCCTATAAGACCTAGATTTACTTAGGTGACTGAAATTGCGCTCAAGTCAACTCCTTGAGATTTCACCACCCCTTAACTATCACATCTAGTGCATGAAAAACATTCATGCACTCCGTCAGCCCTTGGCATTCGTCATGCTATTTTGTATGTATGGAAGATAGTTTCAACGACACACAGAAAGGTTACCTTCAAGGCTTACTTGATGGAATAAACTCTCCTGGTTTTCTGGGTAAAACGGAGGATGGGAAATTCACTGGCGACGCCGCTGCTGCAGGCCCAGAGACCGTCTACGGAACAGAGATCGAAGACCTTTGTAAGGAAGAGACCATCAAACATGAATTAAATGGCCTAGATTGTTGGGATAGCATGCTACAAGCAGATGCTGACAAGGAATTTGCTAAAGGCGGCGATGTCTTCCGCTTCAAGTTTTATGGAATGTTTCATGTGAGCCCTGCACAGGATTCTTACATGTGCCGGATGCGCATTGCGGGCGGAGAACTAAATACGCTCCAATTAAGAGGGATTGCAGAAATGGCAGATGATTGGGGTGGTGGATATTGTGATGTCACTACGCGTAACAACTTCCAGATTCGCGAAATTATGCCTGGAAACGTCACGAATGTCTTCCAAAAGCTCACGGATATAGGCCTCACGTCGAAGGGAGCGGGGGCAGACAACATTCGTAATATCACAGCCACTCCGACCACTGGGTTCGATACTCACGAATTTATTGATGTCATGCCTTACGCTCGTAGTATGCATCATCATATATTGAACAACCGGGACCTCTTCGGCTTACCTCGTAAGTTCAATATCTCCTTTGACTCCGGTGGCGCTGTCTCAGTTTGCACAGATACGAATGATATTGGTTTCTATGCATGTAAGGTTGGAGAAAATTTTGATGGCATTGAACCTGGCGTATATTTCCGCGTTCAACTCTGTGGTATCACAGGGCATAAGCAGTTTGCGAGTGATTGCGGCGTCTTATTGAAGCCTTCGGAGATGATTCCGTTTGCGGCCGCCTTGATTCGAGTTTTCGTCGAAAACGGTGACCGCACAAGCCGTAAGAAAGCCCGCCTTAAGTATTTAGTCGATAAGTGGGGTGTCGAAAAGATGCTTACTGAAACAGAGAAAAAGCTAAATACACCCCTCTTTTACTACCCTGTAGAAAGCTGTATCATCTCTCAGCCTAAGGTGAAACACGGACACATTGGAGTGCATAAGCAGAGCGATGGCGACAATTACGTCGGGATTGTAGTGCCAGTCGGTAGAATAGTCACGAAAGACATGCACACGCTCTCCGATCTCGTGGACAAATATGCCAAGGGGAAAGTCCGCCTCACGGTTTGGCAAAACTTGATTGTTCCTCATGTTTCAGACGCACAACTTGCGCCCTTCTTAGCCGAACTTAAAAAGGCTGGATTTCAATACGAACAAACTGCTGTTTCTGGTGGCTTAATCGCTTGTACCGGAAGCACAGGTTGTAAGTTCGCGCAATCAAACACGAAGGGGCAAGCGATAGAATTAGGCCGTATTCTAGATAGAAAAATTTCCTTAGACCAACCAGTCAATATTCACCTCACAGGATGCCCTCACTCTTGTGCTCAGCACTACATCGGAGACATTGGGATGCAAGGGGTAAAAGTAAAAAATGAAGCGGGAGAATCAACCGACGGGTACAATATTGTCTTAGGTGGCGGAACAGATGACGACCAGTTCATGGCTCAAGAAGTATTTAAGCAAATCCCGTTTACAGATGTTCCCCCCTTAGTCGAAAGACTCTTAAACGCATACAAAGAGAACAGAGATGCGGAGGAAAGCTTTGCCCACTTTACCCGTAGACATACTCCGGAACAACTAAAGGACATGGTTTAAGCCCAGCGCCTCCTTTTCCTTCACCTACCCCTCCCCTCCGATGCAAACAGAAACTCTAATCGACAGTTTAATCAAAGATCAGAAGACTCTCTACAGCGCGGTGGACGAGATTGCAGACAAGATAGACTCAGGAACCCTGAGGACTGATCTCTATCAACACCTCATCCCCTTAGAAAAGCCTCTGAAGGGAGAGCAATATGCCTTCCAAGTAGAATTGGACAAATGCACATCTTGTAAGGCCTGTGTTGTTGCGTGTCACAGTCTGAATGGACTAGAGGAAAAAGAAGCGTGGAGAGATGTCGGGTTAATCCTCGGAGGAGACGATGATCCAGGATGGCAACAAACAGTCACGAGCGCATGCCACCATTGTTTAGACCCTCAATGCATGCACGGATGCCCTGTAAAAGCCTATGAAAAGGATGAAACCACGGGCATTGTCCGACACTTAGATGATCAATGTATTGGTTGTGAATACTGCTCCCTAAAGTGCCCTTATGACGTCCCTAAATACTCTTCTCGATTAGGTATTGTAAGGAAGTGTGACATGTGTTCTCAGCGATTAGAAGTAGGAGAAGCTCCAGCATGCGTGCAAGCCTGCCCTAATGAAGCGATCAAAATAATCACCGTCAACACGTCTGAAATTCGTCCCGAATTAGAAAACAAGCGCGAGTTTATTAAAGGAGCACCCCTCCCTAACATTACTCTCCCCACTACTCAATACATCGGCAGAAAGGTTCCTGATACCGCAAAGCCTGTAGACCAAGAAAAACTTTCCCTCGCCCCTGCGCACCTTCCGCTCGTCTTTATGCTGATGCTAACTCAAGCAGGGGGAGGAACCTTGCTCGCAGCGACTTTGACAAATCCTATTACGCTAGGATTAATCGGAAGTTCCTTATTCTTTATCGGGCTCAGCTGCAGTATTTTACACTTAGGCCGTCCCTTAGGCGCTTGGAGATTTTTCCTCGGACTCAAGACCTCTTGGTTAAGTAGAGAGATTCTTGCCTTTTCACTCTTTGCTCCACTCGTGATGATCTTTGTGGGCATGCACCTCCTCCCTGACCAGTGGACGGCATTCATCCCCTCGGCAGTGGATTTCCCTCTCAGCGTAAGCCTCTGGGTCATTGGGCTGGCAGCGGTCTACACTAGCGTGATGATCTACCATGATACAAAACGCGAAAACTGGCACTACAGATGGACCACCCCAGCCTTCTTTGGCACCGTATTCGCCTTTATCGGAATGGCTCTTGGTTCGTCCTTCCTGCTACTCTGTCTCATCCCATTGATCACAGACCTCCTCACTCTCCTTCCCGTGATGAGGAGTAAGAAATCATCTCCGTGGTCGCCGTCCTTACATCGAGCACGCCTCCTCTGGCACCCTCTCCGTAAAGTCACCCTATCCAGACTACTCTTAGGTCTAGGGGCGCCTCTTGTTGCCCTCTTATCTCCACCTCTCGCATTATGTCTTCTCATTGGAGGAGAATTACTCTCACGCGCATTATACTTTAGGTCCGTTCACTCCCCTAAAATGACTGGAAATATTTAACTCCCTCCCCTATGAGCCATCTCCCAAGAATCCCTAGCCTAAAAGACCCTCTAGCATTGGCCAAAGAAGAGGCCACTCTCTTCAAAAAAACAGGCCCTCTGACTGCAGAACTGGCACAACAAAGCGGTAGCTTAGGCAATCTCCCGGCCGCCCAAGGAGTGACCCAATCTACCACTCAATCGATCTGTGGTTTCTGTTCTACAGGATGTTCTCTTACCATGCATTTGGGAGAAGATGGGGCGCAAAACCTGACCCCAACCCCCCATTATCCTGTAAACTTAGGAATGGCCTGCCCTAAGGGATGGGAGGCGCTTGCCGTATTGGATGCTCCAAACCGAGCCAAAACCCCCCTTCTCCATGGAAAACCTATCGACTGGGCGACCGCCGCAGATACCTTTTGTGATCGGATCAAAGAAATCCAAAAGAACCATGGGGATCATTCGGTCGCATTCCTTTCGACAGGGCAGATTCCATTCGAAGAAATGGCCTTCATCGGGAGCTTCTTTAAGTCCGGCATGGGAGGACTCCATTGTGACGGTAATACCAGACAATGTATGGCCACGTCAGTCGTAGCTTATAAACAATCATTTGGGTTTGATGCCCCTCCCTATACCTATGCAGACTTTGAGGAATCCGAACACCTTGTCTTCATTGGCGCAAACCCATGTATAGCCCACCCTATCATGTGGCAGCGGGTCTTACGGAATAAAAACTCCCCTCGTATATCCGTGATCGACCCACGTAATACGGAGACCGCACAGTGCGCTACTCACCATTACCCTCTGAAGCCTAAGTCAGACCAAGCCTTGTTTTATGGCATCGCTCACTACCTCTTCACTAACAACTTATGCGATAATGAGTTTCTAAATAAGCATACCGAAAGGTGGGAAGAATACCGAACCTTTGTTTCAACATACGACTTGGAAACAACTTCCGAGCTCTCAGGAATCTCTCCCGAGGACATCATCGATTTGGCAACTGCGATCGCTCAGAAAAAAACCTCTCTCTGGTGGACGATGGGCGTTAATCAGTCCCACCAAGGAGTCCGCACTGCTCAAGCAATTATTAACCTCTCCTTGATGACTGGAAACATCGGAAAACCTGGAACAGGCGCAAACTCTATCACCGGTCAGTGTAATGCCATGGGGTCGAGACTCTTCTCCAATACAACCAATTTATTAGGTGGCCACGACTTCTCAAAGGGAGAACACCGAGAGAAAATTTCTCAGCACACAGGCATCCCTGCTGACCGCATTCCAACAGAATTAGGAAAGCCCTATCATGAAATCATCGAAGGTATTCTAAACGGTGAAATTAAAGCCCTCTGGGTCATCGCAACAAACCCCGCGCACAGCTGGATCAATCAAAACTGCTTTAAAGAAGTCAGGGAAAAGCTCGAGTTTTTGGTCGTCCAAGACATGTACGAGGATACCGAAACAGCCCAAGTCGCCGACTTAATTCTTCCCGCAGCTGGTTGGGGAGAAAAAACGGGGTGCTTCATTAACTCCGAACGTAGAATTTCAACTATCCGCCCCGTAAAAACCGCGCCAGGGGTTGCGCTTGCTGACTTTAAAATCATTCAGCTCCTGAGCCATGCTTGGGGATGCGCAGACCTTTTTGCGAAATGGACTTCACCTGAAGCCGTCTTTCACATGCTCAGAGATTGCACCAAAGACACGCCCTGTGACATCACGGGGATTACTGGATACCAACACCTTGAAGATCAAGCCGGTATTCAATGGCCTTATCCAGAAGGCTCCACTAACGAAGAGCCAGAAAAAAGGCTCTTTACTGATTTCAAGTTTTTCACCCCTTCCCAAAAAGCGATTTTTCATTTCTCGCCCCCGACGGAAGTAAAAGAGCTCCCTTGCTCGGAATTCCCATTCTACCTTAATACAGGAAGAGGCTCATCTAGCCAGTGGCATACCCAAACCCGCACCCGTTCATCCAAGATCCTACAACAACTCTCCCCCTCTGATCCCTATATCGAAATAAACCCCCTCGATGCCAAAGAGCTAGAGATCGCTCATTTCCAGTGGGTCACCGTTTCCAGTAAAAGAGGCAAGATTAGAGTCCGTGCTTACCTTGCGCCATCCGTATCGCCAGGCCACCTCTTTCTACCAATGCACGACCGTCTATCGAACCAGCTAACTCCTGCCGATTTCGATCCATTTTCGTTTCAACCCAGCTACAAAACAGGTGCGGTAGCCCTCAGTAAGGGGTGAAGGAATAGAGGTTTTTCACCAAGCCTCGGGGATAGGGCTAATGCCTCAGTAGTTCTAAGAAGTGGTCTTATTTGAATAATAAATCAGGGTTCATGATTTGCCCTGTATCTATGATTTTCTTTCTGAACAGTCCGGCTTCTTTTAATCCCTGGAGCACCCATTTTTCTTTTTCTGCGCTCGGATTATTTATATCTTCTCCAGAAAACTTATGCAAAGGGTGCAACTTCCCGCAGGAGTTGGCATATCGCTTAGTGAGGCATTCTTTAATGTCATCCGGGGACGCCTTGAGTGCTGGTCTCTGAGATAAGATTTCTGCTAGTGTATCGATGTTTTCGGGAGCATTACAGAAAGCGCAGGCTTTCTGTATGGCATTCCCCATTGCCACTACGTTTCCTTCTTGGTGTTGGAGAGTTCTCTGAGGTACACTCAGTACTTTTTCTGGGTGACTGGCGCTACAATCATAGGATGTTGCCACGATGTGTCCAGCACCCGTCTTTTCTGAAAGTGAACCCCATGGCTCTCCCGTACAAAACCCGTCGATCATGCCTTGGGCTAGTAAATCAGGAGCTAATTGAGGGGGGATGAAGACGAGCTCGATTTCTGCGATATGGTTCTTCAGGTATTTATTCAGCCATTGGAAGAGGAGAATAAGATGCGCGGAGTAACGGCTCACCGTCGCAAAGGTCCATTTACGGTTGTATTTAGCAGCTCTCTCATTGAGAATTCTAGAGACTTCATCATCGTTATTGAGTTGCTCTTTAGAAATCTCTTTAGTCAGAGAGATCACATTACCATTGGCACTAATAATCAGAGGAATGGACATCTTAGTTTCATAACACCCCACCCCATTATGAAGAGCGTACGGTAACCCTATTAAGGTGGAGGCGGCATCTAGCTCCCCATGGATGAGCTTATCTCGCACCGTTGCCCAACCTACTTCCTCACTAAGAGAGACTTCAACGCCAGCTTCTTCAAAATACCCAAGATGTTCTGCAACTAGTATAGGAGCGCTATCTATGAGGGGAACATATCCAAGCTTTAAGGCGTTTTGGTTAGTTAGTGCAGGCATGGTCAGGAGTTACCCTAATAGAGCATGTCATGTGCCACATTAATATTGGCACATGACATGCTTTAATTTCATTCATACCCATCATGAGCCTTTACCCTAATATGCGACAGGTGCGCGCCTTCGTTTCTGTTGCTGAGACAAGCAGCTTTACTAAGGCCGCGCAACTGATGAACCTGACCCAATCTGCCATTTCACACTCTATTAAGAGCTTAGAAGAGCAGTTAGGAGTATGTCTTATCGAGCGTGCAGGAAAACGGCTTTCTATTACTCAAGACGGTAATATCTACCTCGCCCGTTGCCGAAAGGTGATCCACGAGTTGGATGTAGCTCAACAAGAACTGACAAACCTCAAACAGTGGAGTCAGGGGCGGATTCGTATTGGCGCCACTCACTCGATGGTGAAATATCTATTACCTGCGATTTTAAGAGAGTTTCGGGAGTGCTTTCCTCGTTGTGAAGTCGTCGTGGAAACTGGGGATTCCGCCACCCTTATCGAAAAGCTGAATGCGGCCGAAATTGATTACGCATTCGGGATGAAAACTAAGCATCCCAGCTGGTGTGAGTATGAACGATTATTTAGTGATGAAATGGGTCTCGTGATCTCCTCCGCCCATCCCTGGGCTAGTGCCACTAAGATCCCATCTGAAGGGCTTTCGCAGGATGACTTTTTGGTATACGGAAAGTCTAGTGAGACATACCGCTTGATTAGGGAGCAGGTAGAAAGGCTCGGGATCAAGCTTCGTGTATCTATGAATTTAGATGATATGGAAGCCATAAAGGAAATGGCTAAAATAGGTTTGGGCGTGGGAATTGTCGCCCCATGGGTAGCCCGGCGCGAGCTAGAGTCTGGAGAGTTAAAATTCGTCAAATGTGATGGTATTGATATTAAACGCGACTGGGGCGTCTTTTATCATGACATCAAGAAGAAAAACTTGGCCGAAGCTACCTTCCTCGGCATAAGCCGCCTCGTGTGTGCTGGGGTGAGCACCTTACCGACCTAGTTTAATGATCTGTAGGCTTCTTTCTCTCCCTATCCAGAGAATAAGCTTATAAAGCAAGCTGCAGGCTCCACAATTGCGGGCATAATATAATTAAACCGCGTAGTAAAAGTACTCATCAATATGTCGCAGTAAGCGGTGTAATGTCCCTTTTTATTTTGACGAGCGGTGGAAATCGTTTTACCAGTCCTTCATGGCACGTATTAATGAAAATTTTCTTAAGCTAAAGGCAGGATACCTCTTCCCAGAAATCGGACGACGCGTCCGTGAGTTCACCGAGAGTAACGCAGAGGCAGCGTCTAAAATCATCAAATGTGGAATCGGTGATGTCACCGAGCCGCTCCCTGATGCAGTGCGCGAGGCGATGCACAAGGCGGTTGACGAGCTCGGTAACCGCGACACCTTCCGTGGGTACGGACCTGAGCAAGGCTACGACTTCCTCCGTGAAGCGGTGGTAAAAAATAGCTACCAAGGTCTAGGCATTGAGGCTGATGACATCTTCATCTCCGATGGTTCCAAGTGTGACACGGGCAACGTGCTCGACATCTTTGGCCCAGGTAACAAGATCGCTATTACTGATCCTGTATATCCTGTCTATGTTGATACCAATGTCATGATCGGTAATACGGGCGATGGTGATGCCGATGGTCGTTACGAAGGTCTCGTGTACCTTCCTTGTACCGCCGAAAACGATTTTGTCCCAGCGATTCCGGACGAAAAAGTAGACATCATTTACCTTTGTTACCCTAATAACCCTACGGGAGCTTCTGCGACTAGAGCACAGCTCGAAGCATGGGTTGCTTACGCTCGTAAAAATAAGGCGATCATCCTCTATGATGCCGCCTACGAAGCCTTTATCCAAGAAGATGACGTCCCTCGCTCAATCTTCGAAATCGACGGCGCGCTTGAGTGCGCAATGGAATTCCGCTCGTTTTCTAAAAACGGTGGATTCACTGGCGTACGTTGTGGTTACATCGCGATTCCTTCCCAACTTAAAGGCTCAACTGCAGCGGGCGAAGAGATCAGCGTGAAGCAACTCTGGTCACGACGTACCTCTACTAAGTTCAATGGCGCATCATACCCTGTCCAACGTGGCGCGGAAGCGATCTACTCCGACGCAGGTAAGGCGCAAGTCTCTGCCCTAGTAGAGCACTACATGAGTAATGCGACCCTCCTCCGTGAGACTTGCACCGAAATCGGCCTCCAGGTCTTTGGTGGTGTAAATGCTCCCTACGTATGGGTAGCTTGTCCAGAAGGGATCGATAGCTGGGGAATGTTTGATAAGATGCTCCAAGATGCACAAGTCGTAATCACTCCAGGCTCAGGCTTTGGCGCGGCGGGCGAAGGGTTCTTCCGTATCTCAGCCTTCAATTCCCGTGCGAATGTGGAAGAAGTTTGTACCCGCCTGAAGGCGATCTTTGGCTAAGAAAACCTAGTCTGTATCAAATCAAAAGGAGCTCCAAGGGAGCTCCTTTTTTGTGCCTACTCGGAATATTTTATAAAAGATACAGTTTTAGCTTGATAATGAGACGCTGTATCATTAAGGAATTTGCACCTATGAAATTAACACGCACAAAAACAATGAGAAGGGCACTAATACCCCTTACTTTTTCTGTTTCATTAGCAATGGCTCAGGACGATGATGCCGTGATCGTCTTTGGATCCTATGAAGAGACTGCTAGCACAAAAAGCGTAAACGCTTTCCGTACAGACACTCCTGTTATCGATGTTCCTTCCAGCGTCTCGATCATCACCAAAGAAGAACTCAAGGCTCAGGGGATCGACAGCATTGGCGGCGTAGTAGACTACACTCCTGGTGTGATCAACACTCAAGGGGAAGGTCACCGTGATGCGGTTGTCTTCCGTGGTATTCGTTCTACCTCCGCATTTTTTGTTGATGGACTACGTGACGATGTTCAATACTTCCGTTCCCTTTACAACGTAGAACAGGTAGAGACTCTCACAGGTGCAAACGCCCTCACCTTCGGGCGAGGTGGTGCTGGTGGAGTCATTAATCGTACGAGCAAAAAGCCTTCTTTTGATGGCGATTTCTACAACTTCGACGCTAACATTGATACCTTTGGGGCCTATAATGGCTCGATCGATGTAAATCAGGTCATTGATGAAGATACGGCCCTCCGTATAAACGCGCATTACAACAATCTTAATAATCACCGTGATTTTTTTGATGGTGACGAGTTCGGCTTTAACCCAACGCTCACACACAAAATCAGCGACTTCACCTCCGTAACCTTCTCTTACGAGCATATTAACCACGAGCGTTTCATTGACAGAGGAATCCCCACTGCTAATGGCAGACCTGTGAGCTCACTGGATGATGTCGTCTTCGGCGACTCTGAGCTGAATATTTCTGACATCGATGCCAATGTTGCGAAAGTAACCTTCGATCACGAATTTTCTAGTGAGTGGAAAGGTACCGCCACAGCCTCCTTCGGAAGCTACGACAAACTGTACCAGAACTTTTTCCCTTCAGATTTTGACGCAGCGAACGATACTGTAACGATCGACGGATACCGTGATACAACCGAGCGTGACCGCCTGGAACTTTCTGGCGAGCTTATCGGCGAATTCGACACGGGAGCGATCTCGCACACCCTCGTTATTGGGTCAGACTTCACCTACACCTCCAACGACAATGATCGTTTCAATGCCAATTTCGCTCCTGATGGGGATCCGCCTGAGGACACCGAAGATTTTTCCGCCAGCAATTTCTCACTGAGAAACGGAGTCGGAACAAATATTAACGGCGCCCAAGTCAGCAATAATTTCAATACGGACCTTAATGATGACACCGCCGCCACGATCACAACCTACTCTTTCTTCCTCCAGGACGAAATTGCACTCACCGACCAACTCAATGTCATCCTCGGAGCGCGCTTTGATAGCTTCGATATTGATGTAGATGATAACCGCAGAGGAACAAGCTTTGACCAAACCGATACGGAAGTCTCTCCACGTTTAGGCATTGTCTACAAGCCGGTTGAGAACCTTTCGCTCTACGCTAGTTACAGTCAAACTTTCCTTCCTAATAGTGGAGAGCAGTTTGCTTCGATTAGCTCCAGCGAACTCGACTTTGACCCAGATGAGTTCACCAACATCGAAGTGGGAGTAAAATGGGATATCACCTCTGATCTCTACCTCACCGTAGCCGCCTTTGACCTAGAGCAAAGCATCGTACAAGCCGATGATGATAATGTTGGCGAAAGCGAGCGTAACGAATCCACCAACCAAGGCATCGAAGTAGCCCTAAAAGGATATATCACAGATAAGCTCTCAATCAACGCTGGCTACACATACCTTGACGCAGAAAACACCAACGGAAGCCGACCAAGGGAAACGCCTGAGCACTCTGCCTCGATCTGGGGAACCTACCAGGTCAATGAAAAGCTCTCCTTCGGTCTCGGACTCGTATACCAAGACGAATCCCTTGCACAAGACAGCGACAGTAGCGACGCCACACTCCCGGACTACGTCCGCGTAGATGCAGGAATCTCCTACCAACTAAATGATAACTATAACATTGGGCTTCATATCGAAAACCTCTTCGATACAGACTACTTCCCAACCTCGCATACTGATGACCAAGTCACGGTAGGCGCACCAATCAACGCGACTTTCTCAGTTCGCGGGACGTTCTAAGTAACCTCTAACCTCATAGCTAAAGCCATGTTTCCGTAATAGGAAGCATGGCTCATTTACTCCTTCCACTTAAAAAAATTCATTGACCTCTGCTCTAATTTGAACGAATACTATAAATACTTATGAAATCATTACTATTACCTCTCATCGCTGTTGCTTCAATCTTTTCCGTTTCATGCTCATGTTACAAAGGTGCTTCTTGTACTAAGTCTTGCACGAAATCTTGCTCAAGCGAGTGTAGCAAATCATGTTGTTCAGACGGTAAATGTGCAGTTAAACCAGCGCCATTCGTATTCGCTAAGTAATTAGCTGAATAGAACAACAATCATCACAATATTATGAAAACATTCAGCTTCATCGCTATTGTAGTAAGCGCATTTGCCGCTTCTCTTCTATCATCGTGCAGCGGATGTTGCTCAGGTACGACTCCTGCACCTGGCCTCCGTCCAGCTCCAGTGTTTGCTCCTCTTGCTGATTCACCTGTTCATTACCAGAAGTAAGTTTCTTTCTTACATCTTTTAAGAACTACTATGAGAGGCTTTGGCCTCTCATTTTTGTTTTTAGCGTTTCGCTATTCGACCGTTTTCTTCTCCAATTCCCATCGCTTCCCCGCCCATTGGTTAAACTTCATCCAGCAACGGTACTACACCGCGCTCAGCTCGTGCTCCTCCGAGTTCCCCTGCTGAGCGTCTTATTAGCGATCGTTACTGGCCTGTTTTTTGCCAATCAGCAGTATTGGAGCGGAGCGTTTACGGGCGCTCTTTTTCTTCTACTCGGACTCTCCCGCCCCTGGCTCGCCTTCTTTTCTTTTTTCCTAGGGCTTAGCCTCTTCAACCTCCATTCGGCTAAACACTATAATCTCCTCCACGGACAAAGCACTATCGCCCAGTTTGCTCATTCCGGCATGGAAGTCACCTGCCAGAAAGCGCTCGTGCTTGGGGTAAAACAATCCACCAAAGGCGTAATCGCGGAGATCCGCGCGCCCCTGGTTCGGATTCCTCATAGCTCCCAGACACTTCCCCGTAATTCGCGATACACTCTCTTCTCCCCCTCTCCTTTGTCAGAGGGGCAGCATATCCAGTTTCAAGGTCGTCTGAGCGCCACCCAGACATCTATGAACTTTGGAGCCTTAGACTGGAGCTCCTATAACACGAAAAAAGGACTCACGGGGGCGATTGCCGCAGAGAGCGTCCACGTACTCAACTCCACCCATTGGAGCTATCACTACGCCCGCCTCCGTGACCAGCTACAAGAGGGTCTCTTAAGGCGCCTACTCTATAAGGTCCCTACAGATTCCGACGCCACTTGGGTCATCCCTGCCCTTGTTATGGGTATTGATCCACAGGGCGACGAGCTCCACTCCTTTCGTGATGCGGGCGCCATGCACCTTTTTGTCGTCAGCGGGCTGCATGTGGGCCTAGTCATCACCATCGTTTGGGGGCTTCTTTACTTCACTCCTCTCAGCTCTCTAGAAATTCTTGGGACCTCTCTCATCATCGCCTGGCTCTATGTCTTACTCACAGGAGCAGAGCCCCCGGCCCTCCGTTCAGCGCTCATCATTACGATCTACAGTCTCGGAATCATTTGGCGACAGCGCGCTAGTGTCTGGAACTCTCTCACCGCCTCTCTTATCCTCATTCTTCTCCTTGATCAATATGCCCTCCGTAGCATCGGTGTTTTACTCAGCTTTGGTGTCGTTGGCACCTTAATTCTCCTCGTTCAATT
>JALZUI010000026.1 GCA_023301545.1 Akkermansiaceae bacterium
GAGGGACGCTTAGTTCTGCAATACTGTGGGAGCATGATTACGGAAAAGGGAGCGTCATGGGTTTCACGCCAGGGCACTATACTTCTGAATGGAAGGATGTAGAATTTCAATCCGTGCTCATAGGTAGTATTAATTACTTAGCCAAATAGGATAGCTATTATAGAGGTAGTAGTTCGCAATAGACTTTGACGTATGTCAGAGTCTATTTTTTTATGATCGGAGCTTTTCTGTTTTTGATTTTGCCTTATAGATAGCAGATCTATGAGTAAGAAGCCTGTTGTTTTAATTATACGTGATGGATGGGGAGATAATCCTGGAGGGGAGGCCACAGCACAGAAAGATGGAAATGCCGTATTGCTAGCGAACACCCCGGTTCATGACCGACTGTTGAGTAATTATCCTCAGGGTCGACTTTCAGCCTCTGGAATGGATGTAGGCTTACCTGCAGGTCAAATGGGGAACTCCGAGGTAGGGCACCTTAATTTAGGTGCTGGTCGGGTTGTGTACCAAGGGCTTACGAAGATTAATAAAGCGATCGCTGATGATGTGCTCAAGGATAACCCTGCATTGATAGAAGCAATGAACAAGGCGCAGGGGAAACGCTTACACTTACTAGGTCTTGTTTCTGACGGGGGCGTTCATAGTCACCAAGATCATTTGGTAGAAATCTGTAAGATCGCAAAAGCGGCTGGGGTGGATGATATTATGATTCACGCGATTACTGATGGTCGCGACACTTCTCCTACAGGTGGGGAGGGGTATTTACTAAAGCTTCAGAATGAGCTCGATGCCTGTGGCGTTGGAGCAGATAAAATTGCTACGGTGGTAGGTCGTTATCACGCGATGGACCGTGATAAGCGTTGGGAACGAAACCAACTGGCCTGGGACGCCATCGTGAGCGGGGTAGGGGCGCCTTCCGATTTATCTCCTGCAGAAGCGGTCGCGAAAAAATATACTGAGGATGAAACGGATGAATTTATTAACCCTCTAATTTTCAGCCACCATCAGGAGCAACGTATTAATGATGGTGACGTGGTCTTTTTCTACAACTTTCGCGCTGACCGAGCGCGCCAAGTTTCTGACGCCTTTCTGCAAGGCGCCCGTTTTTCTAGTTTTGATACCGCTCCCTCGCCGCAAGTTGAGTTCATTACGATGACTCAGTATGATGAAAACTACGAGTGTGGTGTGCTGTTCCCTCCTGAGGTGATTCCTAATACCTTAGGCACGGTGGTTTCTAAGGCAGGGCTTACTCAGCTTAGGGCTGCGGAAACGGAGAAGTATCCACACGTAACGTATTTCTTCAACGGAGGTGACGAAACCCCAAATGAGGGAGAAGATCGTCACATGGTGAGCTCTCCTAAAGTGGCGACCTATGACCTGCAGCCAGAAATGAGTGCGATAGAGTTGACCGCTGATTTAATTGAAAAAATTCCAAATTACGACCTCGTGATTATCAACTTCGCTAACCCTGATATGGTAGGGCATACGGGTAGTGTGGAAGCGGCTTGTAAGTCGGTAGAGACGATAGATAACTCAGTCGGTCAAGTTGTGGATCTGGTTCTAGAACTTGGAGGGAAAGTCTTAATTACCGCGGATCACGGAAATTGTGAGGAAATGATTAAGCCTGACGGATCGCCTCATACCGCCCACACGACATACCCCGTGAGCACGATCTATGTTGGCGCTGATTCTGACGGGTTAGCGCTCCAAGATGGTATCCTTGGTGATGTGTCACCGACCTTACTTGCGATGTTGGGCGTTGCTCAGCCCGTTGAGATGACAGGGAAGTCTCTTCTTGTCGCTAAGTAAGGTGCAGAGAAGGGGAGGCCAACTTTAGATGTATGTTTTTAGTCTCTAAGGTTGTCATCCTTGCGATTTACTCATAGGGATAGAATATGTCAGCGATTGGAATCATCGGCGGAAGCGGCCTCTACAGTTTAGAAGGGATAGAAAATATTAAGGAGTACGATATCGAGACTCCTTTTGGTAAGCCTTCTGCTGTTATTATGGGAGGGCAACTCTCTGGAAAGCAGGTTTACTTTATCCCTCGACATGGAAAGGGGCATACAATCTTGCCGTCCGAAATTCCCCATCGCGCGAATTTTTGGGCTCTGAAGTCACTGGGTGTGAGCTGGGTGATCGGCGTCGGCGCTGTCGGTAGCCTTAAGGAGGAGCTAGCTCCTATGCATATCGTTCTTCCTGACCAATATTTTGATCGTACAGTCACGCGTACGGAGCATACCTTTTTCGGTGATGGAATCGTCGCTCACGTTCCGTTTGGATACCCTACTAATGAGCTACTTAGAACGACTTTGGAGAAGGCGACTCGCGAGCTCTCCCTCCCTTGTCAAAATGGCGGAACCTATGTTAATATGGAAGGTCCTGCCTTTTCGACTAAATCTGAGAGTGAGATGTATCGCTCACAAAACTTTGACATTATAGGAATGACAAACCTGGCGGAGGCTAAGCTCGCTCGAGAAGCTGAGATGGCGTATGCCTCGTTGTCAATGGTTACGGATTATGACTGCTGGAAAGACCATGACGTCGACATTACTGAAATTCTAGAGTACCTAGGAAAGAATACTGCGAACGCGAAGTTAATCTTAGCGAAGGCGATCGCGGCGCTCGATGTCAATTCTGAACAAGCAGAGTTTACCGTTCTCAATACCTCGATCTTAACACAGCCACAAGACTGTAAGGCTGAGACGGTGATGAAGCTTCGCCCTCTCTTGGCTCGCATGCTTGACCGAGCCTAAGATCCTCTTTAATACTTCATATGATGATTGTACGCTACATATTTTCACTGGTACTTTTTTGCTCGGTAGCGTGGTCCGTGACTCTACCCAAGGGGATAGAGGAAGAGCTAAGCTCTAGTGAGACAGAGGAAGTCACGCAACTAGTGGCCACGAAGCGTTCAGAAGTTAGTGTTCTTTGTTATCATGATTTCTCGGAAACGCTTTCTGCCACTGAGATGCGAATTCAGGCCGACTCTTTTGCGCAACAAATGCAACATTTAGCAGATCTAGAGGTGAATGTGATTTCACTGTCTGATTTTATTGAATGGAAGCAGGGGAAGCGGGAGCTACCTGCGCAAAACGTCATGATTACAATCGATGACGGTTGGCGCTCTGTGTATGAGGTCGCCTTTCCAGTTCTTAAGAAACATGAATTTCCATTTGTATTAGGACTCTACACCAATTTCCTCGGAGGAGGGGGTAAGACGCTTAGTGATGTAATGATCAGTGTTATGAGCCGACATGGAATGGAAATAGCATGCCACTCCGCATCACACCCTTTGCCATCAAAGGTTAAGGGTGCCCGTAATCAAGGCGAATTAGCTTACGTGGAATTTATGAAAACCGAATTTGGTGGCTCAAAGGAAAAGCTAGAAAAGCGTTTTAAGACTGAGATCGAGAGTTACGTATACCCAGGAGGCTTTTACCTTAAGGATATGTTCCCGATATTACGTGAAGGTGGTTTGAACTATGCGTATACAGTTAAGCCAGGGAAGATTACGCTCGAAACCCCAAACTTTGAACTGCCACGCTATGTTGTACTTGGCACCACTCCTCGTATTTTTGATGAAGCACTGAAGTTCTCCATCGGAAATAAGCGTGTGGCCTTTGACCTAGAGTACCCCGTAAAACCCTCGCACAACACGAGTACCTCTGATAGGCGACCTTGGGTTGGTGTTGACCTCTCTAATGTTGAAAACCTAGATGTAAACAGTGTTTACATGCGTGTAGGTGGTTTTGGGAAGGTTGACGCAAAGTTTGTCAAAGATACCAATCGCTTGGAGTGGCAAGCAATCCGTCCGCTTCGTTTGCCATCATATAAGGTTAGAGTTCAGTGGAAGTTAAAAGGAAACTCCAATTACGAAAGCCCCCTCAACTGGGAGTTTTATGTAGACCATAAGGCCGAGTATACTAAACTGGCTGTGCCAGAGTGAAGAATTAGAATTTCCTCGTTGAATGTTACTCTCTCTTAGACGATTATTAATCTAAGATGAAACAGTACCTTGATATGGCAAAACATGTTCTCGAACATGGAGAATCACGTAAGGATCGAACCGGGACAGGCACTACTTCTGTTTTCGGCTACCAAAACAGGTACGATTTACGTAAGGGCTTTCCCTGTGTGACGACTAAGAAACTACACATGAAGTCTGTTATCCATGAGCTTCTCTGGTTTTTACAAGGCGAGACTAATATTGCTTACCTAAAGGAAAATAAAGTACGTATCTGGGATGAATGGGCTGACGCTGATGGAGAGTTAGGGCCTGTATATGGTAAGCAGTGGCGTTCCTGGCCAAGTGCGAATGGCGAATCGGTGGATCAGATCACAGAGTTAGTTGCTAACTTGAAATCGAATCCATATTCTCGTCGCCACTTAGTAAATTCATGGAATGTAGCCTGTGTTCCTGAGATGGCATTACCTCCTTGCCACTTGCTCTTCCAATTTTATGTCAGCGACCCTGACAGCGAACGCCCAGGATTGTCTTGTCAGCTTTACCAACGTAGTGCTGATTTGTTTTTGGGTGTTCCGTTCAATATCGCCTCTTACGCCTTACTAACAATGATGGTAGCTCAAGTTTGTGGTTATGAAGCTCGGGAATTCGTCCACACCTTTGGTGATTTACACATTTACGACAACCATATGGAGCAAGTGAAAACGCAATTGTCACGCGAGCCGTTAGAACTTCCTACCATGGAAATCAATAGTGAAGTGACAGACTTATTAGATTTTAAATACGAAGACTTTAAGCTCGTCGACTATAACCCACACCCACCGATAAAAGGGTCGGTAGCTGTTTAATAAAATGATGCCTAAGCTTACCGCAATAGTTGCAATGGATCCTAATAGATTAATTGGGAATGATGGAGACCTGCCATGGCACCTGCCTGAAGACCTTAAGTTTTTTAAGGCAACAACCTCTGGGGCAACGATAGTTATGGGGCGTAAGACCTTTGACTCGATCGGACGGCCTCTCCCTAATAGACGTAATATTGTACTCACCAGGGATGAAAGTTGGACGCATGACGGAGTGACCGTTATTCATTCTGTTGATGATTTGAATGTACTCTCAAATGATGCAAAACCCATTTTCATCATAGGAGGGTCTGAAATCTACTCGATTTTTTTACCTTTTGTGTATAAACTGATTGTAAGTCATGTGCACATACAGTATCAAGGGGATACATTTTTCCCCGAATTTGAATCGCTGTTCAAAAATAAGAGAGATTTATTGAAAGAAAAAGAATTTACTGTGGTAGAATATTGTAAATAGCAAATTTGAACTAAATAAATTGCGAGATAAGTTTTTTCTTGATTAGAAAAGCGAAATTTCATTAGTTAGACATGGGTTGCTAAAACATCACTTCAAAATGGAAACTAAAAAAACAAAGAAAACTTCAGAAGCGGCAACGAATGCACGCTCAGGCGGAGTCTCGCGTGAGAGTCAGCTAGGAAATGCGACAATCGTAAAAGCAGAAGCTATTAAGCATGTTGATCCTACCGTAGTAGCAGACAAGAATGTGCAATCACTACTCTTCTGTTGGTGTGTTTCTGGTAGCGGTGTAGTAGAAGCTAACGGCCAAACTTACGAATTCAGCCGTGGTAACCTTCTTTTCCTACCATGGGGTCACGATATTACTTACAAGCCTGATGAGTTAAGACCGTTTTACCTTAAAACGCTTCAAGTTATTCCTGCTCACGACCCAAAGGTTGAACTTAAGGTCGATGTAGGATCAGCGAATAATACTGAGAACCTAGATGTTCCTCAGCGTAAAAACGTTGACCATCCGATGTTGCGTACTCCAACTCTTATCGATGATATTGACGACTCTAACCTAGCAGTCCTCTTTAACTACGCGCTAGGAGTCTTCAAACGAGAGACCCCTCCGCTACCAGTGGCACGTCAGATGTCTCGTCTCTTCCTCTATGAGTTTTTCTCATTGAAAATGCTTATTCCTACAGAAGAAGAAGGAAATGTTCCTCGTCGTCTTCAATTCCTTATCGATTACATTAAGGAAAATCTATCGAAGGACACGTCTCTTACCGATATAGCGGCTTATTCTGAGCTCAGCCAGGCGACAATTAATCGCCTCTTCCGTGAGCACCTAGAGACGTCCACGATGAACTTCATTCACCAGAAGAAGATTGAACGAGCTAAGCACCTTCTTCTCGTTACAGATCTCCCAGTATCCGATATCGGACCACATATTGGAATTAATGACGTTTACTACTTCTCACGTTTCTTCAAGAAGATGACAGGCTATAGTCCTACTGAGTTCCGTAGGCTTTAATCCGAATTAACTTTAGATCCAAATTTGAAAGTAAGCAACCTGAGAGGGTCGCTTACTTTTTTGCTTATATAATAGAG
>JALZUI010000027.1 GCA_023301545.1 Akkermansiaceae bacterium
GATAAAGAAAATCTTGAACCGGCAACCACATAATGATTAACCCCTTAACTGAACACTACATCTACTCTTCAGAGTTTTAACGATCCTTGGGACATCCCCCATTATTAGGACGGGCGTTTTTCGCGGCTACGCTATTGTGCCTCGTAGGGCTTACATCCAAAACTTCATTAAAACCACACTAAGCAAACGGTTTAGTAAAAGCTTAGTAACTCGTGATGTCATCCTGAGTCCACATTTGGAGATCTGGACCTGCTGATAGGATCTCCATCTCTGTGCCAGACTTGGCATGAAAGAAGTATGGAGTTCTCCATTGATCTACAAGTTTACCATCAACGATAGCTTGAACTTGACGATCCATAAAGATGACCTTCTTTGAATTACTCCCTAATAAATTATGGACTACAGATGCATTTGAGAGTGCTACAGGGTTCTCCTTATAGACAAACCTATAAGATGAGAGTAGGTCAATGATAACGTCGATTGCTTCGTCTGTATTCAGGTTTTCTGTCAGACGTTGACTTCGTTTAAAGGACGGGTTGTAGATGTTGAAGCCTTCTTTGGTGTGCGTTACTCGTGGGTCATTTGGATCAGGTTTGTCTGATGCGTCTGTATGCTGCGCGGCGTTTTTTGTGTTTTTGTCTGAACCGCTTACTGTATTCTGTTCTTTGAAATCTGACTGCGGGGTTACCGGTGCCGGATTTGGTTTATGATCGTCTTGCCATCTGTCACGTTGTGAGACAGATAGCGCTAGAATAGCAGCAATGATTAATATTGCAGATATCGGATAGATTTTTTTCATGGATTAGAGAAACCCTAAGTTTGTCATGCCTGCGTCAAACGGGTCATCAAAGCGGTAGAGGTTAGGGAAGATAATATCCATATCTGTTACGCCAAACCACTTGGCAATAACGGCAGAATATTGATCAACTGACGTTGTTGGTATAAACCTTCCTCGGTTGTCGTTTGGTATAGAGTCAGTTAGTCCTGCCCCTAGATCTGGAAATGTTCCGTAAAACGCTCCCCCTTTTACTGCTCCTCCGAAGATGAAAGTATGAGTTCCCCATGCGTGATCAGTTCCTGATAAGCTTGGAATGAGAGTTCTGTTAAAATCGGAAACTTGGAATGTAGTGACTTGATCATAAGAAAATTCTGGGTCAGCAGCGGCAATAGCTTTTAAGCACTGATTATATGCCGCGATAGAATTATCGAGAGTTCTAAGCATTGGGTTAAGTCGCTCTTCTTCATTGGAGTGATGATCAAAACTAGCCATGTCGACAAAGAATATTTGGTTGTTATTACCTAGAACTTCTCTCCCCACGATCATTCTTAATACGGATTTGAGTTCGTCAGCAATATCTCCCGAAGCTCCGTAGCTAGAGAATACATCATCAAAACTTTGATCGAGATTAAGACCTCCTTCAGCTGCATTAGCGACATTAATGCGTTCTTCGTTTTCTCTAGCATTTATGGCTACATGGCTGTATCCTTCTTCTAGGATGTGAGCCTTACTGTATTGCATGATTTGCTCAAGCGCCCGGATGCGTGAGCTCTCAGCATCACTTGTATAGTTGGCCGAGCTCACAGAACTCGCTTTTTCTAGAGTGATGGCGCCTGAGCTAGTGATGGTATATTGATTGATTGCGCCGCCATTCATAAAGCGATTATTACCAGAGGCTGTAATCAACATAGATACTTCACTCTCTGGATTCCATGTATCATTGTAGAGTTCAGCAACACGAGCTCCCCACCCCGAGGTATAGGGCTGATCAGCAATAGAGGACATCCATTGTGTCGTTTGGTCACTATGGGAAAATAACTGTTTAGGAAGGCTCTTTGTGCTGAAGTTACTTTTATTTATAGGCTCTGCAAGTGTTCCCACATTGGTGACGAACGCTAATTCTTCATTCTCAAACATCGTAGCGATGTTTGGTAATAATGGGTTTAGCCCGAGGTTGTCGTTACTTGAAAGGGGGATAGTGCTATCTTTTCCTGATGCATTATTTTGGGCATGCACAGTGCCATTTGGAATAGCTAATACTCCTCTAGCGCTGGCGTAGGATTCCGCCGATGTGTGTCCAGCTCTAGGTATTACCACACTGTTTGCGTCACAGCCACCATTGAGATAGATACAGACAACAGCTTTGTATTTGCTAGCATCATAGGCTCCTTGAGCACTAGCAGAATTCATTAATGAGAGCTGGGCAATGGTGTTTACCATCGGCCCAATGGTCATAGCTCCGCAGGTACCCGCCTTAAGGAACTGACGGCGTGATAAGTAGTTTGAGTGTTTTGACATAGCTAAATATTATTTTTTAATTTGGTATTCTGAGGAAGCAGTAAGGAGGTAGATAGCATCTTGTATTTTTTTAAGACGGTCATCGTTGCTGTTACTTGAATTGAAAGGGCTATCATAAGACTCAGTGATATGATCTATGATGATTTCACGAGGATTATCCGGGAGGTTGTCTTCTTTATCGTAAGGGTATTTTATTTTAAACAAGCCATTTGTTAGACGTAGATCTAGAGCATCCATGAGAACTTCGTCAGCAAGTGACTCTGATGTTCTTTCCGCAGTGCTGTCAGGTTGAACTACTGGATAGTATTCATTAGCCAGCTCGGCGAGAGGTAGTCTCATATGATCGCGGTGAGTATTAGCTGTGGAGCCAAGTACCTCCCTCTGAAAAGATACATTGTAGCATATGATTTCACCATCAAGGCCGTTTTCATTATAGATGGCGTTGTTAAAGTAATTTACGTTCCTAGCGTAGTTTGGTTCTGTCAAAATCTGCATCTCTGGAGATAATAATCCTGCATTTCCAATAACTCCAGCTGGCTGGTGATCTGGTAAATAGTAGTTAAAGACAGTATCCTGATTCATGTGATTCATCTGCAAGCCACTAGGTCCAGATGACTGAGCGCCCGTATTTCTGAAGCGTACATTTCGCTCATGTAGAGCTAGTTGGCTATCAGGGTATCCAAAGTTACTTAAGTAGATGTCGGGGTTACTGTAGTCTGAATTAACATCTTCATATACGTCATTATTAGTCGGTGCCGATAGGGGGATTCCCGTTCTCGCTTCCAGTGAGCGCGCCATTTGCATAAATGACTCGAGAGGGGACTTTTTGAGCCCGGAAATCTTTTCGTTAAGGTCGATATTACGTATTTCAGGGTCTAGTAATATAGCTTTGATAGTATTACCTAGATGACCTTCCGAGTTTTTAAATACGGTAGCTACACGGTGCAAATATTCTCGCGACGGGTTTGATGTAGTGAATC
The DNA here is from genome assembly GCA_023301545.1 of Akkermansiaceae bacterium. Taxonomy (GTDB): domain Bacteria; phylum Verrucomicrobiota; class Verrucomicrobiia; order Verrucomicrobiales; family Akkermansiaceae; genus WTJZ01. The sequence goes on from JALZUI010000027.1 coordinate 3,277, forward strand.
TTTGAATGAGTAATCTTGAGATGAATGCAGGTGTGCTGGTGTGGCTGTTAACCATATCAAAGTCTGGCTTGCCATCGTTGGGCTTGCCGGCTAGCCAGTCTAAAGCTTGCTCGAAATCAGCGGTAGCTAATTCATCAAGATCTGTAAGACTGGTGTTGTTGATGGTGGTTCCTGCAAATTCTTTGATTCCTAAAGAATGAAATTCTCCAAACATTTTCATGGGATAGAGAAAACCTCGTGATGTGTGCCCTCGCCTATCGCTCGAGGCAAAGAAGTCATTCTGTATGAAGTCTTCAAACTCTACCCCCCCCCATGTAGGTATCGCTGTAGTGGGTTTGTAGTTGCTAAGGGAAAGTCCTGTGATCACTCTAGAGAACGCCTTAATGTCCTCATTAGTATAGGTTTGCTTTGGGAGTCCTTCTGGCGTGAGCTTGAGTGTTCCATCGCTCCATATATCAAATAGGCCAATACTGAAGAGCTGCATATTTTCACGAGCGAGGTTTTCATCAGGAAAGGTGTCAAAGAGCCCGTCGTTATCTAGGTCAATGGACTTTTGGTTCTGCATGCTAGATAGCCAACGCCCCATGATAGGGCTGTAGTTTACCGTTCCTAAGACATCTCGGTAGTGAGTAAAGGCATAGGCATTAATCATATCTTGGTAATTGATTGATCCATTAGAGTTTTCTTCAATATATTGGTCTGCATTACTAGCGACTACAATTTGTTGTAGTGCAAATCCCATCTTATGTCTCAGTTGGTCACGTCCATTGAGGTGAAGTTGCCAGAAACTTGTTCGGATGTTTTGGATGCCGAAGTGAGGGTTGAAGATCCTAGGGCTAGAACTAGCATTAGAAAATTGGCTCTTGGTAATTGGGTAAGGTGCGCTGAGGTACCAATGCTCGGGCTTCTCAGAAGTTCTAATGACATGGGGCCACTCCGGGCGTTCAGGGGTTGTTCCATTACCATGGACGTTGCGGCTTGGGTCAAAAAAACCTGATAAAGTGAAATGCTGAAAATTAGATGCTAGCATATAGTCTAGTAGATAACTCTGCGGTGTAATTACGGGGTCAATTTGGTCGTCTAACCATTTTTCAAAGGCTTGGTGCCTGTGGTAAGTACTGTTTGTTTCCCTGTTGCTATGTATTGTGTTGAGCAGTGACGCGGTGTGCTCATCAGTGGCCCCAAAGGTTGCCTGATTGAGGAATCTCCGAACGTCGACCTCTAGTAGTTCGCCTGTAAGTAGTGGGTAATCTGCTGAATTAATCTCAGCTGGAGGGGCTGCCTGACCGGGGTCTTCAATGCTGCCCTCAGATAACTGAAAGAATGACCAAATTTCGCCACCTGGTCTGTTATCTGTATGCAGATTAAAATATAGGGGAGTTTCACCGTTTTGTTGAAATAGTGAATCAATGAGGACTTGTTTAGATGTCGTTAGGTCAACGCTTGAGATCGCTCCTGCTGAATCGAGCAGGCTCCATGTGTATGCGGTGAGTGCCCCCTCTGTGAGCGGAAGCCCTAAGTCAGCTTGTTCTTGGGTCATGGAGACAATGGTCTCAGCAGATAATCCGTGAACTACGTCTCCTGATAGATTGCCGATGTTTGCTTTGTGAAAGTGTGCATTACTTAGGTTAGATCCAAGGTTTGTGAATTCGGTCCAAATTTTTATTTCAGTGCGTGGGCCATTAATAGTAACTGTGACTGATCCTGATGCCGCTGAGGTTACCCCATCTTCTTCTGAGTAAGGCGCGGTGAACACGGAGAGGTTATCTTGACTGTCGGGTAGGTCAAAAATCTGAATAGAAGCACCATTGACGGCTTCCGATAATGTGTATGAGTTATCATCTGATTTCTCAACGGCTATGTTGAGCGTTTCAGGATATTCATTTATACTGTCATTGATGGCCTTGACGCGGAATTTTTTTTGAATTTCTCCAAATTCAAAGAAAACCTCATCGGTAATTACGTTGCCTACTTCGTCTATAATTTGATAATCGGCCGGTTCAGCGCTTTCATCACCAGCACTGCCTACTAGTGAGCAACAATTGCCGTCACATACAGTGGCTGTACTTCCTGTTGTCGTGAGTGGAGGAAGGCATATTTTGACTGTGAGCGGGGCTTGTGAGCCGGTACGCGTCATGATAAAGGCTCCGTCGTCATCGGTAGTACTCGGGAAGTTGTTTTCAAATGCAGCGGCATCAGTGGCTACAAGGGAAATCTCAGGGGTAAGGGGGGCTGAGCCTGTGGAGGGAAAGAGGCTATCGCTCAATACTGTACTGTCGGATATGCCGCTTGTTGTTTGGGCGTCAAAGAATAAGATGTTTTTATGTTTGGATAGAGCGAATTCCTCCCAGTCTGGCATGCCGTCACCGTCCTGATCCTCTTCGGCTATTTTTAATTTGAAAAAGGCAAGTGAGCCATCGGCTCCCATATCGGTGTTGGATGCTAATATGTTGGTAAAACTTAGGTTCTCTTGAGAGATCTTCTGGATTCCTTCGATACCAGGGCCAGACCAAGCTAACTCTACATGCTGTAGCGAGATGCTGGATAGGTAGCGTATAGAGATGTCAAAAGGGGTGTCTGTTGTAAGCGCGATCGGGATCGAGCGTTGCGTGTCATACACCTCCCAATCTCCCGGTCTTAACCCTGCCTGTGTAAGAAAGACTTCAGCTCTTATTCTATTTCCTACGTATAGACGAGCCGGCCCGCCTGAGGAAAGGTAAAAACGGTAGTCTCCATTAGCTGGGCTTACTACATTAGCTTTAATATTACCGCCATAGCCTGAGGCTAAAAATGAAGGCGCCGCAGCTTGGTCAAGGTTTATAATGCCGCTAGGAGAATTTGGGAATCTGGCGTCATTGGATAAGTTGTCGAGGGGGCCTATTTCTATATCAGACCAAAAAGATGCTACAAAGGCGCTACGGAAGCGCACTTCTGAGTTGCGATCAATCGATAATTGGAATTTGGAATTGTTTCCATTGAAACGGAGGTCCAGATTCTTGAAGGTTGAAAGGTTTTGTGAGTGCTCAAGTTCGTAGAATTTTCCACGCAAGCTGTCGAAAGATATTTCAAAAAGGTCGGGTTGGTTCTGATTAACTAAAAGATTAATTAGCGGGCGAGACTTGCCATCAAGAGGGTCGGTGCCTGCAATACACTCTTCCAGGTTGTTGTATGTATCTCCATCATTATCATCGGATGGCAACAAGGATTGGGCGCTAAATAGCTCTTCCCAAACATCGCTTAGTCCGTCATTATCTTCATCAATAATTCCATATGTTAAATTCGTAAGAAGAACATATTTAACTATAATTCTTAATATTAGAGTCATGTATGATTAACATGTACTATAATCAATACTTGTCAATGTATTATTGAGTTTTGGAGTATTTAGATTTTAGGGCTAAATAAAATGACATCCAGATGGAATCATTGTCTAAAATAATGGATTCCGCTACGATTTTTTTCACGTCAGTAATGAATCTCGTTAAGAAATAGAGCGTAAGAAGTAAGGTGAGAAATGCTTGCGGTAAGTTTTAATCAATTTCTTGCCAGACTAAGGGGAGCGGAATTATTCGAGTCACAGCAAGGAGGCTAAATTTAATAGCGATTATCAATCGCTATTAATGAGCAACTCACGAAAGCCTTTGAACGCGTCAACGAGGTCGAAGCTCGACAAGGGGAAAAGAGCTTCGTGTAAGAGGTCTTCTAAGCGAATCGATAAAAGTAAGGTTCGAGGAGCTATACTGGTTAAAGAGGGCTGATTTTGTTCTTTGCGCCAAGACGAGGATAGGGCTCCCATATCTCAGAGAGGGTTTAACTACGGATGAGCCCCGAGCTTATCTAGGAATCCTCAGAGTTGTGCCTAGGAGGATAGTGGTACTTTGCATTCCGTTGGCTTTTTGGATGGCTGAGGTGCTGGTGCCATACTTGCGTGAAATGGAGTAGAGGGTGTCGCCTTTGACGATACGGTGGAAGGTGCTCTGAGGCTTCGCCACAATCTTAGGTTTTGGCTTGGGTTTAGGAGCCGGCTTCGCTTTTGGCTTAGGCTTAGGTGTCGGCTTCGCTTTTGGCTTTGGAGCGGGCTTGGGTTTGGCTACAGGTTTTGGTTTCGGTTTGGCTGTAGGCTTTTTGACGGAGGTGGTTTTGGCTGGCTTTTTAGAGCTGGAGGAGGAAGAGGAGCTTGGTTTCGAGCTTTTGGTAACGGTTTCTTTTTTCGGGGGCTCTGGTTTCTTCTCTTTTACGAGTTCGGTTTTGGCGATGGATTTGCTTTTGCCTGAGAATCCAGCGCGACGCTTTTGGCGAGCGGGCTTGTCGGCTTCTTTTTCTAAGTAGTTTCCTTCTTTATCAAAGGGTCCATATCCTGGATCGTAAAGGGATCCTCCTCCTGATCTGCTTCCACAAGAAGTGACGAGAGCGAGGCAGCTGGCGAGAGCGCAGGTGATGAATATCGACTTAACCATAATTACTTAAGTTTAGTTAAACAAACTTCTTCGATTCTTAGCAAGAAGAATTCGTGGTTTGAGTGTTGAATGGCTGGAAATTTTTGTTAGAGATGGGGTAAGTATATGAAAATCGTAGTAGCATATTCAGGAGGGTTAGACACATCTGTAATCCTTAAGTGGCTCAAGGAGCACTATTCCGCAGAAGTAATCGCGTATTGCGCCGACATCGGGCAGGACGAAGAACTAGATGGCCTGGAGGAGAAAGCTCTCCTCACTGGGGCCTCCAAGTGTTACGTCGATAATCTTCGTGAAGATTTCGCAAAGGATTACATCTTCCCAATGTTCCAAGCGAACGCGTTGTATGAGGGGCGTTACCTCCTAGGGACTTCAATTGCGCGTCCATGTATCTCCAAGGGGATGATGGATGTAGCGATCAAGGAAGGCGCTGATGCGATTGCGCACGGTGCGACCGGTAAAGGGAATGACCAGATCCGATTCGAGCTTTCTGCCGCGGCTTTGGCTCCGAATGTGAACTGTATCGCTCCTTGGCGTGATCAAGAGTTCCGTGACGCCTTCCCTGGACGTACGGAAATGATCGAGTACGCGGAGAAGCACAATATCCCAATTAAGGCGAGCATGAAGAAGCCTTATTCAACAGACCGTAACTTGCTGCATATTTCCTTTGAGGCCGGTGCGCTGGAAGATCCATGGTATGACGCAACGGGCGAACGAGACAAGGACATGTACATGCTCTCCGTCTCCCCAGAAGATGCACCGGATAAGCCGGAGCTGATTCAAATGCTTTTTGAAAAAGGGAATTGTATCGGTCTAAAGGTCGATGGAATTGCACAGTACATCGAGCAATACGACGATGTGCAAGTGGTGGGCGAGAGCGATGGTTACACCTTGCTCACTCCATACGGAATCATGCGCGTGCTGAATGCACTGGGTGGTAAGCACGGAATTGGTCGTATCGACCTCGTGGAGAACCGCTTTGTGGGAATGAAGTCCCGCGGAATCTATGAGACACCAGGTGGCGCAATCCTACTGGAAGGTCACCGTGACCTAGAGACTCTCGTGCTCGACCGTGAGGCGCAAGCGCTTCGTGACTCGATCATGCCGAAGTATGCTCAGTTGATCTACAATGGTTTTTGGTTCGCGCCTGAGCGTGAAGCGATCCAGGCTCTGATCACAGACACGCAGAAAACGGTTTCTGGCGAAGTTCGACTAAAGCTCTATAAAGGAAATATCATGCAGGCAGGACGTCGTTCTCCTCTGAGCCTTTACAGTGAAGAGATGGCGACAATGGAAGGGGGCGGAACCTACAACCAAGATGATGCTTCTGGTTTCATCGCGCTAAACGCCCTCCGACTGAAGGCGAACGCGAACCAAGGGTAAACCCCTTTTTTACAATCGGGGGCTAGTCCCCCGTATTTACCCTTTTTCTGTATGACTGAACTCTCCTTTCACGATATGCGTGACCGCATTGTGGAACATTTCGGTCACTTGACGGAATTGGCAGAGAAGTCTGGTACACATGGGGTAGATTTTTCTGAGCATCTCAGTGAGTTCGCCGCTCCGTCTATGATTGCGATCGTGGGAGACCCCGACAGCGGAGTTCGTCCTTTGGTCAATAGTTTGATTGGTGAGGTGAGTGAGCTTCCCGCAGATCGGGATGATGAGATCGACTTTTACTGCATTCATCACCCGACCTATAAGCCGAAATTTGCTCGTGAGGGCACGGGAGTGGTGGCAAATTATTATACGTATCCGATTCTAAAAAAGCTCTGCTTTACCGAGATCAAAACGCAGAGCTTCATTGGTCCGCTTCCTGAGATCCCTCCCTTAGATAAGGCCGATGGGATTATCTTAGTCATTGATGCCTTAGATCCATGGGCTGGACGAGTGTGGAGCTATTACGAGCACTACGCGGATTCTCACCAGGGACGCATTTGCATATTACTGAACAAGCTCGAGCAGCTAGATGAGCGTGACTGGAGTGTATTGCAGAAGCATTTAGGAGAGAAGCTCTCTCAACTCTCCTCGAATCCGATTGAGATTACTCTGAATGTCGGAGAGGAGAGTATCGAAGAAGTACGCTCATTCCTAGAAGGAGATACGATTAACTGCGATAAGTGGGAGGAGTTGAAGCCTCTTTCTGCCGAGCTAGAGGGGAGCATGGAGGCGATCCAAGACACCTTGCGGGAGAAGCATTATTGGCTCGATCGGGCCACGGCCTTTTCGGCTGAACTGAATAATGATCTCGCCAACCTCCGGGTGACCTTAGAGCGAAAAGTGCGTGAGCGAGTGGATGGAATCGGCACCGTGTTCTCAGGCAAAGCTACGGAGATTATTGCAGATGTACGATTAAGCTTTAATAATAAGGCGTTTTTAAAATCGATTTTCAAACGAAGGGCTTCGCTAGAAGTTTTCCATAAGCGCTTAGAGAGCATGCTGACCGATACGCTGCATGAGGAGCTGGGGAATTGTTACCGGGTGATCAAGGAGTCGATTCTCTTTCACGAAAAAGAGTTTAAGCTTCATCACGAGGGTCTGGCCTCGCAGTTGCCAAAATTCGATTCAGAGGAGAGTAAGCTTAAAATCCCACTGGTGCTTAAGCGTGAGGAAGTGCGCCGTGAGATCCATGGTGCGATGTTGCAGTTGGATGTTAAAAAGATGTTTAGGCAAGAGCTGAGCGATATTGATCGGAATGCTCGCCGTAAGATTAAGTTTTCCTTGTTAGGGGTGATCTTGGCAGGGTTATTCGGCTTTTTAAACCTCCACTGGGTGGGGCTAGGGGTGTTTGTGGTATCTGTGTTCGGGGCGTATTCCGCATTGCGTAACCGCGAGTTGGCCGTCGCTCAATTTTGCGACTTCCTACATGAATGGTTGACTGGCTTTGGGCCTAGAATGAAGGGGCCCACGGAGACGCTGGGAGGGGACATAATTGATCATGCCATTAATTATTATCACGACTGCTTTTTCCCGGTGTTACTCTTATTAAAACAACGGGAAGAGGAGCTTCCGGGATTGTTGGAGAGTTCCCGTTTGGCCTTCTTGAATAATCGGGATATTTTACAGGTCTTATCGATCCACTAGTTTTAGACTTCTCACCGCGCGGTAAATTCGGTAATACTAGTGGTATGATCTTATGGAGAGTGTGTTTAATTGTCCTCATGGGTTGTCTGAGTGGGCAAACCTTGACGTTCGAAAATGGGGACGTGCTCTCAGGCCAACCGCTCTTGTTAGATGAAGATACCTTACTGTGGAAAGCAGAGAGTCTAGGCGAAGAAGTGGCGCTGCCGTTAGCAAAACTAAAAACGATTTCGTACCCGCTACACGAATCATCTGCTGGCACTATGGGTACTGAATTGGTGAAGATCAAGATGGCACGGGGCGACTCTTATGTAGGGCGAGTTGCCAGTATCTCGGATGAGACGATCGCGTTGGAAACGAGTTGGGCAGGTGCGATTACAATAGAACGGAAGTATATGAACGAGATGAAAACGCTCGTGGAGAGAGAGAATTTACTAGGGGATGTGACCTCGCTAGAGCGCTGGCAAGACGTGCCGAACCGTAAGAAGTGGGGTGTGCTACAAGGTGGCTTAGCAACACGAGGGAAGGCGGCGATGGCCATAGAAATGCCTAAGATCAATTCCTGTAAGCTCTCCTGTAAGTTCCAACTAGCGAACGCTCCTCGTCTGCGCCTGCTCCTCCATGCGAATGAGAATGAGGTGTACGAACCCTCTAGCTACCTCATGATTTCGATTCAGCGCGGTAGCCTCTCGGTATTTTCCAAGATGGATGGGTCTAAGGATGTGGTTGGACAAAAAAGCAGTGTGCAAGCACTGTATTCGAGCAAGCCTCATCAGTTAGAAGTGTACTGTAACCTAGAGGCTCAAAAGGTGGCTTGCTTTCTGAACGGAACGGAATTAGGCCAATGGGTTTTGCCCGAAGGGATGACCGCTGAGAGCTGGTTTTATCTCTTTTCCGATTACGAAGGAAATTCAGCAGTGCAGAATTTGAAGGTGGAAGAGTGGAATGGGATCGTACCGCGAAGCGCTGGCGCTTTATCAGAGATGCTCACCCAAGATGATAAGGCTATGATTCATCTGGAAAACGGGGATGTGATCAATGCGGATACAGTCTCGTTTAGTGAGAATGACTTTTTAGCGAAAACGGATTTAGGCGAGATTACCTTGCCCCTAGCACGTGTTGACTTGATTGATTTCTCTGGCTTGCCGTATCGGGAGTCTAAGCGGGAGAAGCAAGATGTGAAAGTCTCTCTGCAGGATGGAAGTTTAATTACCATGAAGCTGCAGGAGTGGGAGGCGAGTAAGTTGACAGGCTTCAGCCAAAACTTTGGCCTCATCACGGTGAGTGAATCCGCCTTACAGGAGATCGAGTTTAATATCTACGATTAAGCCTGATTAGGGGCGGGGGGGATGATCACTCGGCTACCTGACCTAGCTTAGAAACTGGCTGTATTGCTCAGGGCTGAGTTCGACAACTTGCCATGGGAGGCCATAGGTGTTGAGGTCGTCCATAAAGGGATCTGGATCGAATTGCTCCATGTTCCATACCCCGCTACCACTCCATTTTTGTTCGAGTAACATCTTCGCGCCAATCATGGTAGGGACTCCTGTGGTGTATGATACTGCTTGAGATCCAACCTCTGCGAAGCACTCTTCATGGTTGCAGATGTTGTAGGTGTAGACTCGTTTTTCGATTCCATCTTTGAAGCCCTTAGCGATCACCCCGATACAGGTGCGCCCTTGAGTCGATTCGCCCAATTCGCCAGGGTCAGGAAGAACGGCTTTGAGGAATTGCAGCGGGATGATTTCTTGCCCATTATAGGTAATGGGCTCAATACCAGTCATTCCGACATTTTGTAGAACTTCGAGGTGCTTAAGGTAAGCGTCACCAAATGACATCCAAAAACGAGCGCGCTTGATCGAGGGGATATGCTTCACTAGCGATTCCATTTCCTCGTGATACATTTGGTAAATATTGTACGTGCCAACTCCTTCTGGGCATTCGAAGCTGAGTTTAGTGCTCAAGGGAGGGGTTTCTTGGAACTCCCCATTCTCCCAATGACGGCAGGGGGCGGTGACTTCGCGAATATTAATCTCTGGGTTGAAGTTGGTAGCGAAGGCTTTTCCGTGATCGCCGCCGTTTATGTCTACAATGTCGATTTCGCTAATTTCGTCAAAGTGGTGCTTGAGCATCCAAGCGGTGAAAATGTTCGTTACTCCTGGGTCAAAACCTGAACCGAGCAAGGCGGTGAGTCCTGCCTTGGCGAATTGTTCTTGGTAAGCCCATTGCCAATGGTATTCGAACTTGGCCTCGTCCTTGGGCTCGTAGTTAGCGGTATCCAGGTAGTCTACACCACATTCCAAGCACGCATCCATGAGAACTAGGTCTTGGTAAGGAAGAGCGACATTAATGAGGAGATCGGGCTTAAGGTCTTCTAATAAAGCTACGGTATTAGCAGGCGTGTCGGCATCTAGGCTGGAAGTTGTGATTGATCGTCCCGTGCGTTCCAGTACCGACTTGGCAATCTCGTCACACTTTGAAACAGTACGAGAAGCGAGATGAATAGTCCCGAAAACGGCAGGCAACATCGCGCATTTATGGGCGACTACAGATCCAACACCACCAGCTCCAACAATAACGACAGATTTACTCATAACTGGCAGTAATATCTTTCGGTATTAGGATGGAGTGCAATACAAAAAATAAAAATAATGAGTGCTAACCCTTTTAATGAAAAGGGGTTAAGAGGGTAGGGTGAAAATTAATGACGAAGTTTAAGGCAAGATGATTACCTAGTAACGCTCTAGATGTAGTAAGTTAAAAAAATAATATGAAAACCATTAAAACATTTGTACTCACCGCAATCTCTCTCGCAAGTTTCTCAGGCCTAGCACTGGCTGAAGCGGAACTAGATGGATACTGCCCAGTTTGTTATGTCGCTGCCGGTAAAGCGGTAGAAGGAGTTGAAGAATTTAAATCTGATTACAAAGGTAAGAGTTATCTTTTCGTTAAGCAAGGTGCTAAAGATGCATTCGACGCTGATCCTGAAAAATTCCTTCCAGCTTATGACGGCTTGTGTGCCTACGGAATGTCTAAAGGGAAGAAGTTCGAATCTGACCCAACGCTATTCTCCGTAATTGATGGAGTAATCTACCTCAACTTCAATGAAAAGGTGAAAGCTGAATTCGATAAGGATCCAAAGTCTTTCATCGCAAAAGCAGACGCCAACTGGGCGGAGATGTCAGCAAAAGCTGATAAAAAGTAAAAAGGTTGTTAATTAGTAGTGTTGAAACCCCCTCTTAGCGAAAGCTAGGAGGGGTTTTTCGTTACTTAAGACTTCTCTGCTTCTTCAAGAGCGATGGCAGAACACCCGATGATACCAGCTTCATTGCCAAACTTAGCAGGGAGGATCTGGAGGTTATCTAGGTGCGGCCCCGTGAGTGATTTTTCGAGCTTTTCACGTAATGGGTTAAAGATGAGGTCGCCAGCCTTAGAGATTCCTCCTCCGATGATAAAGGCAGAGGGATTAAGGAGGTAGCAGCAGTTCATGAGGGTGCAGGCGAGCTTTTCGGCAACCCAATCCCAGACCTGTAGTGCGGTTTCATCATCATAGGCGGCGAGCTTAGAGAGGTCAGCAGGGGTGAGTTCGGCAGCAGTTTTACTTTCACCTGCATGTTTGTAGAAGCGGATGGCTTCTTGGATGATTTCACGGTTGCCGATGTATTCCTCCAGCGCTCCAGAATTTCCATAGGTTCCGAGTCGTCCGCGGAAGTCGATTGAGGTTTGGCCCAATTCGCCAGCTCCAAAGTTGGCACCTCGTAACATTTGGTTATTAGCGATGATTCCACCACCAACGCCTGTGCCGAGAGTGAGGCACACTAGGTTTTCATATCCTTGCCCTGCACCAAGCTTCCATTCGGCATAAGCCATGGCGTTCGCGTCATTATCGACGGTGACTGGGAGGCCTGTTTTTTGAGTTAAAATCTCTTTTAGCGGAATGTTTTTCCAGCCGTTGACATTCGTAAGGTTACTAATGATCCCTTTCTCGAAATTGACGAAACCAGGAACTCCTGCACCGATCGCAGCCAGTTCAGGGTATTCCGCTTTGACGGTTTCAATAACTTGGCAAATTTCTTCAATCAGAGGCTCGCTCCCCTCAAAGTTTTGCGTAGGGATAGGCGCGGGACTGGATACAATCTCAGTGCCAACAACCACCCCAAACTTTACGGAAGTTCCACCGAAATCAATTCCTAATACTGGTTTCATCTTGAATCTAAGTAAGTGGGAAAGGCACGAGGAGGGAAGAAAAATTCAGAGATTTGTTTCCGCAATCTTTTAGCTTCATCCGTTATTACCTTATTTTTTGATTAATGCTTAAAACATGTGGCCCATTTTATCCTTTTTAGTCTGGAGATAGCTCTCGTTATTAGGATTGGGTTTTTGCTTGATGGGGACCTGTTCGATGATTTCGAGGCCATACCCATCTAGGCTAATGACCTTTTTAGGGTTATTAGTCATGAGTTTGATTTGGCGGACGCCAAGGTCGTGAAGGATCTGAGCTCCTGTACCGTACTCTCGTAGATCGGCTCCGTAGCCTAGTTTTTCATTCGCTTCGACGGTGTCGTAACCATGTTCTTGGAGTTTGTAAGCCTTAATTTTGGCAGGGAGGCCGATTCCTCGCCCTTCTTGGCGGAGGTAAAGGAGGACTCCTCCTTCCTTAGCGAGGCGCTCCATGGCGGTATGGAGTTGACCACCGCAGTCGCAGCGCTGGGACATGAAGACGTCACCAGTCAGGCACTCGGAGTGGACGCGAAGGAGGGTGGGGGTGTCAGGAGAGATTTCTCCCTTAACTAGTGCAATGTGGTGTGAGTCATCAGTGTCGACGGTGTAGAGGTGACAGTCGAAGTCGCCCCAATCGGTAGGGAGTTTGATGACCTCCTCACAGGTGACATGCTTTTCATGACGTCGGCGGTATTCGATTAATTGTGAAACGGTGCAGGCTTTGAGTGCGAATTCCTTTTGGTACTCCCCGAGGTTGCCGATGCGGGCCATTTCTCCGTCTTCATTCATAATTTCGCAGATTACTCCAGCGGGAGGAAAGCCTGCGAGACGGGCTAGATCAATAGCGGATTCAGTGTGTCCAGTACGCTTTAAAACGCCACCTTTAGCTCCTTTAAGAGGGAAGATGTGTCCAGGTTGGACAAGGTCTAAATGAGTTTTGGAAGCATCTGCGAGGAGGCGAATAGTCTGCGCGCGGTCGGCAGCGGAGATGCCCGTGGTGATGTTCTCTGCAGCATCTACAGAGACGGTGAAATCGGTTTTGAGCGACTCGGTGTTACGTTCGGTCATGGAGTGGAGGCGTAACTCCTCGGCTCTTTCAGCGGTGATAGGGGCGCAGATTAGCCCTCTACCTTGGCTAGCCATAAAGGCAATTTGCTCAGGAGTAATAGTGGAAGCCACTCCAACTAGGTCGGCTTCGTTCTCACGGTCAGGATCATCTGCGACGATGACGAGACGGTTGTTCCGTAATTCATCAAGGATTTCCTCAATGGGGCTAAATTCTAGAGAAGACATAGCGCTAGACTACTGTGTTACGTTCAAAACTCACGCCTTATTTTCGGTTTCTTTTTTAAAAAACAGTGTCATAATTTTCAAGGTGAAAAAACAAAGACGATAGTGGGAATCGCTACGTTTACATGAATTGGATTAAAAAACTGATTATCGCCTTAACAATGACGACGATGACACAAGCCGAAGAACAAAAATTAGAAACCGTAACCCTAGGCGCAGGATGCTTTTGGTGTGTAGAGGCTGTTTATGAACAGTTGGATGGAGTCAAATCTGTAGTCTCTGGCTACATGGGAGGCAGTGTTGAAAATCCTACTTACGAACAAGTGAATACTAAGACCACAGGGCATATCGAAGTGGTGGAGGTGAAGTACGACCCAACAGTGATTAAGTTTGAAACAATTCTCGAGTGGTTCTGGAAGCTCCATAACCCAACGACAAAAGACCGCCAAGGTGCCGACCGAGGGCCACAGTATGCATCCGCAATTTTCTATTATGATGAAGCTCAACAAACAGTGGCAGAAGCTTCTATGAAGGCCGCGCAGAAGGACTTTGATGATCCGATTGTAACGTACGTTCGCAAAGCTGAATCCTTTTATACTGCAGAAGGGTACCACCAAGATTATTACAGCTTGAATAAAAATAAAAACCCATACTGTAGAAGCGTTATCAGACCTAAGTTGAAGAAGCTTAAGCTTGAGTATTAAGCTGCATTTTGAGTGGGACTTCGCTTCCAACGACCTTTGGTGAGAAGCGGTGTTAGGAGAATGTTTTTGATCTCCTGATTTCACTTTGGTTAGGGATAGATGGTTTAGCGTTCTTACGAAATAGAGGAGCCAAGTTAAGTTGGATTTTAGGCTTAACAGTAGGGAAGGATTGCACTAAGACCTTTCTATGAATGTTGGATTAGCTCAAATTAACCCTACGATTGGTGATTTCCAAGGGAACGCTAAGAAGTTAGTAAACGCCTACCGAGAAGCTTTAGATGGAGGGGCAGAGTTGGTAATCTCCCCCGAGCATAGTTTAATCGGCTACCCCCCACGTGACTTGTTGTACAAGTCGCGTTTTATTTCGCAATCTAAGGCGGTATTAGAGGAGGTTGCTAAAGAGATTGGGAGTGTTCCATTTTTGGTGGGGTATGCTGATGTAGCTGAGGGAGTAGGGAAGCCTTTCACAAATTCCGTTGCGATCTTACACGATGGTGTAATTACGGGTGTGCGTCATAAGATGCTGCTACCGACTTATGATGTTTTTGATGAGCGCCGTTATTACCAACCCGCGGAGGAAAATCTAGTATGGGAATATAAGGGGCAGCGGATTGGGATTACGATCTGTGAAGATATTTGGACTGAGGATTTTCTTCATCGTCCGCTTTATGAAAAAAGCCCCGTTGATCAACTGGTGGCGCAAGGAGTGGATTTGATTGTTAACCTTAGCGCGTCGCCTTTTAGTTACGGTAAGCAGGAGCGACGGGTGCAGTTACTTTCTACGGTGGCGAAGGAAGCGGGCGTGCCGCTCTTTTACTGTAACGCTCTGGGAGGGAATGATCAGCTGATTTTTGATGGAGGGTCGTTAGTCCTTAATAAGGACGGAAAACTTATTGGACAGGCTAAGCAATTTGTTGATGAAACGATCGTGGTAGATAGCGAGGCTCCTGTGATTAAAATGGGAGCTCTGGATCCAATGGAAGAAATTTATGAAGCGTTGGTGCTGGGGCTGAGAGATTACGCTACGAAGTGCGGCTTCTCTACAGCTTGTCTAGGGCTTAGCGGAGGGATTGACTCCGCCTTGACCGCGGTTTTGGCCTGCGATGCGTTGGGGGGAGAAAATCTTCATGGGCTCACAATGCCGAGTCCGTTTTCCTCAGAGGGAAGTGTGAATGATTCACTGGCATTAGCCGAGAAGCTGGGAATGCGTTGTGATCGAGTGGGGATTTCAGAAACTTTTTCGACGGTAAAAGAAGCAATGCAAGTACCCTTTGGTAAAGTAGCTGAGGACGTGACGGAGGAAAATATGCAGGCTAGGATTCGTGGGCTTTATCTCATGTCGCTCTCTAATAAGACTGGGGCACTGCTCCTAACGACTGGAAATAAAAGCGAGCTCGCTGTTGGTTACTGTACGATGTATGGAGATATGTGTGGTGGGCTGGCGGTGATCAGCGATCTGCCGAAAACGATGGTTTATGAACTTTCCCGCTGGATTAACCGCAATGGGGAAATTATCCCGTGGAGTACGATCGAAAAGCCACCTAGCGCTGAGCTCCGACCAGACCAAACTGATCAAGATAGCCTGCCCGAGTATGATGTGCT
>JALZUI010000028.1 GCA_023301545.1 Akkermansiaceae bacterium
TGAGGAAGTCGAGCTGTTGAGCTTGGGGTTCGAGCTGGCGGGTGATTTGTACGGCCTCTGTCACTAAATGCGCGCCTTGCTGGATGAGGAGGTTGCAGCCTGCCGAGCTGGTTCGGTCAATCGGTCCAGGAACGGCAAAAATTGGACGCCCTCGCTCCTTGGCAAAATTCGCGGTGATCATTGCTCCTGAGCGCTCGGGCATTTCGGTGACGAGTACGCCCTTAGCCCAGGCGGCAACTATGCGGTTCCGTTGTGGAAAGGTTTGCTTATCTGGGTTGGTGTGTAAGGGGTATTCGGAGACCACGGCGCCTTGTTGGCTGATCTCACGGGCGAGTTCGATATTTTGCTTAGGGTAGAGAGAGCATAGACCCGAGCCGAGAACGGCAATGGTGCGTTGCCCTGCCAGTAAAGCGGCTCGGTGTGCGAGGGTGTCAATCCCTAGAGCCATCCCTGAAATGATCGTATGCCCTGAATGCGCGAGATCCCGAGAAAGCTGGGTGGTAACAGAGCGTCCGTAGTTGGTGGTCTTACGAGAGCCGATGACGGCGACGGGAGAGCGGTCTTCCTGTGGGCGGAGAGTGCCCCAGACATATAAGAGAACTGGAGCATCCTTAACTCCTATAAGGGTGGCAGGCCACTGAGAGGAATCGGGAGTGATAATCTCAATACCATGCCGCTCACACTCCTCTAATTCACGGGCCGGATTGGCATGCTCTGACCAGTTAGAGAGTAATTCGACGGTCCGTTTACAGCGAATGACGGAGCTAAGCGCCTCTACATCCGCCTGCAAAACATCCAGAGCAGTTCCAAAACGGGAGAGCAGCTGGCGGATCCCTACGGGGCCAAGCTTCGGGAGAGTGTTGAGGGTTACTAAGGCTTCTATTTCCGTCATGGTCACTCTACACGATTAGCTCATACGAACACCATTATCAACAATTTAATTCAACTTTGATCTCGAAGGGCGTTAAGCCTCTTCCTTTAGGAGGGAGATAACCTCGGCAGGAATACGCACAGGTCGCCCTTGGGGCATTTGTACGACTGCTAGTTTTTGCCTACAGGTTATGTAGAGGGTATCTGGATTTTCTGCGTTTCTGACCTCGAACTCACACCAGAAGGAAGTGCGAGTATGTTCTGCGATCGTTCCTGTAATAGCGAGCCGGTCTCCGAGGGTGGCAGGCTTTCGGTAATCGATTTCTGTTCGTGCAACGACGGGGAAAATCTGCGTTTCAGACATTTCTTTAAGATCAAACCCAACTTCTTCGGCAAGAAGTGTGCGGCAGGTTTCGATCATCCGGAGGTAGGCAATATTATGGACGACACCACCAATATCGGTGTCGAAGAACATGACTTGCTCAGTGGTCGTGTAATGAGGCATTGTATTAGAGATCGAGTTCGGCAAAGACGAGTTGCCCAGACTTACTGTGTAGCTTGCTAATGATGACGATATTCTGAGTCGTTCCGATGAGGCTCACCGCTTGGTTTACAACGATCATGCTGCCATCCGAAAGGTAGCCGACACCCTGGTGCTCTTCCTTCCCTGTGCGGGAGATTGCGAGGCTGATTTTGTCACCCACCGCTACGGTTTGCTGAAAGGCTAAGGAGACTTCGTCCAGATTCATGACAGGTACGTTCTGGAGGCGCGCATTTTTGGTGAGGGAGCTATTGGTGGTAATGAGCTTGGCGTTATTAACGCGGGTCGTATTGATAAGGCGGGACTCGAGGTCCCCAGAGTCGTTGGATTCTTGGCTGATATAGACAGTTAGTTTAACCTCTGGATCCTTTCGGAGGGTTTCTAGTACCTCTAGGCCTCGCTTCCCATTTGCTTTACGAGAAGCTACAGGATCGCTGGCGAGGAGGTTAACCTCGTTGAGAACATAGTTTGGCACGAGGAGGTGGCCCTCGATCACCTTGGTTTCAATCAACTCTACCAGGCGGCCATCGAGAATGACCGATTGATCGAGAATAACAGGGAGTTCGCTGACATTCGATTGGCGAAAGCGTACGTAAGGAACAATGAAGGCAAAGTCCTCTTGTCCGGAGCGGAGAGAAAGGGTGACTCCGAGGAATCCTAAAACGAGATAGCTTCCCAAGCCGAAAATTAAGAGGGCGGCCTCAGATTTAACGAGGTCATCAGAGTAGATCGCAATCAACTCTGCTAATGGAACCTTATTCAACAGCCAAGCGCAGAAAATTCCGATCATGAGCCCAAATGTGGCATGAGAGAACGAGCGGAGGGTGAATTGGCGGCTCAAGTGCTCAATATAGATCACGGCCATGACCAAGATTACGGCCATGGGTACGCTTTTAGAAGTCGGAACCTCTATGGAAGAGGAGACCGCCATTCCACAAAAAATAGCGATCAGCAAGAAGATGATTCGAGTGATGTTAATCTGTAATGAAGAGTTCGTACGCACTACGAGTGATTAAAAGCATTATGGGAGTATAAATCGAGCATTATTCCTCCTTTTGTAAACATCGAGAAAATGACGACTTATAACCCATGCGCAGTGAACATGAGTTAGCGAATTGTGAAATTGATTCAGGGTTTTGCAATACGGGTTAACTGTGTTTATAATTCACGCGTTTTGTTTTTTGTGTAAGCCTCAGAGAGAAAGATGAAGGAGGAGCCTGAGCCGGTCGAGCTAGAGTAAAGCCCTAGCTGCTTTTGTAAGCTTTCTCACAAGTTATTCACAATGTGTTCGCTTTTTGACGAGAGAAGGGGTTTTTCTTACAGTTGTCCACGTGAGAGCCCTTGAGACTGCTTTTATTAGGTTCTTAATAGAGGCCAGTGGAAAGAGAGCGAACTCAAACGAAAATAGCAGCTAGTTGAGATGAGTGATCTCTCTAATTTTGCACGAAAAATACTATTCGGAAGCGGGGAGATTGCTTGTGAAACCAGCTTTCGCCGTCATTTCCGATCATTTTTTACTATTTCAATTCTTCTTCCCTGAAGCAATGTAGGGGCTCAAGAAGGAACGCTCTTTATAAAGGATGGAGAGCTCATATTTTTGGCGATTTAAGAAGCGAAAACGAATTTTCAGCTGATGCGTTAGATCTACCCATAAAACCTATATTGTTGCTAGGTTTAGGGTATTCTGCCATTTTACCCACAAGTTATTCACAACGAGTTCGCGGGTCGCGATAGTTTTCGCTACTATCTAGCCCAATCGACTTCTACCTCTTCAATCCCGCCGTTTTTGTCATCGTATTTAATGAGTCCGTGTTCGATCCCAAATTCGTGAACAAAGCGGGTGACCTTAACATCATAGGCACAGTATTCGGCGATTTTCATCAAGTGCTCTTTGTTACCCGTGTTCTTGTATTCTTTCCACCATTTCAGGGCTTCGAGGCCGTCAGCGGTTTTAGCCATGCCGAGCGAGGCTTGTGCTAGGGAGTCGAGCTTGAGTCGCTTGCCCATGATTTGCTGAACATCGAGCATCATGTCGAGATTGACCGTTTGGCTCTCCATATCAATGATGGTGTAACCTTGGAGCACTCTGTAGTCAAAACCGATGTGATTGTAACCTACTACGAGATCGGCTTCTAGGAGCATCTGGACGAGCTCGTCCATTCCGTCTTCCCCAAAGATGTGATAACGACCAGTCTTAGTGCTGTACGCGACTCCCACTGAGACCTTGAGATCGGCACAGTTCTTAAACCCACCGACATCACTGATGCTGCGCTGGGTCTCGAGGTCGAAGTAAACGATGTTTTTCATGAGGGGTCTTTGGGTGCCGCGGGCATGTTAAAGATCTTGCGGTAGTGAGCTTGGATTTCAGGGCTTTTTTCCGTAAGCTTGATCATTGCTTTTCCTACCATCTTGGAAGTCGGCTGATGGGATAAGATAAAGTAGTAGGAGGCGGTAGAAACCATAATACCTAGCAGAATATAGTTAAAGACCTGAAGAACGCTTATAGGTTTCACGGTCTCGACCTTGGTGCGACCAACAGCGTCCCAAGTGGTAAGCCCGCGTTGCTTAGTCGTAAAGTAGCTTAAGATCATGGAGATAATGAAGTAGGGGGAAAGTCCGAGTGCCATCCCGAATAACCATGAGGCTCCCGAGCGAAAGAGGGCTCGGTTAAAGTTGAGCGGAGTCATCCCTGCGAGGGGGCGCACCCGTAAGCCTAGAATGGCTTTCCCAGGGGTTAAGCCAAAGCGGCTGAGCAAGAAGGCCTCGATTACAAAGAAGGGGATGAGGAAGATGATATTGATGACCTCGATCCGCTCATTAAAGCCGAATGGAAAGCCGAAAAAATTAGCAATGACAAAGAAGGTCATCGAATAGAGAAATAAGTCGAAAACCTTAGCGAATCCTCGGCGAACCCAGTGGTGGTGCTCGACTTTTTCGACGTGGATAATGGCATCGGCAGGTAGCTTTTTGCCGGTAGCTTCTTCGATTTTTTGGTGGAGCTCTTTTTTGGCGGCTTCGAGTTCTACATCCAGGTCTGCGACCTCCTCAATTTCTTCTGCTTTTTCAAAGTAGGAGCGGAAGGCAGTGTACTCTTGCAGGCTTTGCCAGTTGGGTAGGTCGGCGTGCCAGATGAGGTCTTGTTCAGTGAGCTTTTCCTCCTCGATCAGGGCACGAATGTCCCATTCCTTGAGAGGTCCTTTTTTTTCACCGCTTTGGCTAATCCAGTATTGCATAATTAGAGGTCACGTAGGCTTTTAGCAGGATCATTGCGAGCCGCAAAGAGAGCCGGCAGGAGAGGGGCTAGGGAGCACATAATGAGTGCCAATGCGCTGACCCAGATCACAAGGCTGGGAGTGGTATGAGCGGGGAGTGCTTCCATTCCTTGGAATTGAGCATTGAAGATGTCGAGGTTGAAGACGCTGAGGAGGAAGCTCTGGATCTGCACGCGGAAATGGATGACGGCGAGCCCTGAGAGAACTCCCAAGACGATTCCGATCACCCCGATGACAACGCCTTGGATGAAAAAGACGGCACAAATTTGGCTAGGTTTGGCTCCAACTGCCAGCATGACGCCGATTTCCTTCTTCTTTTGTAAGGCAGTCAGGAACATCACGATCGTAATTAGGAAGGCGGCTCCGAGGGCGACGGTAGAAAGGACGAGAGCCATCATTCCTTCCTGCATTTTGACCACTTGGAAAAAGTCACCGTACTGCGTCATCCAGCTGAACCCTTGCCAACCGTAGTCTAGTTCGTTGACAATTTGTTGCGTGACGACGTCTGCGGTATCAACGTCATGAAGCTTAACGGAAAGGGCGCTGACCCCTTCATCCATCCCAGAGAGCTCTTGCGCGATGGGGAGAGGGATAAAAAAGTCAGGAGCGACGACTTGTTGGGAAATTCGGTAGACACCCACGATGGTGACATCTTTTGGCAGGACGATGGATTTGAGCTTTTGGAGCTCCGCATTGTCATCTGCTGAGTTATCAATTTCCATGAGATGAGTGATGAGGTGTCGCTCAATGTTAGCGACGGAGCCCTTTGGTAGGCGCCGAAGAGTAGGGCTGACCTTTTCACTATCGTAGATGATATCCATGACGGCGCTAATGGTGGAGGACTCACCCTGACGAATTCCTCCCTCATGGATGGCGTAAAGCGCGTCATAGGCGGCTTGGAGGTCGTCTATGGTGAAGGTTTCGGCGGGCTTACCCGCGATTTGCGCATTTTTGAGGGCTGTTACGACGCGCTGGAGCTCTTGCCCGTAGGTTTCGCTGGCCCGGGGGCGCTCTGTGCGCTTGTAGGCGGCAAAGACTTCGTCAAAATTGCGGGTGGAATAAAGTTGTACGGTATCCCCCACGCTGAGACCAAATTGTCGCGCGCGGGATTCGAGGATGAGAGCACGGGGTTCGAGCCCAAGGTCAGCTGAGCTCTGGCCGTAGTCATCAGCTAGAAGGTTTTCTAGGGCTTCAATTTGTGCAGGGTCCTGGGCGTCAATTCCTCGGTAGGAGATCGGAAGCTGGCGCTTGTTGAACTCGATAATAGCGTGATCATCGATCGTTCCTGCGATTTCTTTTACTTCCGGTAGCTTCCGAATGCGTTCAGAGACCTGGTGCCAGTTGGTGATGGGCTCATACGACCCGGTGGGGGCGTGTTTGAGGGTAATGTGGGGGGAGAAGGCGAGAAGGCGCTTCTTAACCTCGATCTCAAAGCCGTCCATGACGGACATGACTACGATCAGAATAGCGACTCCTAAGGCGACTCCGAGGAGGGCCGCTGCAGAGATCACGGAGAAGAAGTTTCTCAATGGATTGAGATACCTCAGTGCAAGTGTAGAGCTGAAAGATTTCTTAGCGATGGCGAAAAGGTAGGGGGTGAAGGGCTCTGAGACAAAGAAAAAGTGAGGGATTTTTCTGCGGTGTAGAACTCCTAGTATTTATGTCTGTTAGGGGACTTTATTCCTCTTGCTGAAAAAGGCGAGATTCGGTGAGAAGGTAGGCCTGGGAGAATTTCCCTCCATTGTGTGTTTTACAGCAGCTGGAGCAGGCGCTAGGGCGTTTGACGGGGCGCACGCGGTCGAATTGGTAAGAGCAATGCTTGCACGTATAGCGATAGTTTTTGCGCTGAGTACGGCGGGGGGCTAGGGGAAGGTTATGCGTGACCGATTCGTGAGGAATTCCGAGGTCTGCGCAGGCCTGTCGCCAGGGTAAGCCGTGCCCTCTGTGAGCGGTGCGATGCCAAGCGAGGAGGTGCGCGAGCTCGTGAAGTACGGTTGAATAGACTTCGCCCTCGCCAAAGGGGATGAGCTTTGGGTTCATTTCCACGGCCCATTCGGTCAACTTGGCGCGTCCTGCAGCGGTTCGCATACGAGGGTTCCAGGAGATGGTGAGACGGTCGGCAACGGTTAATTCATCAATCTCTCGCAACGCTTGATCAGCGTAGGAGGCGAGGTCACGGTTATGAATCATCACCTAACTCATATTGTGATCTGAACGGAGGGAAAAGCCTTTTTTGAAGCGCGGTGTGGTATGAGGTTTGACAGATTAGGGAGAACCTCTAGCGTTAAGCCGATGATTAAGTTTTTACACACTCGTATCCGCGTCGCAAATCTCGATAAAACCGTGGAATTTTATGAAAAGCTCGGGTTCGAGCTTTCTGAGCGGAAGGATTCACCAGCCGGTAACAAGCTCGCCTTTCTTACCCTGCCAGGCAACGACCATTTTCTAGAGCTTTGCTACTCACCAGACTTTAAAGTCGAGGTTCCAGAAGATCTGATGCACACCGCGGTTGGGGTTCAAGATATTATAGTGTACTGTGACAAACTAGAGCAGGACGGGATAGAGATCTGGCCTAGCAAATGGCGCGAGAAATTCTCTGGCGGCGAAAAGAAAATGGCCTTCGTGACAGACCCTGATGGGTACGAAGTTGAAATCTTAGAAAGGTAGGGCGAGGAGGGCGATTTCTTGACAGCAAGGGCGTAGACAGTGTTTCTTAGGTTATATGAAATCTGTTCTTGTTCTCTGTACTGGTAATTCTTGTCGCTCTCACATGGCGGAGGGCATCCTCCGGCATATAGCTTCTGACCTCTTTGAGGTTCATTCCGCGGGCTCAGCCCCATCTGGTTACGTACACCCTCTTTCGATCGAGGTTCTTTCGGAAATAGGGATCGATATCTCTGCTCACACCTCTAAGCACATGAACGAGTTTCTCTCGAAAGATATTCATACGGTAGTCACGGTATGCGGAAATGCTGAGCAAGCGTGCCCGAGTTTCCCTGGCCAGTTGAACCGTTACCATTGGGGCTTTGACGATCCAGCTCACGCCGAAGGGTCCGAAGAAGAGGTTAAGGCAGTTTTCGTTCGTGTTCGCGACGAAATCCTAAAGACCCTAACTGCTTATGTCCAAGGATACCGCGAGGCCTTAACAACGCTGAGCTAATAGCGTTAGTGGATTCGTTGGGAAATGGGCTTAGGCAGTGAACACTTCACTCACGTTGTTTTGGCTATTATGCCATTTTTTAAGCTTAGGATTGACGTGGCGGAGCTGACTAAACCATAGGTTGTTAATAGGTGTATTTGACTTATTGACGACGTTTTGACCCTGCTTAAGGCCACCGCCACCGTGCCCAGCAAAAAGAACGGGAAGGTTAGATCTAGTATGTTTGTGGCGAAGCCCAGAAGCAAAGGTGATCATGGAGTGGTGGAAAAGGTCGTTTCCATCAGGTTGCTCGATAGCTTTTAACTTATCGAAAAAGTAGGAAAGCATTTCCATATTCTTTTTGTCTCTAGCATGGTGAGCTTCTTTACCCGCGCCTCGGTAATGACTCATATCATGTGAGCTAATATTGAGATTAAGGCTCTTTAAGATCGGGTCTACACCCATCATGTAAGAAATTACACGAGTGTAATCAGCTTCCATCGCCAAGGCCATGAGATCGTAGGTGAGTTTAACATCATCAACGCCAGATAGGTCTTTAGGTGGTTTTTTTAGGTGTTGAAGCGTTCCTTTTTCCGAGGAGAGGTCAAAACTCCTCGCCAGGTTAATCTCCACCTCCCTTAAGCTATGTGTGTATTGCTCTAATACTCGTTGATCGCCTCTAGAAAGTTTAGAGTTTAACGATTTTAAATCTTTTACAAGGAAGTCGAGGACGCTCTTTTTCTGCGCAAATTGGCTCGTTAGCTTTTCCTTACTCAGATTTCGGTTTCCGTAGAGTGTGGAGTAGAGCTTCAGAGCCCCTTCGATTCCTGAGATATGGCGTCCTTGCTTATCCCAAGAGATCGACCTCATCCCGGGGCCGTTTCCGCCTTTGAGTTTCGTGTCATCTACCGCTGCGAGCGCTAACGATGGGAATCGAGTGTCCTTACCGATGTATTGAGCCGCTACTTGATCACAGGTTGCAATAGAAGTGTTATGATTATGCTTGGGGTTTACTGCGGAGGCGTCATTTAGTAGGTGTAAGCCTGCGTAGTGGGCAGGAGCTTGTTGAGGAGGGGGGCCTTGGAGAGACAGATTTTGAATGATGGAAATGTCATTTCTGTGGCCAGTCATGGGAGAGAGTAAACCGGGGAGCTTTAAGTCGCCGGTTTTTCTTTCTGTAGGGAACCAGCTGTTTGATACACCGAAACCCATAGAGATATACACCATTCTGGTTGGAATACCACTGGTGGCTACTTGTGCCTGCGCTAAGCTTTGGAACTGAGGCAAGATCATGGCGGCTGCCGAGCCAACAGATTTGGCTAGGAATTTTCTGCGGGAGTACTCTGTCATCATATTAACTTTTGGTTCGGAAGGTATCGGACTTAGTTACTTCTAAGATCAGATCTTTTAGTTTGAATTTGTTGTCTTTACTGGCATCGAGAATGTTTTTGATGTCTCCACTGTCGGTGTAACGGACGTTTCTACCGATTCCGTAGGACATTAAGGCTTTAACAAAGCTTTTTGCGATTCGTTCATCATTGACCGCTAAGTTGGCGAGGAGTCCCTCATAGCCATCGAATTTTACACCATTCGTCATTTGGCCACTGGCATCGATAGGAATTTTACCCTCATGAGTTCTCCAGCGACCAAGAGGGCCGAAAGATTCCATTCCAAAGCCCAGAGGGTCGATCTTAGCGTGGCAAGTTGCACATTGAGCGGTAGTCATGTGATGCTTGAGGAGTTCTCTGGTCGTCTGGTTTTTTCCTGGCACATCTTCGGCCTCTGGGACATCGGCAGGTGCGGGTGGAGGAGAGCTATCTAAGAGCTTACGCATGATGTAAACACCGCGTTCTACGGGAGAGGTACGGGCTCCGTTAGAGGTTAGCATCTGGACGGATCCTTGCCCTAGTAGTCCGCCTCGGACTTTATCTTTTCCTTTTAGTACAACCTTTGAGAACTTATCTTCCTTTAAGTTTTTGGCTTGGATTCCGTAGTGCTCAGCAAGTTGTGAGTTGAGCATGGTAAAATCAGTTTTTGCCAATTCGCGGGCAGGCTTGTTTTCTAGGATTAAGTGGCGAATGAATGATTTCGTTTCTTGATCCATTGACTGCTTTAGAGACTCCTCTTGTTCTTTTAACTTGGGGTATATTTTCCCATCGAAATTGACAATGTCGAGTCGTCCTAATTCCAACCATTGATGAGTAAAGGTTTCAAAAAAGCGCGAGGCCTTGGGGTCTTGAATCATACGATCGAATTGCTGAGCGTAAACCTCTGGGTCTGTTAGTTTGCCTTCATTGGCTAATTTAATGAGGGTTTCGTCAGGAATAGAGCTCCAGAGAAGGATGGACAGCCGGTTGGCAATATCTAACTGGGTCAGCGCTACTTCCTGTTCTATGATGTAGATCAGGTTAGGGGAGGCTAAGGCGCAGGTCATGGAGAGTGAAGCGGATTCCCAGAACGAGGCTCCTTTTCTCCTATTAAAGTTATAGATTCCCATCATATCACTAATCATTTTCCCCGTGACAGGCTGGTGATTATACATGTTGACTATAAAGCGCTTAAATAGCGGGAGAGCATCTTTATTGGTGGCGTTGGGCGGCATATCACCAAATACAATTAGGGCTTCTTCTGGGATCTCTCTTCCTGCTGCAAAGTCACTGGTCAGCTTCTTCATTAGCGAGTATCCAACATCTATATAGCCTTGTAGCTCTGCGGGGGTGGTCGTGAGATCTAACCCTAGAGTATCGAACCCAAAGGCTCCTCGATCCCTAGGGAGGACTCCCTCAGGAACGGTCAAGCCTAGTCGGTCTTGTATTAAGTTGGTGTATTCTCGGCTGTTGAGGCGCCTCATTACGCCGTTTCCTTTACTCGCTACGATGTCACGGGCATTGGCGGTTGTATTGTAGAGAGCGTCAAGCATTGCAGTTAACTCCTCTTTACCTGGTTGCTCTTCATCTTCTGGAGGCATGTCACCGATGTTAATGAGGTCTAGCACTTCCTGCCAATATTCGGCGTCCGCTTCGGACCTAACTAAGCCCGTATTCATGAGGTGATCTATGCGGAACTTCCCTCTAACTTTATCGGGTCCGTGGCATTGAATACAGTGCTTTTCGGCAAATGGCTTTACGACTTCATCATATTGCGAGATGAAAAGGTTGCCATCCTCGTTCCGTTGAGCTTCGACATCTGGGATAACCTCAGTGGCAATGACGGCGCTAGGAGCTAGGGTTTTTTTAGGCTTTTTTTTAGGCTTTTTTCCAACCTCTTTTGCTGGCTCGGGCTTGGGTGGCGCTACCGGAGTGTCTACGGTGACAACTGTTTCCTCAGGGGCTTTCTGGTTTTTGACTTTTTCGTATTCCTTATAACCAAAGTATGCCGCACCGCCTAGAATAAGAAGAGCGAGCAGAGGCGCAGGGTTAAATCCTCTTTTTCGTCGTTTACGAGCTGGAGTAAAAGGGGCGGAAGAGCTCGTAGTGTTGAGGGTTGGTTTAGTCGAGGCCAGTTTTGTTTGCTTTGGGGGGGCTTTTGCCGGAGCGGGAAAGAGCATGACGTGCTCGCAGGATTGGCATTGGATTTCTGAGCCGAACTGATCGTCATGAATGACATACTTTTGATCGCACTTAGGACAGTTAACTTGGTTGTTTCCTTCGCTTGCGGGGGAGGTACTAGTTTTAGGCTTATCGAATGTCATCTTTTTTTGACATTTTTGGCAGTCTAATTCTTGTCCAAGCATCGAGTCGTCGATGTTGTACTTTTGGTCGCAATGCGGGCAATTGACTTTCATTTTTTTAATAAGGACAGAGATTCAAAAGGGAAAGAATGCAACGTTAAGTTGCGCTCCTGTAAGGAGGGAGGAGCTGATCTGATAGAGTAATCCAAACAGTGCCCTCAAGCAATAAGAAATATAAATCTTTAGGTGGGTGAATTAGATAATAATTGGGGTGAAAAGTGTGCTATCGGAGCGGCTGCAGTGAAATTTGAACGCGGGTTATTCATTTGGTTCCAGAACTTTTAGGGCGTAGAGTTTAGACAAAAATTCTTGGGCCCCATGGTAGCGATTATGGGGTTCAGCAGCGATTGCTCGATTTACAACATCGTCAAAGCCTGAATCAATAGCCAGTCCTACTTGGCTAGGAGGAATGTAGGATTGGAGGTCAGGAAGAGAGCCTGTAAGAAGCTCATATAGAATAACGCCTAGAGAATAGATATCGGATCTCTCATCAATTAACTCAGTGTTATCCACGACTTCTGGTGCCGTATATCCAGGGGTTCCGAAGATGGTTTTTCCAACCTCTGACTCTGTTAGTGATCGAGCGAGGCCGAAATCCCCCAACTTAGGATTTCCATTAGTATCGAGTAAGATATTGCCTGGTTTGATGTCACGGTGGAGGATCCCCATTTTATGCATATGGTCGACCCCTTCTGTGAGAGCAATAACGAGGTCTAGGGCGACGCTTTGATCGATAGCGGATTGGTGGGCGGAATGGTGGAGAGATTTCCCCGTGACCAACTCCATGACAATATAGAGCATGTCATGCACCTCCCCAAATTCGTAAAGCGCGATCAAATTAGGGTGGTTGAGGCGCGACATGAGGTCGGCCTCGGCACGAAATTGAGCGCTGTATTCTGTATGAGCACTAAGTTCGGCGGGTAATATTTTAATTGCTATTGCGCGCTCAAGAGAGTTCTGGGTGGCTGAGTAGACGGCCCCCATTCCTCCTTCGGCGATAAAAGACTGAATCTTGTACTGCGGAAAATAGGCTTGAACTTCTTCTATGGAAAGGAGTTCAAAGTCGATAACTTCCAGAGGTTCTAAGGTGTCAGAGGAAGGTTGCTGGTCATCCGGGGTCATGTTTAGAGTTACTTTTCCGCGGTTTCGGAATCTTTTTTATCCAGCTGGACGTAGTAGCCGGCTTTGGTGATCGCTTCTGTGACAACAGATTCACAGACTTCTGGCTTCACTGTTACGGTCACGACTTTTTTAGCATGATCGACAGTGTCTACAGAGATGATGGCTTTTTCTTTTTTCAGTTTTTCAGTCAGCGCGTTTTCACAACTAGCACAGCTCATTCCGATGACGGTAAGGGTGACCTGCTTTTTACCTAGCAGAGTAGCGGCCCGACTCGGATCATTTTCGGAGCATTTACAGTTTTTACCTTCTTCTGCGTAGGCTCCTAGTAATAAAGAGGCTGTTATAATGAGTAATTTCATAATTTTTCTAATGTCGGATGCGCTTACTCGCCTTCCTCTACATCTGTGGCGGATTCGTAGAGCGTGATTTTATGAGGTTCTTTACCCCCGGTGAGGAGGAAGCTAGCGCTTGTGGGTGCATCACCAATGTATTTGAAGCTGAACTCATAGCGATCGCCTTTCTGTGTAATTTTATGCCCCATCTTGGATTCGGAGAGGTTGCTGTCGTATGGGAATACGCCTAAGCCGTTGAGATTTTGCTCAGATTGGATAGAATATGTGATGAGCTTGGCCTCCTCATCTACACGGGTTTCGTTGAGCGTGGCAGAGAGGTCTGATGGAAGGAGCGCTTGGGCCTTGGTGAACCATTCAGGGGCGGGAGAAATCTTGCCTAGGGCGAGTTTGAGAGGTTGGTCGAGAGGAAGGCAGGTGGTGTCATCACAAACAAGCCAGGTGGCGGAGCCGGTGATTTGTTCAGGTAATTTCCCTGAAACATGATAAAGAAAAGTAGCGGGTTGGTCATATCCATACCCAATAGCGCCCATCGCTTCAAAGCGGAGAGGAGGCGTAAAGTCCTCGGCCAAGACTTTCAGTCCGGAATCATCAAGGCTGATACTGAGCGCCATTCCTGAGTCGCCAGGGTTACTCCAATAGGTGTGCCAATTTTCCTCGGGGCTTAGGGTGATGCCTATGATCGCTTCACTAGGGCCCGTTCGGTGGATTTTAGCTTCGAAGCCACAGGGAGGGGCGGCTAAAGCGGGGCTGAGGAGAGTGATTAAGAAGAGGATAAAAAATTTCATAAGAGCGGTGGGGTACTATTCCTACTACTTCAGCGTTTATTTCTATCAATCTTGTTTATATTTTATTGGGAGGAACGCACCTTTACGGAGGCTCCATGCGCGTCTAGGCCTTCTATGCGTGAAAATTCCTCGACGGTGGCGAGGGAGTTATTGATCGCAGCCTGATCCATACGGACAATTGATTGGCGACGTTGGAATTGATCCGCTCGGAGGCCGGAGAAGGATTTTCCTGCTCCTCCCGTGGGGAGAGTGTGTGACGGGCCGGCTAAGAAGTCTCCCACTGCCACAGCGGAGTAATTTCCCACGTAAATCGCGCCTGCATTGCGGATTTTGGGCAGGATTGTAGTATCGTCCTCAACGACTAAGGTGAGGTGCTCGGGAGCATAGTCATTACAGATTGCGATGGCTTCGTCTAGGGTCTCAACATGAATGGCAAAGCAGGTTTTATCGAGGACTTCTTGTAGGTAAGCACCGCGAGAAAGATTAGGGAGCTGAGCGGCGATTTCTTTTTGAACGGCGTCAAAGAGTTTAGCATCGGTAGTGATGAATCCGATTTCGCTATCAGGGCCATGTTCTGCCTGACCGAGAAGGTCAGCGGCGAGAAAGGCTGGATTGCCCGTGTGGTCGGCAATGACAAGAATTTCACTAGGCCCAGGGAGGAGGTCGATGGAGACCGCTCCGATGAGTTGGCGTTTGGCTTCGACGACGAAAACGTTGCCGGGTCCAAAGATTTTTTCAACAGGTTGGATGCTATCGGTGCCGAGCGCGAGGGCAGCGATGCCTTGGGCTCCACCTACTTTCAGGATTTCGGTCGCTCCGGCTTGCACGAGGGCGTAGAGGAGCTCTGGATTAACCTTGCCGTCTGGTCCACAGGGGGTTGCAGCGACGATTTCTGGACACCCGATCGCTTGCGCAAAGGCGCCGGTCATGAGCGCGGTGGAGACGAGGGGAGCCTTACCTCCGGGGACGTAAATCCCTACGCGGTCAAAGGGGGTGAATCGCTCGCCCACTTCTGCGCCTTCCTTATTTGTGTAGCTCCAATCCTGGCGTTTGCTCTGCTCGGTAAAGAGGTGAATGTTTTCTCTAGCGGATGCGATGGCGGCCTTAGTCGCTTCACTGACTTGAGCGGTGGCTTCGGCGACTTCCTCGGCACTGACGAGGAGGGTTTGTGGAGTGAGCTGTGCCTTGTCAAATTTAGCGGTAAAGTCGATGAGGGCTTGGTCTCCACGTGATTGGACCTCGTTGATGATTCCTGCAACGATCTCTGTGACTGAGGTGTCAGGAATAGCACGACGATTCAGCGTGGTGCGGAAAGTGTGGTAGCCAGGGTCAGATTGTTGGAGGAGCTTCATATAGGATTAATAGTAGGGCTTAATCAAAAGGTAAACGACGGGTCCCGTGATGGCAACGTATAACCAGAGGGGGTAGGCAAAACGGGTGAGTTTTTTGTGCAGGCTGAACTGTGAAAAAACGGCCGCAATGATGGAAAAGAGGACCAGAGGAAAGCTGACAATAGCAAGTACGATGTGCGTCCCTAAAATGGTGAGATACATGGGCTTACGGGTGATGACGAGCATGGCCTCTACCTCATTCAAGGATCCGTCTTTATCGAGATCGCCAAAGACGGTGTGCCCTGCGGTAAAGTGGTAGGTGACGTAGCTGAGGAGGAAGACTCCAGAGACTGCAAAGGCAGACATCATGAGCGTGCGGTGGACTTTTTTAAACCCAAGCTTAATGAAAATACCACCTAGGAGGATAAGCACTGCCGCCACAGAGTTCAAACTGGCGTGGAAGAGGGGAAGACCCGAAACATCCCACCACTCAGGCGTGGGTATGGTGATGCGTCGCATTGCTCCGACGAGGAGCATGACGAGAATCGTTAAAACGGTGGCTGCGCGGTACCAGAATTTAGCAGTCTTCATTTGGCAAGGGATTCTTTGATAGCAGTATGGATGTCGTTTTCGTAGGCCTGCAGCATTTCTGGACTTTGCGCACGGGCAAAGGCTAAGTCACGCTTCACTCGCATCTTAAGCCCCTTATCAAAGACCGCTAGGCCAAGGTCGTGGGCGTAGAGTCCGTGCGCTGCGATGTCCGCCTGGACGGTTCGCTTGCGGATGTCCATGAATTGGATTTGCTCGGACATGTAAGCGTGCATTTTTTCCTGTTCACCCGTCAGGAACCACCACGAATCCGTTTCTGCATTTACTGCGCTAGCGTACTCGGTCAATTTTTCGATATTATCGGTCTCAGGGTCGACTGTCATACAGACGATCATGAAGTCTGGGTTGTCCTTATATTGTTTGTAGATGGCGAGTAAATCAGTGTAGTTTCGCTCGGCACACATCGGGCATTTGGCAAAGAATTGGGCAAACACCCAAGTCTTTTCTTTCAGGTCATAGATGGAGACTTCCTGACCGTCTTGATTGGTGAGGGTGATGTCTTTTTCGAGCTGGAGAAAGAGGTCGGCCTTGGCTCGCCCTACGTTTTCGGCAATAGGGGTGTCGTTGCTTGCTTGCTCGCGCTTGGCTTGGAGTTTTAGGTCTTCGAGCTCACGGATGAGGGCAAAGCCAAAGATAAGTAAGATCGCAAGGACCGCTACCGAGGCGTAGATTAAGACAATTTTCTTTTTATCAGACATGGCTATTGTTGTTGTCCCGAGAGGTGTTGGTCTTCCTCATTAGGGTTTTCGATTAGGTAGGTAATGGTATGGACGAGGAGCTTATTTGCATCTTCTTCCGCGCGCACGTACTTGGCATTGGTTTTGATGCCATCTTGGTCACGTTGAATGGCATCTACGAAGTTGATGTGACCGCGCATGTGAGCGAGAGTGGGGCGGTTTCCGTTTTCATCAGCAGGGATACGATCGAGGACAATGACGTCGTGATCGTAGATCCAGGCTCCTTCTTTTTCATAAGGAACTCCGTCAAAGCGGAATTCGTTGCGGAGGTACTTCTGGAGAACTTCGGCATTACCTGCGATGACGTAATCATGGTCGGTTAAGACCTCGCTATGTTTGGCTCGGTAAGCGGCGAGTTTCTCAGGCTCTGTGATGCTGGCATCTACTACAAAGAGGGCCGCCTTGATCGTTTCTTGGGGGAATCGGGCGCGCAGAGCTTGTACTTTTTGTTGGATGACGAGGTTCTCATTCCCTTCTTGAGTGGAGGTACAGTAAGCCACCCAAAGATGTCCGCCGAATTCGTCGAGCGAAGTGATTCCTCGGAGGTCATCGAGGATGCGGATGTTTTTAGTAAGTCCTTTCTCGAACGGAGGGCGGAAGTCGAGATTGTTCATGTAGCGCATGTAGGCCTGTGGGATGATGAGCCCACTAGCAAGCATGATCGCGACGAGTCCTAGGACGAGGGCGGTAGTGTTATTCTTTTGTTCTTTCACAGCGGTTGGAGAAGGAGGTTTAGATCCAGTCAATAGCGAGAGCGGTCAAGGCGAGAGGGAGGTAAAGCAAGGTCGCAAAAAAGGCTTTTCGCATATCAACTCGTTCACGGGTTTTGAGGAATTTAAGAGCGGCTAGAATGAGAAAAACGCCAAGCAGTACACCAATCGGCGGGAAGATCCAGCCGGTCAATCCGAGGGCGGGGCAAGGGAGAGGGAGGAGGACCATGAAGATGGAGAAGAAGATGTAGATGTAAGCGCTCTTTTTACCCGAGACATCGCCATTACTCCACATTTCGTACTTTGCATCCTCGTACTCTTGTCGGCACATCCAGTTGATAGCGACGAAGTGAGGGAGCTGCCAAAAGAAAAGAAGTGCGAAGAGGAACCAAGGTGCAGCTTGACCTAGGGAGTGTCCCGCACCGACCCAGCCCATCATCGGAGGAATGGCCCCTGGAATCGCACCGATCAAGGTGTTTACCGAGGAGACGCGCTTCATAGGAGTGTAGATGAAGACGTACGTTCCGATCGTAATGGCTGCCAGAAGAGCGGCCTCAAAGGAAATCATGGCGCCGAGGTGGATAATCCCAATCGCACAGAGCGCCCACCCTAACCCAAAGGCGTAAGCAGGGAGGATGCGGCGGGAGGGTAGTGGACGGTTCGCGGTTCGTGCCATGCGGGCGTCGGATTCGACCTCCATCACTTGGTTAAAGACTGCAGCGCCAAAGGCCGAAGCGGCGGTGCCTAACATCGTATGAAAGAGCTTCCAGAAGGAGGCTAGATCAAAGTGAGCGCCAAGCGTTTTCCACCCTAATAAATAGCCAAAAAAGGCCGTGATCAGGACGAAGGTGTTGAGCCTTAGCTTGATTAGGGTCGAGATATCCTCTCTGAGAGTGGGGACTTCTTCTGGTGTAGTACTCATGGCGCGGAATCACAAGTAAACACGCGAACCCTAAGATTCAAGTGAGAAAAGGCTTTTGCGCCGTATTAGTTGCTTCGAGGGCTCTCAGCGGGGCCGTTTTCGCTTAAGCTACCATCCGCGTCAGAGGTCAGAATGATTCGATCGAGCTGAAGCCCTGGCTCACGACGTTGAATCTCGATTTGATAGATAGCGGGGTAGGGAATGCGGATCTGAGCGCCTTCACTATTGTCTCATGCTCAGCGATAAGGCCTTAAAAGCCGGTTTGCTCTCCCTAGCAGGAAGGCCCTGAGGGCACTAGGTAAACGCCCAGCTATACAGCATTCATTTTTCAGATACTATGGGGATACTAAATTGCAATTTGAAATTATTGCAGGGGGAAATTAAAAATATTCATAAAAAAACTAATACCATGAATCATATAACGAAGCAAAAATGGGTAGCGCAGTTGCTGCTATTATTAATGGTGATCACAAAGCCGGTAATGGCAGATGTAAACATTCTAGTTATTGGATCTGATTCAGACTCCAGCCTTGCCTCAACAATAAGCTTTGAGCCTGCTAGGAGACTGACTGCGCCATTTGACCCTGCGGGAGTGATTGCTGAGCTTACCAATATCCTAGAAGGAGCAGGAGAGACTAATGTTCATATAGCGTTTGAAGATTTCTCTAGCCCTTCTAATGAGGTGTTTCCCCATACTAACTTGTTTAGTTGGTTTCATTATCCTTTTTCTGGTGGTGTCGAGAATCGGGCGTCAAATCTTCGAGGAGAGTTAGGGACTGAGTGGGATTACGTGGTTCTCATTGGAGATGCTCATTCCATAGAGCATATGCCGGGGTTTTATGCATTAGGAGTTTCAGAAATAGCCAAGGAGGTGGCAGAAGGAACTGCTGAGACTGTGCTACTCATGCCGTGGCCATCTGAGTTTGGTATCTTTAATGTCATTTCTGATTCAACTGTTGATCATTATAAAGAGGTTGTTTACCGCGTAGGTCGCACAGGAGGTTGTCTTGTGGCTCCTGCAGGATTAGCCTGGGAGGCTAGTGGTGAGGCAGGTGATAGTGTTAATTTATCTCATCCTACTGATAATGGCGCCTATATAGCCGCCGCAACTCTATATAGCAGAATCTATGGAAAAAATGCCGCTACAAATTCGACTTATACGCCTAATGACACATTAGCAACGGTGGCTTTTAATACCGTAGAGGCTAATAAAGGAGCTGTTCAATATACGGGTAGATTTGAAACTGAACACCCTCATAAGGCGCAGTTTAATACGAACCGTAATATAAACTATAGTATTACAGGGACTAGCACAGAGAGAACCCACATCGATAATCTCCAAGACGTGCTTGATGCCTGCCGTGTAAAGCACTCGAGTCACTTTTCACATCGTTATAATTCAGATGACCCAATAGCTGAAGGATCAGGCTGGCCAACAGATGAAGACGGAAACCCGTTGGGGCCAATCGACTATAATTTTGGTAAATTCGATTTCTCTGTTTATGATGAGTTTAATGTTAATCCTGATTTCTGGAAACGAGGTTATGTATTCCGATATCAGAATTTATTAACAACACTGACAGCGCCTTTGAGGATTAGCTTCCATGACCATAATGCCGCTGTTAAGGCATATGCAAGAGAGCCCTATGCAGGAGCCTTGATCCCTCTTTCATCATGGGCAATGTTACATAGACTTAGACCAAACGTTCAGCTGAATGCCGCGGGTAATCACCTAACTGATTTAGCACTTCTGCCGAATACAAGTTTCATGAATACAATTG
This sequence comes from Akkermansiaceae bacterium, assembly GCA_023301545.1. Classification (GTDB taxonomy): domain Bacteria; phylum Verrucomicrobiota; class Verrucomicrobiia; order Verrucomicrobiales; family Akkermansiaceae; genus WTJZ01. The sequence goes on from JALZUI010000028.1 coordinate 19,903, forward strand.
ATTCTGGCCGTTGCCCGTTGACGCCTGAAGTTGAAACCCCAAGTGATGCATGGGTAGCGATGAAGGTAGGTTATGAAGCTGCCTGGATCATGGGTAACTTACAGTTACGCGCCCCTGGATTCCGAGTGTTACCATCATCTGCGGATAAACAAGAAATCAATAACTATGAGGCTGCAGGCGCAGAGCAGATGAGCGTTCAGTTCATTTTTGAACCCAGAGAGGAAGTTACTGTCCAGCTTACTAGCTCAAACCCAAGCTTGATTACCATTACTCCTAGCTCGCTGACATTTACTCCAGGTAATCATGATGTGGCGCAGAACTACACAGTTTCCATCCGAGATGGAGCTGCTACAACGGACGAAGAGATCACGGTGAATGTAACGACGATTTCTGAAGATGAAGCCTATAACGAACTAATTGATAGCTGGGTCTACACGGCAAAGGCGAGAGATGTAGCCTCTTTGCCTATAGCTGTTAGAGATGAATATAGAGTGGGTGTTAATACGAATCTAACGACAAGTGCTGATACTGGCGTGATCGCTAACGATATCACGAATCCACAGAGCGCGATTAGTCAAATATCGCTCATCAGTAATGTTAGTAATGGCACGCTTAATCTGAACAACGACGGCTCCTTTTTGTATAGTCCTCATACGGATTTTGATGGGCTGGATACATTTAGCTATCGTTTATCCAATACCAATGGATCTAGTGAGGAAGTGACTGTAAATATTGCCGTATCTGATTTAGATCCTAGCCTTCTTGTTTGGTATGATTTTGAGGAAATGGATGGCACAACAGTCAAAGACTTAACCGCCTATGGAAGAGACGGGACGATTAATAATACGATTAGACAAGTCGCTGGTGTCGCGGAGAATACAATGGGTGCTGATTTGACGTCTGGAACGATTGATATCCCGATTGATCAAGAATACCG
>JALZUI010000029.1 GCA_023301545.1 Akkermansiaceae bacterium
TCACGACACACGGCATCAATATCTTGCGTGCGAGAGTGGGCGACGGTAACGGTACAACTTTCGTTAAGGAGAAGAGCGGCTAAAGGCTTGCCGACAATCATACTACGGCCCACAACCACGGCGCGTTTACCAGAGAGTTCGACGCCTTCGCTTTTGAGGAGTTCGATACAACCTGCAGGAGTACAAGGAACGAATCCCGTTGAGTCACCCATTACGAGCTTGGCTACATTGATCGGGTGGAAGCCATCGACATCCTTTGAGGGGTTAATATCCTCTACAATATCGTCCTCAATCTTACGAAGATCGCCAGGGAGAGGTGATTGAACGAGAATACCGCTAATGAGAGGATCAGCATTAAGTTCCGCGATAACAGCGCGAAGGTCAGCTTCTGAAGTCTCGGCATCGAGTGAAATTTTGCGCGAGTAGATTCCTAGCGCTTCACATTTACGAACCTTGGATCCTACATAGACTTTAGAGGCCGGGTCTTCCCCGACAATCACGACTGCGAGACCAGGCGTGATTCCTTTGGCTTTTAGCTCAGCAACTTCCAGCCCTACTTCTTTGAGCACCTTTTCGGCTACTGCTTTTCCATCAATCTTACGCATGCCTGTGAGATACACTTCTTCACACCCAAATGCAACTGGATTTCTAGGAATCCACACTGAGACAAAGGAGCCAGAGAGCTATCGACTAAGGATCGTTTCCAGCTGAGATTTGAACTCTAGGACTTCCTCCTCAGAGAGTTTTGGAGGCGGGATTAGAGGTTCGGTCATAGTGACTTTTACCGTACTAAAAGGTTTAGGGAGGCGGAAGCGATCCCAAGTTTTGAGCTCCCAGTAACTACTGTACTCCACGCTAGCGGGGACGATAGGGGTGCGGGTTTTGGCGGCGAGCTTGATAAGACCAGGATCGAGATTTTCGCGAGGGCCGCGAGGTCCATCAGGAGTGATTGCTAGGCTAGAGCCCGCACGCAATACGCGGATCATATCGATCATTGCTTGCTTTCCCCGGCGGGAGCTAGAGCCTCGTACCGCGCCGATACCAAAAGCCGCCATAACCGCAGCCGTAATCGTTCCATCCTTACTTGCACTAGTGAGGCAAGTGAGTTGGGCGGTACTACTTAATCTCTGCCAAATTTCGGGGGTGAGGAGAACACGGTTGTGCCAGAAGCAATAGATTGAGGCTTGGTTTTCCATGTCAACAGACGGATGCTTGTCAACTTCACAGCGCAGAAGCTTACTGTAAACGTGGATTAAGCCCCCGATTAAAGAACCAATTACTCGTTCCTTTATCCCTCCCGCGATGTCTTGTCTCTTGTGCAATTTTTTCAGGTTCTTATTAAAATAATACTGTCTTCTTATCCGAATGATGGCACAATACAAGGATGAAGAGTTTCGAAGAAAAGGCCCAAGAGGCGATCCAAAACCCACAAAATATGGGTGAAATGGCAGATGCGGATAGCGTTGGCACCGTAGGATCGGCGGATTGCGGGGACATGATGCGGATGTGGGTGAAGTATAAGGAAAAAGACGGGAAAAAGTTGATTGATAAGGCCTCTTTCCAAGCTTTTGGTTGTCAAACCGCCCTCGCCGTAGCCTCGATGGCGACTGAAATGCTAAAGGGAAAAACGATCGAAGAAGCGAAGGAGCTAGGAGTGGAAGATTTGTCCGGTGATCTAGGGGCGCTACCGCCGATGAAGATTCACTGTGGCGAAATGGTGCAAGATGCCCTCCGAGAGGCGCTGGCGGGAGGATCCTCAGAGGAGACGAGTACTCCTAAAGGAGAATCGAACACGCTCCTTAATGATATGAATGCTTCCCCAGAGGGCAAGAAGCTCAAAATCGTCTTCGAATAAGGGAGGCGCGGATGTTGAGTGCCGTGGACTCATTCTAAAAAATTAAAAAATCACTATCCATTAGGCGGTCAGTGAGCTAAGTATCTAGATATGAACGAAGAAGTAACATTAACACGCGAAGTTGACGCGATCCAAATTCCGTCCGGCGACACGATCACCCTTCCAGAGGGAACACCTGTGGTAATTACACAAACTCTCGGAGGAACTTACACGGTAGCGACTTCTGCTGGGTTAGCACGAATCGCTTCCCAGGATGCAGATTGCCTCGGTATCGACACCGCTGAGGGTAAGAAGCGCCAGGAAGAGTCCGACGCGATGAAAGGGAAGCCTCTCGAAGATCGTGTATGGCACGCCATGACTCAAGTGTTTGACCCAGAGATTCCAGTAGACATTGTTAACCTAGGTCTCGTTTACGATTGTCAAATCGACGAAGAAGCAGAAGGCGGTACAGAAGTAACCGTGAAGATGACTCTGACCGCTCCTGGTTGTGGAATGGGGCCAGTAATTGCTGCTGATGCTCAGGCCAAGATCATGAATCTTCCTGAAGTGGAAAAAGCTAGCGTTGATGTAGTTTGGGAGCCGGCATGGAACCAAGACATGATCTCTGAGGAAGGAAAAATGAAGCTCGGCATGATGTAATTGACACTGGGCGAGTGTTTGAAGAGTTTTTTTAGCGATTAGACCTCACTTCCTATTTTTAAAAAGCCTCGTATTTATATGCGAGGCTTTTTGGTAGACGCTTATCTCAAAAAAGCTTCGTGCAACCCTCCGTCGACACTCAGAATCTGTCCCGTGGTCTTACTTAGCTGATCACTGAGAAGGACAAAAGCCGCTTCCGCTTGGTCTTCAGGGGTGATCGGATTATTGGTGAGAGTTCTGCTGGCATAAAAGAGAGAAAGTTTATCTCTGAGGGCGTCGGCCTCCTCGGCTTCATCAAAGTCGATGTCGTATTTTTTAAGCGATGCCATGACGCGATCTTTAGGGAACATAGTCGACCCTTTTACCACCGTCGCGGGGGCGAGGCCGTTGACCCGAACAAGAGGGGCGAGTTCCACTGCCATTTCTCGCACAAGGTGATTCGCTGCCGCTTTTGATGTATCATAGGCCACGGAGCCTTTTTTAGCGACCACGGCATTAACAGAGGTGGTCATGACTAGGGAGCCACGGAGCCCTTGAGCTTGGAAAATTTGGTTCGCTTCTTCGGCCACTTTCGCCTGTCCGATGACGTTGATGCCGTAGGAAAGATCCCACATTCTGTCATCGAATTCCCCTTCTTTATCAGGAGCGGCGAATAAGCCGGCGGTAACGATCACATTGTCAATTCC
>JALZUI010000030.1 GCA_023301545.1 Akkermansiaceae bacterium
GTAATAGTAATGGTTATGACATTCCGCAGGCAGAAGCCGTAGCCTTCCGTTCCACGGGAGTTCCTAAAACATTCGATGCTGATGGCGATAATGCATACGGCACCGCTGGCCTAGCCATCTTTTCCGTTCTTTCAGGAGAGGGTAATAGTGGCTTTGATGATTACATTGGTGAAGTCGCGCCTTGGGTGAGCTCGATCACCCCGGGGTCGGATTTCGTAACCTCTGTGCAATTTCCAGTGTTTACGGATTTTGATAACCCTACGTTAGAAATCTCAACTGATGTAGAAGACTTAACAGTTACAGGTTACGCTCGTTCAAACAATGGAGCGGTTGGCACTTGGGCTGAGCTCGTTAATTTCACCATTGACGAGACGGCACCTACAGCTATCCGAATTGGTGTGCTAGCGGGCAATAATGCTGGAGCTTTGATAGACCCTTCTGGAATTAGACTCTCGGTTAATGGGAGTGAGCCGGTAGAAGCGACCTCATTGAATTTAAGTGTGGGGATGGTCTTCTTTGACTTATTACTTAGATCTCCTATTACGGCGAACTTCTCCTTAGAAGCTCAAATAAATGGAGAAGACCGCCAAACCGCAATTGCGGGTATCACCTTTGATGTCATTTCTTCTGGCTTCGATGCTTGGGTGCTTGATTTCCAAGAGTTGGATGACAACTCGGTCGACAGTGATCCAGACAACGATGGAATAGAAGCGTTACTTGAATATGTACTAAACGGAAGCCCGACGGGTAATGATCAGGCCATTCTCCCTCAGGTTACTATTGAAAACGGAAACTTTATCTTCGACTTTAATCGATTGGCCAGCTCCGCAATTGATACGGTGCAAGTCTTCCAGTACAGCACGACGCTAGAACCTAACGATTGGGTAGATGTACCAATTACTTCTGCTAATACAGGGCAAGTTTCTCTGAGTCCAGTAGCTGGCGATAGTGAGATGGAAGCGGTTTCTATCACGGTTGATGCAGCTCTAGGAAATCAAAATAGACTCTTTGGCCGGCTTAAAGTTTCGCTTGAAGAGTGATCCTTTAATCATCAGGTAAAACTATACCGCCTTGGATGCTTACACGCGTCCGAGGCGTTTTTATATCGTAAAGACTAGGTTTCTAACGATCATTGTTCCTCTGAAAAGGAAAAACCCTTGTATCCGATTAGGGTTACAAGGGTTTTATTATGGTAGCACTGAGTGGATTTGAACCACCGACAAAAGGCTTATGAGTCCTCTGCTCTACCCCTGAGCTACAGTGCCATTTAAGGGGAGGGAGTCATAATCGTAGATTGATTGTTTGTCTATAAAAAAATGATAGTGTGTGTTGCTTATTTTTGTTTCTCGTTACAGAGTGCGTTTGTGGAATACTTTTGTTTAACAGACTCACACGAAATAGGAGCCTCTTGCCATGGACTGAAATGTGGCGAAACTACGGTAGTGGTAGACTCAGGCCTGCATCCGAAGATGACAGGTTACGAGGCGATGCCTCCTCACGATCAGTTGGATGGGCAAAATGTGCAGTCGATCGTTCTAACGCACTCGCATCTTGATCACGTGGGGACGATTCCGGTGTTGCAGGGACGGTTCCCTCAGTCTCGTGTCTATATGACTGCTCCTACGCATGATCTTGCGGATGCGATGTTGCATAATTCTGTTAATGTGATGACGAGCCAGAGCAATGAGCTGGATATCCAAGAGTACCCGCTGTTCACCCATGATATGGTCGAGGAGTGCGCTAGTAAATGGGTGGCTCGTGGATACAATCGTAAATTCGATGTCGATGGAGACGTGCAGATTAAGTTCCAAGATGCAGGGCATATTATGGGTTCATGTACCGCCACGGTCTTTCACGAGGGTAAAAAGGTTCTTTTCACAGGCGACGTCCAGACGGAGGACCAAACTCTGATCAAAGGAGCTGATATTTGGAAAGAAGGTGATTATGATGCGATCGTCATGGAGACGACCCGTGGAGCCAGCCCTCGTCCAGAAGGCTTTACCCGCCAAGGCGAGGAAGAACGTTTGGCCAAAGCAATTTGTGCAGGTCTAGAAGCTGGAGGAGCAATTTTGATTCCTGTTTTCGCGATGGGTAAGACGCAGGAAGTCCTGACTATGATTAATCAATTTAAAGCAGTAGGAATGGTCCCTGACGTTCCTGTGCATGTAGGTGGATTAAGCACCAAGATGACAACGATTTATGACCGCCATGCGACACGTACGCGCCGTAAGGCTCCTCGCTTTAAGATCCTGCGAGATATGAAACTCAAGGTCGCTCGTAAGGGGCGCAGCACGCCGTTAGAGCCGCGAGCGGGGGAGATTTATTGCCTCTCTAGTGGGATGATGTCAGAGAAAACGGTTTCAAACCTTTTCGCTCGTCAGTTTATTGATAAGCCGCAGAACGCACTTCTCTTTGTTGGTTACGCTGATCCAGATTCTCCTGCAGGTAAAATTCGGGCTGCATCTAGTGGCGACATGATTGAGCTTGATTCCAATGGTACCAAGGTCGCATTAGAATGTGCGGTTGATGTCTTTGACTTCAGTGGTCACGCTCCACGTGAAGACATTTTAGAGATTGCAATCGGCTCTGGTGCTAAGAAAATCTTCCTCACTCATGGAGATACAGATGCCCGCGAATGGTTCCGAGAGGAGCTTAGCAAGGCTATGCCAAATAGTGAAATTATCGTCCCCGAATCAGGCGAGGCGTACGAGATCTGATTTAGTATTAATGAGGTCGTAATACAGGTTGCTTGGAGTTCTCTTAGCAACCTGTACTCGTTTTTAGTACTGGCCTAGACTGAGCATGACCAGAGTGCAGGCTTCCATGATTTCAATATGATCTGGAAACTCGTGGTAGAGCTCTGGGCATTCAGCACCAGGGTTGAAGATGATGCGCTTTGGGGTTAGTCGAATGATGTCATCTACGAGAGGAGCAAAGCGATTTGGCCCTACATAGACCGTGATCGTATCGATCGGCTGCCATACGTCCTTGATATTATTCACGACAGGGACGCCGAGAATTTCGCTTTCTATAGGATGAACGGGAATGACTTCCTGCCCCGCCTTTTGTAAGGCAAGCTGGGCTTTATGAGAATAGCGATCAGTCTTAGAGCTGGCGCCGAGTATTACAGTGAGGGACATGGGTGGAGGTTATATCACGGTTTTGAGCGCATTAAAAGCGTCGATAATTTCTGCTTCTGGGCGGTTCCAGGCGATTCTGGTAGCCTTCTCTTTGGTGAGAATTACGAGATTGTAGCGATCTTGAGTATTGTTGTTTTGAGGGTTTGTAGGCAAGATTCGGACATCTATGATTTCATCTCGCGCGATCTTATGTTTCAGCTTTTTTCCTGATGATCGTTCGTGATAGATGGAAACAGTCGTCAGAGTTCCTTTTATCAGGCTTTTTTCTCCTATTTTAAAAATGGTATATCCAACCATCCAAATACCGGTGCAAAAAATTACAAAACCAATAATAACAAAAATCCAAAGAAATAGGTCAACTCCGCTATTTGCCTCTTTGATCCCCATGAAGTAAGGAAATCCTCCAAAGATTGCGCCAAAAAGACTGAGGAAAAGTGATCCAAAGATTCCTGAGGCGATCTTTTTTGTGGGATCGATGGTGATCTCGAAATTTTCTGGAGAGGTGTCTGCGCCTGTTAAGTAGGTCCTTTTATCATGTTTGGCGGCAGGGGCTTGTTGCGGGGCTAGGATTTCTTTTTGTAAATCGGCCACGAGCCACGCTTTTTCTTCTTCACCGAGGATGGAGCCGAATTTTACTGTTCTCTTCTTGGATCGAATTTCGATCCCGTAAACAGGAATGTAGTTTTGAGAGTAAAACTCCTTTTGTGCAATAGAAGTGATCTCATTATGATTTAAGCTGACCATCTTTCGTTTTCCCCAGAGGGATTTTGAGTAGACTAAGACCTCGTTGGACGAAAACAGAAGGTGTTTAGCGTACATTTGATTAAGCCCAAAATACATTAATACGATTCCAATACCCCAAAATAGAGTGAGCACGATAAAGACCGTTGTAGGGGGAGGTGGGTTACCGTCAGTGTTCTCCGTAAATATCATAATGGAGGTGAACACGGTCATAAAAAGAAGCCAGATACAGGCGAAACCAAAAAGCGCGTTCGCTTTTTTGGTTGCAGGAATATCCCATGTAATTTCATCGTTGGATGTAGTCTTTTGAATGCGATTTTGAGTCGGCTCAATAGCTGGGTCATCCCAATACATAGGCGGGTTCTCGGATGAATTACTCATCCATTCCTTGAAGCTCGCAAGGTATCCGCAAGAGGGGCATTCAAACAAGCTACTATCCCCACTCTGCTCATTAGGAGAGACTGTCTTTTTACAACTAGGACACTGTTTGGGGCCCGTTACGGAGCTGAGAGCTTTTTTTAGGTTTTTTAGCATTGGCCTATTTTGTTCTTATTTTGATTAGAGTTGTTTAGTCTTTGATTCTACTCCAATGGGGGGCTTTTTTCCTGGGGGGAGTTCGCGAGGGGTTTCGCCGTCGGCTTCTACTGGGACGACTTTGATTTCCACTTCAACGGGAACAGCGCGAAGGCCGTCGATGATTTTTTCGAGATGAGAAATGGTTTGCTCATTAAGGCTCTGAGGTTGGGCGTAGGTACTGGCGTTATTAGCAATGGTTTCATTAAGGCTAGTGAGTTGTCCAACGATACGGGTGACGGGATCATTGTCTCCTCCTCCGAGTAGCTTTTGACGGCCAAAATCTTTCTTAATTTTTTCCCAGCGAGCCGATTGTTCCTCATTGAGGCTTTGACTCATGGCGTGGAATTTTAGTAAGTTCGCTTCGGCTCCTGTTGTGAGTGTTTGTGATTCGTTCTGGTAGTGATCGTGAATAAGTGCCGTTACCTCTTGAGCGGTCATGAGGGGTAGGACTTTTTCTGACAGGCGGTTCATATTACGATACGATCCCTGCAGTTTGAATGAGGGTTCAGTACGGTAGGCGTCTTCCTGTGCCGCCGAACGGACGTACTCAGCATTCACGCGCATGATGGCGTCTCGTACGAGAAAGAGGTGGCCGAGAGTTGTGGTATATTCCTCGATCTCGGCAGGGGAGTAGTTCCCTGTGAGATCTAGTCCATCCGTGCTGCCGTCAAGGGTGGCTTGCATGAGGGCGTAGAGGTCGCTCTGGCTCTGTGAGCTGAGTTTACTGAGTACGGGATTACTGGTGAGGGAGTTTTCGACAAAGGAATCAGCGAAGGCCGAGGCGCTTTCTCCGATGATTTCACCGAGGTTGTAGGTGTCTGCTCGGTTCGCTAACATGTCAGGAATTTGGAACTTGCCACCAGTTTCGGTGTAGGGATTTCCTGCCATGACGACGGCAACTTTTTTTCCTCTTAGGTCATATGTTTTGGCTTGGCCGTTATAGACCCCTTCGATTTTTCGTTGTCCATCACAGAGGGAGATGAACTTTTGGAGGAGCTCAGGATTCGTGTGTTGGATATCATCGAGGTAGAGCATGATGTTGTCGCCCATTTCGAGAGCGAGGTTCAGCTTCTCTACTTCCTCCCTCGCGGAGGCGTTAGGTGCTTCGCTAGGGTCTAGAGAGGTGACATGGTGCCCAATGGCCGGTCCGTTGATCTTAACAAAGGTTAGGCCAAGGCGGTTAGCAATGTACTCCATAAGGGTCGTTTTACCATAACCCGGAGGAGAGATTAGGAGGAGAAGCCCCATTCGGTCGGTACGAGTGTTTTTACCTGCGGTTCCGATCTGCTTGGCGAGGTTGTCTCCTACAAGTGGGAGATACACTTCGTTGATGAGTCTGTTCCGAACGAAGGCAGACATGACCTTGGGTTTGAATTCGTTCAGGCGGAGATCGGCCTTTTTGTCTTCTACGAGCTGGACTTTGAGGTCGAGATAGCGTTGGAAAGT
>JALZUI010000031.1 GCA_023301545.1 Akkermansiaceae bacterium
AGGATATCATTTGTCCTGACTTTTATAAATCCAATCGTAACCATTCTGATTTTATTTCTAGCGTGGTTATTAAATTAACTTCAACTTCAGAGACGGTAATAATTGATTTGGATATAATCCTAATAAAATGGCAGAACAAGCAGGTGCACCCAATCCCTCACCCGCTGAGTAGTTTAGTTAAATGATAGTTTTAACCACTAACCCCTTCGTCGAACTGGCGCTGCCTGTCCTTTGACGTTCTTCTATAAATAATCTTGCTTATTTATAGAATGCCGGTAAATAAATTTTTTACTCACACTATAGGTATAAACAAACGTTCCTGTATAGTGCTGTAGATTATTTTTGTTCCGCTTGGGGAGTCGAAGGCGCTGATTGATGTGACCTTGTAGTTCCCAAACGACATAATTACCCAATAAAAGACATGAAAACAATGAATAAAGTGAGCCCACTTGCTACCAGCATAACGCTATTCGGATTACTCGCAGGCGGAGTGAATGCACAAACTTTTTTGAACTGGAATACTTTACTGGATACTTCTGGGAACTTACTAGGAGAGGCTGAATCTGGACAAGTATTTGGTCTCGGTGGCGATAGAACAATCACAGTGGCTTGGTCTGGTGATTGGACAAATGTAACCCCAAATGGTTTTTCAGGCAATGATGCCTTAAATGGCATTGAGTTCAGAGCCGATCAAGGGGACAGCATTTCCATTTCTTTTACGACAAATTTCACCGATGTTTGGTCGTTTGAAAGCCAGAGAAATAATACTGGAATAGATACCAGAGATGGAGCAGGTATACTAATAGCCGATGGGGCTTGGAACGTGACAAATGTCAATACGATTACAGGACTCACAGGAGCGGGAACAACTACTCTTTCATACAACAATCCGCCTACTGATGGCAGAGGAGATTTTGACGCTAATTTCACCGGGACAACTTTCACCTACGAGTACAATGATGTTCAAACAGGATTTGTTGCTCCAAATGTCCACGAATCATTCCGTTTTGCGTTGAATCAGGTTCCTGAACCTTCCAGTGCACTATTATTAGGACTAGGAGGAATTAGTATAATATTAAGACGCAGAAAATAAAAAACGAAGCGTAAGGCGCAGTAGCCAACACTCTATGGCTCTCAAGACTGTCCTACTACTATTGGGATAAAGACTAACTCCCCACTAAAAAGGCTCACCATTTCTGGTGAGCCTTTTTAGTTTTGTACGCTTAGGTCTTACTAGAGCACTAAATCTAGGTCGGTTACGGCACCTTTGGACGCGGAGGTCGTGAGGGCGCTGTATTTTGCGAGGACTCCGTGGCGGTAGCGTGGCTCTGGCTTGGTCCACTTCGCTTTACGTGATTCAAGTTCGGCGTCGGTAAGATCGACATCAATCGTGTTATTGACGGCATCAATGGTAAGCTTATCCCCGTCTTCGAGGAGGCCGATGACTCCGCCTACGTAGGCTTCTGGCGTGATGTGGCCAACTACAAATCCATGTGAACCACCCGAGAAACGGCCATCAGTAATCAGCGCAACGCTGTCTCCTAGACCTCGTCCCATAACTGCAGCAGTGGGGCCGAGCATTTCTCGCATTCCTGGACCACCTTTCGGGCCTTCATAGCGGACAACAATGACGTCCCCTGCTACGATCTTGCCTTCTAGAATCGCCGCCATGCTCTTCTCTTCCGAGTTAAACACCTTCGCTACTCCCTTGAAGACTTCGCCTTCATTACCAGAGATTTTAGCAACAGAGCCTTCCTTGGCGACATTACCGTAGAGAATACGGAGGTGAGAGTCCTTCTTCTTAGGATTACTGAAAGGCTTGATGATTTCCTGACCTGCAGGATATTCGATCGGAGAGTTGGCCAAGTTTTGGGCCATTGTTTTACCAGTAACGGTCATGACATCTCCATGGAGAAGGCCTTCGGCGAGAAGCATTTTGAGAAGAGGAATCGTTCCTCCGATCGCAACGAGTGCCGCCATCGAGTATTTACCTGAAGGTTTCAAATCAGCCAGTACAGGTACGCGCTTCCCGATCTCAGTAAAGTCATCGATAGAAAGGTCAACATCGGCGGCGTGAGCCATAGCTAGAAGGTGAAGAACCGCGTTCGTAGAACCGCCGAGCGCAATAACAACTGTAATCGCATTCTCAAAAGCCTTTCTCGTCATAATGTCACGAGGCTTAATTCCTTTATCAATCAGGTTAACAACAGCCGCGCCTGCATCGAAACAGTCAATGAGCTTATCATCCCCTGTCGCTGCTTGCGCAGAGCTATTGGGTAGAGACATCCCTAGCGCTTCGATCGCTGAAGCCATCGTATTAGCGGTGTACATCCCACCACAAGAACCAGGTCCAGGAATCGCACAAGATTCTACGGTTTGGAGCTCTTCGTCATTAAATTCACCAGAAGCATGAGATCCAACGGCCTCAAAAACAGAGACGATATCGAGCGTCTGCTCCTGCTCTTTTACTACCGCACAGCCGGTAAGAATCGTTCCACCATAGACGAAGACCGAAGGACGGTTCATGCGCGCCATCGCGATCATACATCCAGGCATATTCTTATCACAACCACCGATTGCAACGTAGCCGTCCATTCCTTCACAACCCACTACTGTTTCGATCGAATCGGCAATCACCTCACGAGAAACGAGAGAGTACTTCATCCCCTCCGTTCCCATAGAAATTCCGTCAGAGATGGTGATCGTGTTAAAGATCATCGACTTACCACCAGCGGCATCAGCACCCTTGGAAGTTTCCTCCGCAAGCTTATCGATGTGGACATTACAAGGTGTTACTTGTGACCAGGTAGAAGCTACTCCGATTTGTGGTTTTTTGAAATCCTCTTCTTCAAAACCTACTGCATAAAGCATGGCACGAGAAGGCGCGCGGTCAGGACCGTCTACGACTTGGGAAGAATAAGGGCGCTTATCTGGACTGGAAAAATCTGTTGTACTCATAGCTTAAAATCTTAGTTCTCACGTTATAGGCTCCTACAAGGAAGTGTGAAGTAAAAAAGGGAGAATGTGACCTCACTGACTTGATCTGGTGAATTCATACTTTTTGCTTTTCTCATAGCAAGATTCATGTCAGTTACGCTGTATAGAATAATACAGTGAACAATAAGGCTAGAGCCCCCTTTCTACCCTCCCTTGTTCAGAACATCAGAAATACAGAAAATGGTTAAGTGGATCCTACAAAAAATCGTTGGCAATAAGAATCAACGCGAAGTCAAACGCATTCGCCCGATTGTAGCTAAAATCAATGAAATCGAAGAAGCCTTGCAAACTGAAGAGGAGGCTAAACTCATTGAACTCACTCGTAAATGGCAAGCCCACCTTCACCGTTACCTTCCGATCACCCTTCCTACTAAGCGTGAATTGGAGAGTATGGATACTGAGATTCTCACACAAATCGCAGAGGCGCTGAACGAACGATTCACCTCTCTGTCAGAAGAAGTAAGCACGCTAAGCTACACCGTAGAACCAACTCCAGAATCTATTGCTCAAGCTCGTGAAATCTTCCAAGAAGCCGAAGGCGCCTTCCCTGAGCTTCGTAATAAGTACCTCAACCAGATTCTCCCAGAAGCCTTCGCCGTCGTTAAAAACGGAGCTCGTCGTCTCTGCGGTCGTCAATTTACCGTTTGTGAGCAAGAAGTCACTTGGGAAATGATTCACTATGACGTGCAGCTGGTTGGTGGTGTAGCCCTACACCGCGGCCTGATCTCCGAGATGCAGACAGGTGAAGGTAAAACCCTCGTAGGAACCCTCCCTGTATACCTCAACGCCCTAACGGGTCTAGGCGTCCACGTAATTACGGTCAATGACTACCTCGCACGTCGAGATGCCGAATGGATGGGTAACCTCTTTAACTTCCTTGGGCTTTCTATCGGCATCATCCAAAACCAAATGCCTCCGCAGCTCCGTAAGCAGAGCTACATGGCGGATATCACCTACGGAACGAACTCTGAATTCGGATTCGATTACCTACGTGATAACGGAATGTCTTCTAATGCGGCTGATCAAGTTCAGCGCTCACACTACTTTGCTATTATTGACGAAGTTGACTCCATCCTAATTGATGAAGCCCGTACTCCACTAATTATCTCAGGCCCTTCCAGCGTTGGTAACAATGCAGGATATGAGAAATACAAAGGCACGATCGAAGCGCTCGTTAAAAAGCAAAACGTACTATGTAACGAACTTGCTAACGAAGCGAAACAAGCCTTTGAAGCAGGCGACCCCGTCACTGGTGGACGTACCCTCTTCAAGCTCAAGCTCGGACAGCCTCGTAACCGCCAGCTCATGCGCTTCTTAGAAGATCCAGACACTCGTCGCGCACTAGAAAAAGCAGAACTCTCCATGTACGAGGATACGCAGAAAAAGGATCTCTTCGCGATTAAGGAAGAACTCTTTTACACTGTAGATGAAAAGGCTCACGAGGCCGACCTCATGGAACAAGGGCGTAATTACCTCTCCCCGGATGATCCAGAAGCCTTCGTTCTCCCAGACCTAGCCACCTCTTATGGTGAAATCGACGCGAACCTCGATCTCGACGACGAAGCAAAAGCGCAGGCTAAAGAAGAGCTCCAGCAGCGCCTAGACTCACAAGGCGATCGTATCCACGCGATCACACAACTCCTCAAAGGGTACTGTCTCTATGAGAAGGATGTCGAATACGTAGTGAAGGACAACAAGGTCATCATCGTAGATGAAAACACAGGCCGTGAAATGGCAGGACGCCGTTGGTCAGAAGGACTTCACCAAGCGGTAGAAGCTAAAGAAGGCTGTGTCATCGAAGAGGAAACGCAAACTTACGCGACCATCACGATCCAAAATTACTTCCGTCTCTACGAAAAGCTCGCAGGAATGACAGGAACGGCAGAAACAGATGCTGCGGAATTCCACGACATTTACCGACTCGACGTTCTCCCGATCCCGACCAACAAGCCGAATCAACGAATTGACGAAAACGACCAAGTATTCAAAACGCGTCGTGAAAAATTCAATGCGGTAGTTAAGCGTGTTGCGCAGGCACACGAAGAAGGACAACCAGTACTGATTGGTACCGCTTCTGTAGAAGCCTCTGAGACCCTCGCGCGCATGCTGAAAATTGCAAAGGTCCCACATAAGGTTCTCAATGCTAAGTTCCACCGCCAAGAAGCTGAAATTATTCAACAAGCAGGTTTAAAAGGCGCCGTTACGGTTGCTACTAACATGGCCGGTCGTGGTACTGACATTAAATTAGAAGAAGGTGTGTTCGACCTCGGTGGATTACTCGTTATCGGTACTGAGCGTCACACCTCTCGTAGAATCGACCGCCAACTCCGTGGACGTTGTGCTCGTCAAGGCGACGCAGGAAAAACACAGTTCTTCCTCTCCTTTGAAGATGACCTCATGCGTAACTTCGCTGCGGCCGATCGCATGACTACGCTCATGGAACGCTTTGGCATGGAAGATGGCGAAGCCCTAGAGCACGGCATGCTTAACCGCTCCGTAGAAACAGCACAAAAACGTGTTGAACAAGTTCACTACCGCCAGCGTAAGTACGTCCTCGACTTTGATGACGTAATGAACCAACAGCGTGAAGTGGTTTACGGATACCGTAATGACGTTCTGAAGTCTGATGACCCTCGTGAACTCATTTACGAGATCATCGAAGAAGTTATTCCAGAAAAGGTTAGCCATTACCTCAACGAGCGCGATGACGAGCAACCTGACTAC
>JALZUI010000032.1 GCA_023301545.1 Akkermansiaceae bacterium
CATGACAGATCAAGCTTGCCCCCTATGCACGATGGATGAAGTGACCGAAAAAGCAGGAGTACTAGAATGTATAACTTGTGGTCACGAATGGGAGCTCGATGCCGTGGAGGAGGATCAACCACAGGTTATCAAGGACGCCTTTGGGAATATTTTACAGGACGGTGATGTCGTCCAGATGATTAAGGATAAGAAGCTCAAGGGAACTTCCATCACCCTGAAATGCGGTGATAAATCTAAGCCCATTCGCCTAGCGGACGGAGACCACGACATCAGCTGTAAGATGAACGGGCACTCGATCATGCTGAAGTCGATGTTTGTGAAGAAGGTCAACCTCTAAGCCCCGCTCGCAAAAACGGATTGCATTTTCACCTTCGATACCACAAAGTACTATTCTATGGCAAAAAAAGCACTTGGAAAAGGGTTGGGCGCACTCATTAAACCTACCCCACAACAAGAATCCATCAAAGATGGCGAAGCGGTCCAACACCTCGCTATCTCTGACATTCAACCAAGTCCGCTGAATCCACGGAAGGAATTTACTCAGGACGAGATCGCAGAGCTCGCTGATTCGATCCGCCAACATGGAATCATCCAACCCCTTATTGTCCGTAAAGTTGGCAGTCACTATGAATTAATTGCGGGTGAACGCCGCTGGCGCGCATCGCAGAGCGTAAAGCTTAGCACCGTTCCTTCGATCGTCCGCGAAGCCTCTGATCGCGATGTGATCGAGCTCGCGCTCATCGAAAACCTACAGCGCCAAGACCTAAATCCGGTAGAGGAAGCCACAGGCTACCTGCAGCTGGCAAAGGAGTTCAAACTCACGCAAGAGGAAATCGCTAAACAGGTGGGTAAATCCCGTGCTACAGTGGCGAATAGCATGCGCTTACTCGACCTCTGTACAGAGGTTCAAGCCGCCCTCACTAAAGGCCAACTCAGCGTTGGTCATGCCAAGGTCATCTTAGGGACTAAGGACCACGCTCAGCAAGCCGCGATCGCCGAACAAATCATCAGGCAAGGCCTTACCGTCCGCCAAACAGAGAACGCGATCCGCGAGCTCAATAATCCTACTCCAGAACAAGGGGCGCCTAGTTCTACCAAAAAAGACTCTCCTAGCGCGGAAACCACCGAGCTACAACAAGCCTTACAAAACCACCTTTCTTCCGCTGTCAAAATTTCTAATAACGGGAAAAAAGGAAAGATCGAAATCGAGTTCCGTGGCAATGACGACCTCCAGCGTATCCTAGAGACCATTGGCCTCGGCTCGCTTTAACGGATTCGTCTCTTGTCATTATTCTCAGCTCACTCTAGGGTCATTCCTCATGAGCCTTAGCAGAATTTTAGCGTTTAGCATTCTAACGGTCACTTCCGTATTCGCAAAAGAAGACTACACCCCTCGCCCCCTCAGAGAACTCTTACCAGCTAGCGTTTTTACGGCGCCTGCGATTCACCCTGCGCCTGATTTTGACGTCTCGGAGGAAATCAAGGCGGTGTTTTATGAAACCTTACCTTACAAGGGCAAAAGTACTCGCGCCTTCGCTTATTACGGAATCCCCAAAAGCGATAAGCCCGTTCCTGCGATCGTTTGCGTTCACGGCGGTGGAGGCCGCGCCTTTGAGGAATGGGTACAGGTTTGGAACGAACGAGGATATGCCGCGATTTCGATGAGCCTAGAAGGCCACATGCCAGGTGAGAAAAGAAGCGAGAAACTCTCCCACCCCCACTCTGGCCCTAAGCGCGCGGGACGCTTTAATGACAGTAGAGTCCCTCTTGCTGAGCAATGGATGTATCACGCCGTCTCTGACATTATTCTAGCCCACTCTTTTCTCCGCTCCCTGCCAGAAGTTGACCCTGAGCGCATTGGTGTCACTGGAATCTCTTGGGGAGGAATTTTGAGCAGTCTAATCTCTGGCGTGGACGATCGCTTCAAGTGCGCTATCCCGGTCTATGGAGCAGGATTTCTCTACGAGTCCCTTGGCCACTTTAGCTCAGTCAAAAGTGACTCGCAAAAATTTTGGGACCCCTCTCATCAATTCAAAAACAGTGACCTTCCCACTCTTTGGGTCAATAGTGATCGCGATGGGCATTTCTCCCTCAACATCACCTCTCGCAGCTATGAACTCACCCAAGATCACGCGCAAATCCTAATCTCCCCAGGAATGAAACACGGGCATCATGTCGGCTGGGATCCTGTAAAAACACCAGAGATTTACACCTTTGCAGATCATCACCTCAAAGGAGGAGAATCACTCGGCCAAATCACGCAACAACCATCCGCGAAAGCTTGTCTTCTTAAATTTCAATCGCCCTCACCAATTAAAGAAGCCACCGTTCACTACCTGACGGAGCCTCTTACCTACCGAGAGCAACCTAAAGACAAGCACCCACGCCCGAGCACCTGGCTCACCTTAGACGCTAACATCGACCCAGCGAACCAAACCGTGACTGCGGAACTCCCTGCTGAGGCGAAAACATACTACGTAAATCTCTCCGATGAACGCGGGCTCAGAATCTCCAGCAAACTAATTGAAATCAGCGCAGAGCAAGACCTAGAGCCCGGTAAGTAAACGTTATTCTGCGGTCTCTGAGGGCTGGGCAAACTCCTCCCCCATCCACTCTCCTAATTTGACGTAATATCCCGCGCTGGGAAGGTCATCGTGACAGGCGAGAAATAGGTACTCAGGCTTCCCATCCTTCCAGAGAATACTAGGGCGCTCACTACGCGCTAAGGTGTGGCCGAAATACTGCTCATTAGTTCGGTAGCCCACCTTAGGAATCCCCCAATCAACTCCGTCCTTAGATTGGTAAATCAGTCCTGGACGGTAACCTCCGCTCTTAGTTTCGCTCGTGATTAGCGGCGCGCCATCCAGTAAGTTTTTCACTCCCCGGCGGTCTTCTAGAATCATGTAGTACATCCCTTCATAGTGAAAAACATAGGGATCCTCGATATCAACCAGGTCCTCACGGTAGCTGATCACTGGATTTTTAGCGTAGTTCACATACGGCCCATCCAGCGAGTCACTCTCCGCAAAAGACATTTCACGGATGGCCATTTTTTTAGTCTGCCGATCTGTCATTGACTTAAAATAGATACGGTATTTCCCCTCTGGAGTTTCGACAAAGGTCGGGTTGGAGGTGTGGACAATCTGATGCCCTTCCATTTCACCAGAGGCTGGAATTATCGGGTTGTTTGGGTTCTCGGTCCAAGGACCATTCAACGAGGTTGCCGTCGCCATTCCGACCTCCTGCAACGACCCATTCTCATCGCTATGGATATTAAGCAGATAAACCATCACATACTTATCCCCCACTTTAGAAATCTGCGGATTATGGTAACTCGCGTCCTTACTGCTAAAAACGTCACCCTCTAAGGTATAAGGCCCTTCTATACTATCTGCAGTCCAATGAATCACCTTACTATTCCTAATCCACGAACCCGCGTGAGGTATGACGGAGTTAAAAATGTGTAACTTCCCCTTCTCATCATAGATCGGAGCCATCCCCCAAGTCCACTCATCATCAGCCCCCTCAAGAATAAACTTCCCAGGTGTCTGGTCCTTACAAAACTCAGACATCGTGACCACCTCTTTTGCTTGCGCCGATCCTAACATAATACAGGGGAGCGCACTTAATACGATTTTTTGCCAACTATTCATTAATAGTAAGTACTGTCATCCCGCTCGCTTTTTATCATCTGGTATCAACTCCCCTTTAGTAGGCCTCATTCACATCATTTTCCAGCCCTCTCCGCTCTCCTCAGAATAAATCCTTGTTCAACATCGCGCTCCCACTATACGCTAAGGCTCCCATGATAGGCATCTTAGACTCTGGACTCGGAGGGCTCTCTGTCTTAAACGAGATCCACCGCATCCTCCCGCAATATTCGCTCCATTACATTGCGGACTCCGCTTGGTGCCCCTATGGATCTAAGTCCTACGAGCAAATCCAAGAGCGCGTCACCCTGCTGGTTGACTACCTCATTAGCCAAGGTGCGGAGATCATCGTGATCGCTTGTAACTCCGCCACCATCGCCTGCGTCGAATACCTCCGTGCGATCTACCCCCTCCCCATTGTTGGCATGGTTCCGGGGGTTAAACCGGCCGTTAAGCTCTCGCAGAATGGCATTATCGGAGTATTTGCCACCGAAGCCTCCCTCGCAGGTGAGAAATTCCATCGCTTAGTCTCCACTCATGCCCATGACGTCCAAGTCATCACCCACCCTTGCCCTGATTTTGTCACCTTAGTAGAAGCGGGCCAACTGGAAGGGAACAACACCGACGAGGCTATTCACCGCTACATGCAACCGATGACAGAGGCCGATACGATCGTACTAGGTTGCACCCATTACCCCTTTCTCAAAAAACGCATTGCCTCCCTCTACCCCCATAAACAGCTGGTTGATACCGGCGAGGCCGTAGCGGAACAAGTCGAGCGACGGTTAGACACCATCGCCCCAACAAAGGCGACCTTCACCTTCCAAACCAGCGGCGACCCAGCACAGGCCACGCAAGCACTATCCACCCTCTGCCCAGCGATTCCTACTAGCGCCTTCTCCCCTTTCGAGGAGTCTACATAGCAAAAAACGAGCTCTCATTACTGAATGCCCGTTTTATTTAAAGATACTCAATAATGAGTGTACTCGCTTAGAAAGAGACCGCTACACTTGCAGAAACATTAAAGCTATCGATGTCTGAATCTGCGTACCTGACATACTCCGCATCCAAGGCGAGATGAGCTCCTGCCCCAGGATTATAGATCAGACCCGCACCCACAATGTAAGCGTTATCAGGAGTCTCAGGTAAGAGAATCCCTTCAATATTAGAGTCTTGGTCTTCAAACTCCCTTTCAAAATCAAATCGGATATGAGGATAGAACGTACTTAGGTTTCCATTTTGACGATATGAAGCTTGGTAACCAACACGAACCTTTGCGCTATCAATAGATACAGCAGGGAAAAAGCCTTGGCGCCCAGCTTCCTCAGAAAAGCTGTCCAATTTCGAATCCGATGAAGTAAATCTCACAGTAGGACCATGACGAAAGTTTCCATGCTCAAAAACTAAGCCCGCATTGAATGCAATTTGCTCTAAATCAAAATCAGTAGATCCAACGCCATTAACTCGGTTTGTATCAAAGCTGCCATCTCCCCTTGAATAAAGTAGGTCTAAGTAAAGATCGGTAGACCCAATGAGATCATCAAAGTTCGCAGCAATGTATCCAGAAACACTGTACGAATCAATATCTACGTTAAATCCTCCATCAGTGTATTTCGCCTCTCCTCTGCTCCCCGCTCCCGCTAACCCGAAGTGAAAAGTTTTATTAAGCTGTAACTCAACTCCTACCGTTGCGGTGTGTAGGCTCAATCGTGTTTCAGGAGCCTCTGAAACGATAAACCCTCCAGCATTGGGGAGAGCGCGAGAATCTGTAGTCTGTGAAAAATAGCGATAGGTACCAAAGGCCTCAAAAGCAATATTATCATTAATTTCAGTATATAAGTTACTGTCCGAAGCGTTATTAAAACTCGTACGATGCCTTAAAAGACGGTTATTAACATCACCAACACTAAAACTAGAAAGCGCCTGCAGAGAGTCCCTAAGCGCGACTACCTCTACAGGAGTAAAGACTAGTAGGAGCTCACCGCCCCTGACCGCAAATCCTAACCGTCCATCTTCTCCGTCGATACTACTGAACCTGTCAATAAGCGCCTCAGGCCCACCATCCACTAAGGCTCCATTAACCGCTGAGCCGGACAACTCAACGACTGAACCGTCCTCGCCAGAGCCATTAGAGAAGCCCACTCGGGCGGAGCTCCCACCAAAACCGTCAACTCCTCCGCTAGCATTGCCTGTTTCAAATTGTATTTGAGCATAATTGAATTCGATATCGAATGCTCCCGCTTCCACATCGGAGCGCTCTACAAGAACGAGCTGAAAAGAATTTAAAAGATCGTCCCGATTGCTAAAGAACCCAACATTCACCCAGTTAACACCGAAGGCGTTGTTTCCATTCACTGTGCCTGTACCGTAAACTACTGGCGAAGAACCTAAACCTCTAGTATCGATATCAGCGAAAAAGGGAGCAATGAGAGCGAGGCTCTCTAAGTTAACTGTATCCGGCGTAAATGTCGACAGAGGCGCGTTAAAGGTAATATTTCCATTATTGTTAACGTAGGCGGAAGAAAATTCTTCACCAAAGAAGTTAATTCCAAAGCCCAAAGGTACTAATCCAGTAGATAAATCGTCATTAGCAAGTAAAGTCTGCTGGTTAAAGCCCCCTCGAATTTGAGCATGCACTAAGGGCGCAGCGCAAAGCGAGTAGAACAGTGTGCGAAGTTGTTTATTCATAATCATAGTGTTGTTGTCTTATAAAGCTTAGCTTGTAGAAAAAATGCAAGTATAATGGAATTGACATGTGTAATTTCCTAATGAAAATATAGATTTCCGAGGAAATCATTTGATCTCAACAGCTCATCCACTTGCCAGCCATCGATTGGGTAATAACTCGCACGCTCCCATTCGCTGAGATCATCGCCCTCTCCATTTGGCTCAAAGGGAGTCGTGATTTCAGGAACCTCGATCGGCACTGGTCGTGTAGTAACAATCGCCTGCGCATCTTCCCACGCATCCTTCAGGTCTACTCGCCCTTCAAACAGATCGGCCAGGTCAGGATAAGGATAACAATCCATAATCTGAGGATGCAACTCCGGGTACTCCTTTTTCAATTCTGGGTCTTGGAGCATTAAGCTGTAGAGGCGCTTGGCACAATTATAGTAATTCTTATCCAGCTTAAAGGCTTGAACATAGTACGGAATCGCCGTTTCAGGCTTATCCTGGGACTCGTAGAGCTTAGCGATTAAGTAGTAGGTTCGCGGATTATCTGGCGAGGACTCAATCACGGACTTAAAAATCCGCTCCGCGACCTCTTGCGAGAGCTCACTCTTGAAAATCCCCTCACAGCCAAAACAGTGACTTTCCACTGGCCCAAAGCTCACGGGCATCAGCTCGAAGGCTTTCTCAAAATGCACTTGTGCAGGAATCATCATCCCTTTTTCCAAGTACGCCTTAGCCAATCTCGACTGGAGACAATACGCGTCTTCAAAGTGGCCCAAGGCGGCCTCGTAACGCTTAATCGCCTCATCATAGAGCCCCAACGAAATATAGTCATCGGCCACTTCTCCCGCTCGAATCGCCGCCGTAACTTCTGCAAAGAAATCCGCCTTTTCATCATTCCCACGAGCCCGGAAAATCAAAGAAAATACATGATAAGCCTCCATCCGGGTGAACTTCCCTTGCTCCCCATCAGAGGGATCGAGCGCGATCGCCTTGTTGATTTCCGCCTCAGCCTTATCCAGCTCCCCCGCCTCTAGGTAATAATGCCCCTTCCAGATATGAGGACGCTCCTCGTAAGGATCCCATTGTAGGAGCTGATCAAAATAACTCAGAGCCTGCTCAGGGTAATGCTGCAGAAACTCTCGGTAGTAGGAATCTTTCCCTCCGTTAAATAGTAAAAGCCGCTTCAACAGCGCTAACGCTTCCTCTTCCTTCCCGTTTTCACGGTAGTGCTTTATCGTCTCTAACGCTAAATCAGCATTAGGAGTACTCACCTCCTGTAGGAAATCGATCCAGCCCTCTTCACTATCAATCTCATATTCCGGCAGCTTCTTTAGCTCCTCCAGATACTCTGCCCCGTCTTCCAACTTAGAGATCGCTATGTAGTGAAAGGGTATTAACTTCTCCGCGACTTTATCACGCTCCTCCTTATACACTTCGATCTGCTCAGAGGTGAACGAATGGAGCCTTTCGTAATCTCCCTCTTCTACCAGCGCCTTTAAATATTTTTTGATATCATAGCTAATATACGAGCTCTCCGAAATATCCTCCACTGCCCATTCTTCAAACCCTGCAAGCACCTCAACCTTCAGATCTTCTTTTTCATAAAGCACGGTTAGCTCATAAGCCGTATCCCAATCGTCTCCATCATTCTTAGCCATCAGAGTGCGGATCGCCTTCTCGATCCCCCCACTCTTCAGTTCCCTCTTCCATCCTTTTTCTTTTTTTGCCGAATCATTATCCTTCTTCTTCGCTTTAAGCTTCAAATTCTTATCGATCACCTTCTGCGGAACCATCATTTGTCTCAAAACCCCTACCGTTTCTTCGTACTTGTACGAGGAGAGCTTTTTCTCACTCGCCAGCTTGAGATAGAGCTCCGAGGCCGCCTCATAATCCTCCTCCAGGAGATAGCCCATCATTTGACGGTGTACCTTATCATTTTCACCATAGGAACTCTCACCCTCATACGTCTTCAGCGTCTCGATCACCGCAGGCCATTCCGCCTGTGGTGGAAGCTCCGCGTACAGATGCTCTAAGGACTGATCATAGCTCTTCTGCGCCGTCTCGAATCGCCCCTGCCATTCCTCCGCAGATTCTGCAGGGGCGGCGATTACGTAGTCCTCGCCATATTCATCGGAGTAGTCAAAATTAAGAAACGGCCGAAGCGTCTTCCCCAGTATGTTTCCTGAGACCGCAATTAATAAGACCAAGAGTCCTCCAATAAGGTAAGGTAGTGATTTTTTCATAATTGTGCTCCACCACGCTAATCCAACGCCCCTCAGAGAACCAGAAAATTCACCTAGTG
>JALZUI010000033.1 GCA_023301545.1 Akkermansiaceae bacterium
CAAACTGCGGGTTGAGTTTTCAAAGCCCCGTGCGTATGTCGGTGAGCAAATCGAACTGCTCATGACCTTTTACTTTAAGGCGAATGCGCGTGATCTGAATATTTCTCTACCGTTGACCGGCGATAAGCGTTTCAAGGTTAGCGATCTCGAAACAGACCAGCAGGATTCTTATCCTGTGAAAACCTTAGACGGAGTGCAGTACCAGACGGTGACGCTTCGTAAGCTAGTGACTCCCAGAGTAGCGGGAACCTATGATTTAGAACCTGTGACGTTGAGCTTTCAAGGGGAAGACGGGGAACAGATCGAGAGAGACTTTTTCGGACGTGAGAGCCGTCAAGCTCGCTACCGTGACCTGATTATTCCATCCAATGATCTTGGGTTAGAAGTGCTCTCACTAACGACTAAGGGGCAGCCTAGCAATTACAACGGCCATGTAGGAAGATATGCTCTCCAAGTGCAGGCCTCTCCGCTAGAAGTCAATGTGGGTGATCCGATCACCCTTCAGCTTGCGATGACAGGAGCGCAGGATTTAAACCTTGTTGAACTGCCCAATTTAGCGGCTCAAGAGAACTTAATTTCCGATTTCAAAGTACCAACTGAGATTGAAGATGGAGAACTCTCTGGTAATGCAATGCTGTTTAGCCAGACCATTCGGGCCTCTCATGACGGGGTGACTCGCATCCCACCGCTAGAATTGCCTTACTTCGATGTGAAATCAGGGACGTATAAGATCGCTAAGACCAAGGCGATCCCGATTAAGGTCAACAAGACCCGTATGGTCACGATTGAGGATGCCGAAGGACTAGGCCCCGCTCCGACTAATGGCAGGGGAGTGGCATCGAGCGAACTAGGGCTTGCTCATAATTATACAGGTAAGGAGCTTCTTGTTGGCAAACAAATTGGCTTTAGCAGGCTCTTTGCTGGTGGGCGTTGGTTGTTTTTCATTCTCCCCCCGATTTTTTACTTTGGCGCTCTGGCCTTCCGCCATCTTCGTAAACGTGAAGCAGCCAATCCTGCTAAAAAACGCGAACGTCAGGCACTGACGACCTTTACTAAGAAAAGCGTAGCGGCCAGCAACATGGATGACCTCCTGGCGGCCTTTTCTGGCTTCTTGGGTCATAAGTTGCATCTCGATTCGGAGGCTCTGACTTACCTAGATGTCGCGCAACCCCTAGTAGATAAAGGCGTAAACCCCGCTCTGTTAGAGGACGTAAAAGCCCTCTACGCCCAAGGAGATCTTAGCCGTTTCTCTGGCGCGACTTCTGACGCCGACCTACAGGCGACTTCAACTCAAGCCACTTCCTTGGTTCAGCAACTTGATAAAATACTCCGATGAATACTTTCTTTAAACTTTTCCCCTTATTCGTTTTTCTGTGCGTTTCCGTTAAGGCAGACGAGGCCCTCTTGCAGGAAGCTAAGGGGCTCTTCACAGAGGCTAATGAAGCGACTGAGCAATCGACCGAACTGTACCAGAAAGCAGCGCTACGCTACGAACGCCTCGCTAATCAGGCGCCTAATGGAGAGGTCTACTATAACTTGGCTAACAGTTATTACCGTGCAGGCGACCTTGGACGGGCGATTCTGAACTACCGTCGTGCTCAACAGTATAACCCTAGCGATGAGCAACTGCGCCAAAACCTAGCTCTCGCGCGGCAAAAGCGGGTAGATACGATCGAGCCCAGCGCCGACCGCAGTGTCTTACGGACGCTTTTTCTCTATAATTGGGCTTTTGAATCCCGATATAACTTCTTCCTCTTCAGCGTTCTCCTCTTTTGGGTCTGTGCTGTGGTTTACCTATACGTTAGGAGGCCTCCTATTAAGCTCGTAATGGGGCTTTCAGGAGCTCTCGCCTTGATTTTGCTGGCATCTCTCCTAACGGAATCTTGGACGCTACAGCGTAGCCTGGCAGGGGTCATTATTCTGCCCGAGGTTACGGCTCGTCAGGGTGATAGCACCAGCTACCAAGCGAGCTTCGAGACCCCACTACACGCGGGGACGGAGTTTGTTCTTTTAGAAAAACGGCTGCACTGGCTTCATGTCACTCTCGCTGATAAGCGTCAGTGCTGGTTACCAGCCAAGGCCGTTGAAATGGTGAAGTGAGCAGGTTGCTTACCAGCAGCTCATTTCCTTGAGCTGAGCCATACGGGAATCCATGTCAGCAGGGGAGGCGGCTTCCAGAGCGTGAGTAGAGAAGTCCTCACAGGTGAAGCTAGAGGCCACAGAGCCTCGAACCATTCCATCGCGGAGTTCTAGTGCGCTGAAGTCTGTTTTGCGTAAGCCTGAGAGGTAGCCGGCCATCGCTCCGAGGAAGGAATCTCCGGCGCCAGTTGGATCTACGAAGTTTTTCAGTGGGAAGGCAGGCACACGGTAAAAGGTGTCATTTGCGCCAAAGAGGTATGAACCAAATTCGCCGACTTTGATAATAACGTACTCAGGGCCAAGCGCGCGGAGTTTTTCTCCTGCGAGGATGAGATTAGATTCGCCAGAGAGCATTTTGGCTTCGCCTTCATTGAGGACGAGGCAGTTGATCTTAGTGAGTACATTTTCTAGTTGCTCACGGGCGACATTGATCCAGAGGTCCATTGTATCAGCGATCACGAACTTGTTCGGAGCGGTAATCTGGTCGAGCATTTGGAGTTGGTTCTCTGGGGACATATTAGCCAACACGACGATAGGACAATTCGCGACGGAAGAGGGGACCTTAACTTGCCAGTCTTCGAGGACATTGATGGCAACGTCGATGGTTTCGCGCTCCGCCATTCCTTCAAGGTACTTTCCAGTCCACACAAAAGACTCTTTCTCCGACTTTTCTATCCCCTCTAGGTTGATTCCTTTCTCTGAAAAGAGCGTGAGAAAATCCTGTGGAAAGTTACAGCCGACAACACCGAGGAGGTGAGTAGAGTCTGTAAAGTAGGAACAAGAGACCGAAGCAAAAGCGGCCGATCCACCTAATACGTTTTCAACTGAGGCGGTAGGAGTGGAGACATTGTCAATAGCGATCGTTCCACCAATAATTACTGGAGTATTCATAGAACGACTCTTATCGCAACTAGCCCGTCTGCATAGTATTTTTTTAAGAAAGAGAGGGCAGATATAAAAAAGACGAACCTGAAAGCAGGTTCGTCTTTTTAAGGGGTGTGTTGTGTGTTCTTCAGTCGTATTTGGCGATTCCGTCTGCGATTGCCTTAGCGATCTCATCACGGTATTTACCAGACTTAAGTCGTTGACGGTCTCCGTAGTTACTTACGAACCCGATCTCAGTCAGAACAGCTGGGATTTTCGTAGTACGGAGGACGTGAAATCTTGCGTATTTGAGGCCACGGTTATGAACTTTTACCTTAGAGACCATCTTATCTTGGATCGCTTGCCCTAATTTTTTTCCCTCACTACCGCAATAAAAGGTTTCTATTCCAGTCGCACCAGTACGGCTGGCCTTATTAATGTGGACGCTAACAAAGATCGCATTCTTGTACTTATTCGCAAAGGTGGAGCGCTGCTTGAGGCTGAGGTACTTGTCTGTACGACGTGTCATGACAACTTTGTACCCTTTCATCTTTAGGTAGCGTTCCAGACGGAAGGCTGTGTCCAGCGCGAGATGGCTCTCGTAGACCTTGCCCCATGAACCACCACGGTCATTACCACCATGGCCTGCGTCAATTACTACCGTTTTAAATGCCCACGCTGATGAAGTCAGCGTCCAGAATAAGATAAATAGTGCGATTAATTTCATATGTCCCCTTGGTTAGTTTTTAAACTTTTTAAGTTATTCGATGAACATTAGAGATAAATTTTAAAATATCAACGTATTTTTATAATTAATTTTACTTTATTATATAAAAACCCTGAATATCAACACTTCATAAAGACGTTAATCCTATATGAAACAAAAGAATTTTCTGAGTTTTAATACGAAAGATCGTTCTATAAAACTTTTATAAAAGGTTCACTCCGCTAAGAAAAATTGGCGGTATTACGTGAAATTTATTGGTGAGGTCCGAGATGAAAGCGCATCCCTGTCAGGTAAGAATCAAGATACGTTAATGGGCGAAACAAATAATACAGAGAAGTCTTCTCAGTGGGGAAGATGACGTACTCTTGCTGATCCTGTTCCCATGTTTCGCGATAATTCTGGCGCATAGAGAGGTAACTCAGCGTGTATAGTAGAGCCATAGCGGTTAAGGCCAGCAGGGAAAATTTGATAAGCCTATGTATGGCCGATTAGAAACGTTTCCAGGTTCGGCGGGAGAAGAGCGCAAGGAGGGCGAAAATCTCTAATCGGCCAAGAACCATTAAAAAGGAGAGTAAAAGCTTAGTGGGGGAGGTGAGATGGCTGAAGTCTCCCCAGATGCCGACTTCTCCAAAGCCCGGGCCAACATTACTGAGCGTTGTTAAGGCCGCACCAAAGGCGGTCTCAAGGTCGATCTCATTATGGAGCTCAAACATAGTGACGAGGAGAGTGGCGACGAAGAGGATGGTGAAAAAGGAGGCGATAAAGAGAATGGTCTGATAGATAGAGTCCTCCTGTACAATCTTACCGTTAACCTTCAGTCGGCTGAATTCATGGGGGCGAAAGCCTTTCACTATGTTAGCCTTGGCGGCGCGGAAGAGAACGAGAATACGGTTAACCTTCATGCC